>CBINOW010000238.1:0-2620 GCA_966252395.1 uncultured Oleiharenicola sp. | reverse complement strand
GCGAGCGCCCGCCGGTGCACCCTTTTCCAGGCCTCGTCGATCTCGGGCAGCACCTCGTAATGGGAACGCCCGATCACTTCCCGGCTCAACTTGTAGTCCGTCAGCCAGCGCCGGCTGACGCTGAGATAGCGCATGTCGCGATCGAACATGGCCAGCGCGGCCGGAGCGTGGTCGATGAAGATCGCCAGCTGGGCGCGGCTCTCGTCCAATCGGGCATGCAGGCGCCGGCGCTCGACCGCCGCGGAGACCTGGTCCGCCACGGTCCGCATCAATCGCACATCCTCCTCGGAGTAGCTTTGCAGCCGGCGGCTGCCGAAGGAGATGGTGCCGATCAGGCGATTGCCGGCCAGCAAAGGATGGCCCGCATAAGCCTTCACCCCCAGTGCGATGATCCCGGCCGCTTGCGGCACCGTGACCGTGGGCAGATCCGCGAAAACCAACCGCTCCTTCCTCTGGGCGACCAGACCACAAAGCGAAACCCCGAAGGGCAACTCGGCAAAATCCTGCTGCTGCTGCTCGGTAAGTCCGCCGCTGCTCTCCAGCAGCAGCCGGTCACCCGCTGGACTCACCATGTAGTTCGCAAAAATATCCACCTGAAGCTCCCGGGAGAGGTCCGCGAATATGCCCTGCAGGATCGCCCCGGGCGAGTCGCTCAGGACCAGCCTCTGCGAGATGTCGGCCAACAGGGCGAGCCGACGTTGTTGACGCTCGCGTTCCTCGTCCAACCTGTGCCTTTCGGAGACATCCTGGAAAGATCCATGCAACCGGACAACCTTGCCGTTCTCGAAGATGGGATGGCCGATGGTGCGGACCCATTTTCGGCCCCCCTTGGCCGTCGTCAGTTCCAGCTCAAGATCGTAGGACTTGCCTTGTTGCACCGCCTCTTCCAAGGCTGCCTCGATCCGGCGGCGGGATTCACCCTGATAGTAGCTTAGCCCGACCTCCTTTGAGGTCGGCGTATCGGGATCAAGATCATGAATCCGGGCCACTTCTTCCGTCCAATAACCGGATCCGGTCGCCACATCGTGGGTCCATCCTCCTATTTTGGCGATGCGCCCCGTCTCCTCCAACACCGCCTCATGCAGGCGGATTTTTTCCTCCGCCAGTTTCAGTCCTGTGATGTCGGTGATGACCACGACAACCGCATACACCTGCCCACCAGCCCGGGCGGGTTCATAGTTCACGGCGTAGTGCCGGTCATTGTCTCCCAGCGTCCGGTGCAACTGGTAGGTCACCCGCTCCCCGGCAAAGGCCCGGTCCAGCCGCGGCCGGATCTGCTCCTCATAAACACCCACCAACACTTCGCCCACGCGCCGGCCAACAAGGTCAGCTGACGGCAGGTCGAGAATTTCGGCATAGGTGGCATTGGCAAAAATATAACGATGTTCGGCATCGACCATGACCAATCCGACCCGCGCTGATCCTGTTACGATACGCAGCCTCTCTTCGCTGAGTCGCAGGGCCTCTGCCGCCTGCCGCTGCTCGGTGACATCCGTTGCCAGCCCGTCCCACACCACCTGCCCGTCCGGGCGCAACCGAGGACGGGAACACACATGCAGCCAGCGGGACTGACCGTCGGGCCGAAGAATGCGCATATGTTGGTCGAAGTCCGACATGGATCGCAGGCTTTCCCGTTCCGCCGCCAGGAGCGCGTCCCACTGCTCGGGTGCAATTTGACTGTGAATTGCCTGCGCATCTTGCAGAACTGCGGCCACTGTCACCAAGTGCAATTTCTCCACCCCGGCGCTGACGCGGAGAAAGACCGGGCGACCGTCCTTGGCACGTGTGTATTGGTAGATATAACTCCCGGGAATGTTATCCTCCAGCCACTGTTGATGGAGACTGGTGTCAACCAAGGCCCGGGAGATGACCGACCGCACCGCCACGGCCTGCTCCAGCCGACGGCGATCCAGACTCAAGAGACTGTAAAGCAGTCCCGAAGTGATCATGACGAAGAACCAACCTTTCGCGATGGCCAGCCAACCTAAGGTCTCCGGATCGGAAACCGCCCAAATCAACAACCGGTCTGATACGACGATCCAAATTGCGGCAAAAAGCGCGTAGATGAGCACAATTCGCCCCACCGCCGCCCTCCGTTCCGGTTGCGAAACAGAGGGCCCACGTGAGCTGCCAATAGGCTTCGGATTGGGGTTCGCGGGCATGGGCGGGGTAGTTGGTGATCGGCCCGAGTGCTCACCAGTTTAATGAACCTAATAGAGCACGCTCCCCTCTCTTGGTCAATTCGTGCGCATGGATTGCATCTCTGGCCCCTCATATGGAAATCCCTGAAAACCAAGGCCCATCGAGCCCTGATCTGTTGTGATTTTTAGGCCCCAAACGGATCAGGGATTCCGCCTTGCCCCCCACCCCTCCGTCCTCTGTCCTCTTTCCTCCTTGTCCTCCGTAGCCTCGAGCGAAGGAGGATGTCTTCCTCCATGACCTCCGCCCAGATCCGCCAGTCGTTCCTCGATTTCTTCGCCCAACAGGGCCACACGATCACGCCGTCGTCGTCCCTGCTGCCGGACTCCCCCGGGCTGCTCTTCACCAACGCCGGCATGAACCAGGTCGTGCCCATCTTCCTCGGCGACCGCGCGCCCGACGTCTCGAAATGGGCCGGCGT
>CBINOW010000237.1:0-2729 GCA_966252395.1 uncultured Oleiharenicola sp. | reverse complement strand
CAGCCGAAGAGCGTGTCGGGACGCGTGGTGAAAATCTTGAGGTCGCCGAGCGCGGCGTTTTCCAATTTGAACAGCACCTCGGCGCCCTCGCTTCGGCCGATCCAGGCCTCCTGCATGCGCTTGGTGGAGTCGGGCCAGTCCACGTCCTTCAGGCCGTCGATCAGCTGCTCGGCATAGGCGGTGATGCGCAGCACCCACTGGCGCAGGTTGCGGCGTTCGACGGGAAAACCGCCGACCTCGGACTTGCCGTCCACAACTTCTTCGTTGGCCAGCACGGTGCGCAGCTCGGGGCACCACCACACGGGACGCTCGTCCACATAGGCCAGGCCCTTCTTGAAGAGCTGGAGGAAAATCCACTGCGTCCACCGGAAATACTTCGGGTCGGTCGTGTCCACCTCGCGGTCCCAGTCGTAGCTGAAGCCGAGCGCCTTGATCTGGCGGCGGAAGTTTGTGATGTTGTTCTGCGTGTTGGTGGCCGGGTGCGTGCCGGTTTTCACGGCGTGTTGTTCGGCGGGCAGGCCGAAGGCGTCCCATCCGATCGGGTGGAGGACGTTGAAGCCGCGGGCGCGCTTATAGCGGGCGAGGATGTCGGTGGCCGTGTAACCCTCGGGATGGCCGATGTGCAGGCCGGCGCCGGACGGGTAGGGGAACATGTCGAGCACGTAGAACTTCGGCTTGGTCGAGCCGTTTTCGGCGCGGAAAGGCTTGGTCTGCTCCCAGATCGCCTGCCAGTGCGGCTCGATCGTGAGGAACTCGTATTCTTTGCAGGAGGTGGCGGCCATGTGGGTAAACCGGCACTTTGTGGAAGGTAGGCCCCCACCGTCAATCATCGGAAATGACCATCCCGGCGGACTTTTTCTGGTGCTCGCCGGGCCGTCCGCTTAGGCATGGGGCATGTTCACCGGTCTGGTCGAGGAAACAGGCAAGGTCGTCAGCTTCGCTCCCGCGCAAAATGCGTGGAGCTTGCAACTTGCCGCACAGGTCGTGCCGGCCGACGTGGCTGTGGGCGACAGCGTGGCCGTCAACGGCTGCTGCCTGACCGTGGTGCGCTTCGACGCCGGGCACCTGTGGTTCGAGCTGCTCGAGGAGTCGCGCCGGCTGACCAATTTCAACGAACTCAAACCCGGCTCGCTCGTGAACCTCGAACGCAGCCTCAAGCCCGAGAGCCGGCTCGGCGGGCATTTCGTGTCGGGCCACGTGGACGCGCTCGGCCGCGTTGAAGTTTTCGAGCCACGCGGCAAGGACCACTACTTGCGCATTGCCGCGCCCACGGGCTTCGGCCGCTACCTCGTGAGCAAGGGCTCGATCGCCGTGGACGGCATTTCGCTGACGGTCGCGGAGGTCGCGGGTGATTCCTTCGCCGTGTGGCTCATCCCTCACACGCTGGCGGCCACCAACCTCCGCGAAAAACAGGCCGGCAGCGGCGTGAATCTGGAGTTCGACTTGCTGGCGAAATACGTCGAGAAGCTGATGGTCACCCGCCCGGTCTGACCGCCCCTTTGAACACCCGCGAACAACTGCTGGCTCTCAACGACGAGCTCCGGCGCCTCAAGGCCGAGGGCAACCGCACGATCGCGGTCAGCGAGGAGGCAATGCAGGAGTTGCGCGACGCGTTGGCCGATGCGCCGGCGGAGGAAAATCTTGGAGGCGGTCCCGCGATGGCGGGATCACCCCGCGAGTTCGAAGCCGAACCATCGCGTGCAACGCCCGACCAGCCGCCGCCCGTGCGCACTTTTGTGCTGCCGACGCCTGCGCCGGTCGTCGCCGCCAAACCCGTGCTTCCCCCGCGCCCCGACGTCGTGCTCCCCGATGGCGACAAGCAGACGCGGTGGAACGCGCTGCGCGAGATCGTGCTCAACGATCCGACCTGCAAGCAGAACGTCCATCCCGGAAAGCAGATCGTCTTCGGTGTGGGCAACCTCGATGCCACCATCATGTTCGTGGGCGAGGCGCCCGGCGCCGACGAGGAGGACCAGGGCGAGCCGTTCGTCGGCCGCGCCGGCCAGCTGCTCAACCGCATGATCAAGGCCATGGGACTCGCGCGGGAGCAGGTTTACATCGGCAACATCCTCAACTGGCGTCCGGCCATGGGCGCGCGCAACGCCGACGGTTCGCAGACGGGCAACCGGCCGCCGACGCAAGAGGAGATGGCGTGCTGCCTGCCGTTCATCCGCGCGCAGATCGCCATCATCCAGCCCAAGGTGATCGTTGCGCTCGGCAAGACCGCCGTGGACGGTCTGCTCGGTCCCGACCGTTTCAAATCCATGGGCGCCGCTCGCGGCGCGTGGCACGAATACGCCGGCACGCCGCTGCGCGCGACGTATCATCCGTCGTATCTGCTCCGCCAGGAAGGCCTCGTGTCCGCCGCCGCGAAGAAGATCAAGCGCGATGCCTGGGAAGATTTGCTCGCCGTGATGGAGCGCGCCGCGGTGCCGATTTCTGACAAGCAGCGGAATTATTTCCTGTGATGAAGAGGATCTCTGGCTCTGGAACTATAGGGCGGGGTCTCCGAACCCCGCCTTCGCTTGATATAGGGAATACATCCATGGCGGGGTTCGGAGACCCCGCCCTACAACTATCCCTGCGCAGATTGCCAACCTCGTTGATCATTGGGATCACGGTGTTCGTCGGCGCTCTCTGCGCCCCTGCCGCCGAATTCAACTTCGACCTGCTCCAGCAGCGCGCCAAGGAAACCGCTGCGCGGCCCTACGCGCCGCACGTCTCGCGTG
>CBINOW010000236.1:0-2878 GCA_966252395.1 uncultured Oleiharenicola sp. | reverse complement strand
GCCGCTCCGCCGCCTTCGGCAGGAAGTAATACATGATGCCGAGGATCGGCGTGGTCAGGAAGAACGCCACGGCGTTGTGGCCATACCACCACTGCACGAGGCCGTCCTGCACGCCGCCGAAGACCGGGTAGCTGTGCGTGAGCGAGGTCGGCAGCGAGAGGTGGTTGACGATGTAGAGCATCGCCACGGTGATGATCGTCGCGATGTAGAACCAGATGGCGACGTAAAGGGACTTCTCGTGGCGCTTGGCGAGCGTCCAGAAGAAGTTCACCGCAAACACGACCCAGATGACGGCGACGGCGATGTTGATCGGCCAGATGAGCTCGGCGTATTCCTTGCCGCGCGTGAGGCCGAGCGGGAGGGTGATCGCCGCCGAGACGATGATGAGCTGCCAGCCCCAGAAGTGGAGGTTGGACAGGAAGTCACTCGCGAGCCGGGCCTTCACGAGGCGCTGCGTCGAGTAGTAGATGCCCGCGAACATCATGTTGCCCACGAAGGCGAAGATGACGGCGTTGGTGTGGAGCGGGCGCAGGCGGCCGAAGCTCAGCCACTGCTGGCCGAGGTTGAGCTGCCAGAAGTTGAGCTGGCTGGCGATGAGCACGCCCACAAGCATGCCCACGATGCCCCAGATGACGGCGGCGAGCAGGAACTGCCGCACGATCTGGTCGTTGAATTCAATGGTTACTTTTTGTCCGTTCGTCATGGCGGGTGCGTGGAAGGGGTTCAGAAATAGGCGGGTTCCTGCTCGTCGCGGCGGCGCAGGCAATGCGGGCAGGGCGGGCGCTGGCCGGCGCGGCAGGCGCAGGTCTCTTCGGCGTGTTCCGTCCGGTCGGCCGGGATATGCATTCCGCCGGCGGTGAGCGGAAACTCGTCCGCCAACGGCAGGAGCGAGTCGCGTTCGGGACTGGTCAGGTGGCGGCGGCGCTGTTCGCGCAGAAAAAGCACCACGAAGGTGCCGGCCAGCAGCAGGCTGAAGAATATGGTGAGGGGAATGACAGACATGGCGTGGAGAATGTCTGCCCCAGCCTACCGGATTCCGGCCCCGGAGGGCTGCGCATTCCTTGCGCTAGATACGGCGGGTCTTGGCAAATTCCGCACAGTCACCTTGACCGGTGCGGTGTGGAGCAGGCGCTCCCGGGCGGTGAACCAGAACTCCTGGTCGCGCCCCTCGGGCCGACCGGCCTTTTCCCAGAGCAGATAGGCCGCGTGCTGGATGGCTTTTTCTTCCGGCTCGACCAGCCGGATGGTGTGTTGTCGTGGGTTCATATCCGGAGGATAACCCGGCCACGTCGGACCCGCTGCGCGCCGCTTGGTCTTCGTTGCGCGCAACTTGCCCAAGATATGCGCAGAGGCCGCCAAGCGTTGCGGCGCAACCCGGTCAGGCCTGTGGCATCATGACGACGTGACTCCCGCCTCCGTCCAGTGCCTGGCTGGGCTTGGTCCCGCCATCAAGCAGGAGTGGGCCGGCCTGCTCCGTGGCGAACCGACCATCACCCCCCTCGGCCGCCCCGACACGCTCGTGTTCCTGATGGACGCGACGCTGGCACAGCTGTTCGCGGGCCTGGAGGACAAAACCTCGCACCACCAGTGGCTGAAGCGCTGCGCGCCGGTGGTCGGTCCGGTGCACAACTACTGCGCCTGCGGGCTGAACCCGCTGCTGAAATACTTCACCACCGGGGAACTCGCCGTGCGCGCGGCCGCCGGGACCAAGCTCGGGGCCGAGATCGAGGAAGTGCTGGAGCGCTTCCGCTCGCTGGCCCAACGCGAGATCGAAACCCTCTGCTCGGTCTGCCAGCACAAGGGCGTGCCGGGCTGCTGCGAGATGGCGGGCAAGGCCCACCACCTGCCGCCCTCCCACTCAACCCGCCGCTGACTGGCGCTGGAGTTTTTCGCGCCAGATCGTCGGTGCCTCGCCCGCGATCTTGCGGAACACGCGGTTGAACTGCGACAGCGACTGGAACCCGGCCTCGTAGGCGGCCTCGCTGATGCGCTTGTGCGGATTGAGGAGCAGGTTCTTCACCTTCTCGACGCGCACGCGGGCGAGATAGTCGGTGAAGGTCAGGCCCGTGGCCTGCTTGAACATCTTGCAGAAATAGAACGCGCTCGTGTTCACCGCGCCGGCCACCTGGCGCAGCGACATCTCCTCGTGCTGGTGCTCGGCGATATAGACCTTGGCCCGCGTGATCATGGGCGACTCGGCCTGCTTGGCCGCGACCATGAGCTGGTTGCTGAGCGAGGCGAGGTGCTGGGCGAAGATGGTGAGCAGGCGCAGGACCGCCTCGTATTGCTTCTTCTCCAGCACGCGGGTCTGGAACCAGGCCTCCTCGAGTTTCTTGAGGTCGGCGTCCACCCCGTAGTTGATCAGCTCGCGGGTGACCTTCTTGAAATCCTTGCTGCTGGGCTTGTGGAGCAGGATCTGGCCGGTCTGCAGGAAGGCCACGAGGTTCTCGCCCACGCGCACGGGCACGGCGGAGTCGCACAGGCCGGCGAAGCACTTGAGCGTCTTCGGCTCCATGCGGGCCTCCTCCTCGACCTTGCGCTGGAGCTGCAGGCAGGCGGCGCAGGTCTGGTTGGTCTTCGCCATCAGGGCGCAGAACGGCGCCTCCTTGGGATCGTTGTGGTGCGGCAGGTCGAAGGCCTCGATGGGCCGCAGGTTGATCGGGAGACCGGTGGTCTCACGAAAAGCCTTCTCGTAATCCTTGAAAATGTCGGATTCCCGGAGCTGGCGGACCAGATCCCGGCTGTGGCGGGCAGTGTCTGAAGTCGTAACCACGCCCCCACTCAAACGTTCCGCGGGCCGGGTGCAAATACGATATTGCCCGGCCGCACCGTCACCAGTGCGGCTAAGCGGGCCTAGCAGCGGGGGTTCTAGCCCCGC
>CBINOW010000235.1:0-2953 GCA_966252395.1 uncultured Oleiharenicola sp. | reverse complement strand
CTTTGCGCACATACTGCCGCATTTTGGGGTGCATGCGCTTGCGCACCGGCTCCATGCCTTCGCTCACGTTGACGAGGTAGGTCGCCTCAATCACATCCATGGGATTGCTGCGGACAAAGTCGCATGGAGTCAGGTCCGGCTCCCGGCTTTCATCGGGAAGCTGAACGATCAGCGCATGCAAACCCAGTTCGCGTGCCGAAAGGCGGAGAAGACGGCACAATCCCTCAAGCAATCCCGGTTCCGAAGGCAGCGCCACGGGCCCCTTGCTCACATAGCCGATGCGCACAGGTCCCTTTTTTCGCCAAAGTATTTGGAATCCGCCCACCACGTTCGCGTTCACGTTCACAACGACGCGATGATGTCGCCAGCCTTCGCCAGCCTTGAACTCGGCCCACAGGCTTGACTGCTGGTATTGGCCAAGCGGAGAGCCTCGCAGGAAATCGTCCCATACCGGATCCTGTGCCAACGCTGACAGCCAGACATCTCCGGCGATGATGTCGGATGGGACGGGAAACTTTTGGTAAGAGAGGGCTGGTCGGTTCATTGGTGGCTGGCCATTGATGAATGTGCGCACAAATCCGGCTGATGGCCTAGATGAAAAATGATCATCAGCCTGACCGGTGTTTTCTGTTCAGGAATGGAAAGAGCAAGTGTTGGGACAGCAGACGCAGCACGGGATTGGGAAACCAGACCAAGGTTGGTGACAGCGGAATGATGTCACCAGCAAAGCCCAGTTTGTAGAGTGTCAGGCCGGCGTTGCGGTCCTGGTATTTTTCACCCCGGCGAAGCACTTCGGCGACGGCCGGATCGATCTGTGTGATATCAAACCGGGTGCAGCCGGCCTCCGCCATATGGAGTATGGCCTCGGCGTAGAGCACCTTGGTCGGGATTTTTCCGGCTCCATGCCATTCCAGCCGATGCGCCAAGCGTAGCAGATCGATCCCGCTCGCACGCAGAGCAGGGAGCAAAGGGTGTTGGCAGCATGGCGCGCGCGAAAGAGCCAGATCCGGTTTGCGGCATTGAACTGCGTCCAGAGGGTCCGGACATACTCCAATGAAGGGACGTTGGAACGGACCCCTCTTCGGCGGCAAAGCTCTTCGTGCAGGTTCCAGAATTCGTCCAAGTTCGCGGCTCCGCCGGTTTCGACCGTGATCCCGGCTTTGCGCCCCAGCTTGATTTCCTGACGAGTCGAGCGCCGAAAAGACTGCTCCAGGCGTTCCGGGGTTTTGGCCAGATCCACGCTGATGGTCGCCCGGGACAATCCCGTGGGAGGAAGACGGGATGGGTGCAGGCTGAATCCGGTTTGGAGAGCATGTGCACTCCAAGCTTCTCCGTCGTAGGGGGGCACCACGACGAGCAGTCTAAGTCCCATTTTGCCAGCTGCCTGTTTCAGCAAATCACTCGCTGCCCCATGGACGGAAGTTTTCGAGATATCCCCGTCCCGAACAACCGGACCGCGAAACACATAACCGACGCGACCAATCCGTCGCACAGGTTTGGCCAGGATCAGCGCTCCAGCTTCGATGCCCCGGTCATCCAGTCGGTATGCATAACGAGACTCCCACCCGTCTTGTGACTCGGTGGCCGCCCAGTGGCTGGACTGTTCGAAGTGCGGATAGGGCCTTTGCAGGACGAAATCCTCCCAGCCGGGAGGCGGGGTGTTCGCGATGCGCAACTCGTGGTTCACGAAAAAGTCTGCAAGGTGCAGAAGGATTCAGCCTCAGGTCGCTGCCAGATCCATCGGAGCAAGCCCATCTGTGGTGGTTCGCGGCACGTTAGTGCCACTGTGCACATGCTGGTCCGTATGAGCAGTCGCTCCAGACCTCGCGGGCTAGTAGCGGTAGCCGAGTTCGATGCCGATCTGCCTGCTCGTCAGGCCAAAGCCCGCCAAGTTGGAACGGTTCCTGGTTTCCTGTGTGACGAGAGCCACCGAGAGACGCTGTAGCAGGCGGGTGGATAGCCTGACACTATAGGTCCTGGCTTTGTCAGAACGGTTGGGGAGCAATGTGTTCAACAGCGCAACGTAGTCGGTCTCGACCTCGCCGTAGCTGGCGGCAAGGTAAAGTTTGCCCAAGAGACGCTGATTGAGACTCAGGTTCCACCGTAGACTTTCGGTCGCAAGCGACTGGAAATAGGATCCGGCCGCGCTGCGGTTGACTGAAAGCCCCAGACTGGTGGTCTCGAACGGCTGGTAGGCGAGGGAAACGCTTAGCAGCGGCGTGGTGAAATCGGCACCGTTGCTGGATTTGGAGCGGGTGTGCTTGACGCCACCACCCAGGCCGAGGGTGAATTTTTCCACCGGGCGCCAGCTCACTTGCCCCATAAAAGAGTCTCCCGAGTAATCCGGTTCGTTGGCCACTTCCGTGTAGCTGTATTCCGGGGTTAGGATCAGCGACACCTGCGGGGATGCGATGTAAGTGAGAGCGGCACTGCCCGACCAAGTTTTCTGGTCGGAGGCCACCGAGGTATAACGCTCAGACAAGGAACCTGAAGTGCGGAGCTGGAGCCTTGAGCTGGGGCGATAGACGGAATCCACGGCTGTGGTCCACGTCTTTTCCTCGGTCTGGCGGGCGGTTTCCACCAGGGTGGAATTGCTCCGGCGGTATCCCTGATCGAATCCCAACGACCAATTCTGGGCCTCTACACTGCCAGTGAGCCGGGCGGTGTGCTGGGTGCTGTCGCGCATCGCATCCGCCGAGTAGTCGGTTCGAGAAGGGCTGTAGTCGAAACTCCAGTGGTCGCCCAGATCCACGTTCAGGCCGGCGGCGAACACGGTCATCTCACTGTCAACGGGCAGACCGCCTTGGGAACGAAGACCGTCAACACTGAGGTGACGCAACGAGAGGCGCGGATGAAACACCAGCGGCCCGAGACGGTAGGGTGTTTCGGGTGCGGCGGGTTGCTGGCTCAAAGGCGGTGGCGGAGCCTGCTTGCGCAGGTAGGGAGCCAGCAC
>CBINOW010000234.1:0-3352 GCA_966252395.1 uncultured Oleiharenicola sp. | reverse complement strand
GCTCAAGGCGCTGACCATGACGGTGGTCCCTCTGATCATCGGCCTGCTCATCACGGCCCTCACCCTTACGCTCTCCGCGCTCCGCCTCTCCGCCGCCGAGCCGGTTGAGCTGGCCGCCGACCTCAATTACCTGCGCATTCACTCCATCGTGCTGGAGCGCGAGGCCATCGCCAGCGCGTTGCTCAAGCCCCGCGCGCTCGTGCTCGACCTGCGTTACCCGCTCGACGAACGCGACGCCGGCGAAACGCTGCGGCAGGAACTGGCCACCCACCCGGCCAAGCCGCGACTCTACGTCCTCGTCAGCCCCGCCACACCCGTGCCGGTCGTTGGCGCCATTGCTTCAGGCCAGCCCAAGCTCGTCACGCTCGGCGTGAAGGGTGCGCGCCCCGAGCCGCAGGTCGTGGTGCTCCAATCGGCCGCCGACGACCGACGCGCCTTCGAAGCACTCACACAGGGCACCGCGCTCGCCGACCTCGTTTCCGGCAAAATGGACAAAGAGCGCTACGACGAGGCCGCACTGGTCTTGGAGTTCAAGAACGGTGTGCCCGATCCCAAGCCGCCCGAGGCCGGGACGGCCACGGCTCCGGAAAAAGCCCCGCGCCTGACCGACCGCGTGCTCCAGCGCGCTCTCCACCTGCACCGCGCGCTGCAGGCCTTGAAGCGGTGATTTGACGTCCCCTCGGGCACAGGCATCGTCCATTTCCTGCCTTGGCTGCCCTCCGTCCTCGGCCCACTGTCACCTGATAAATGCCCACGCCCGGTCACATCCTCGTCGTCTGCACCGGCAACATCTGCCGCAGCCCGATGGGCCAGGGCCTGCTCGCGCACGCGCTCCAAGCCCAGCCCGAGCCGCTGCGCAGCCTCAAGGTCATCTCCGCCGGCGTCGCCGCGCACACGGGCGAGCCGATCTCCGAAAACTCCGTGGTTGCCCTGCGCAAGGTGGGCATCGACATCAGCCACCTGCACAGCCAGGGCCTCACCCAGAAGATGCTCGACGATGCGCTGGTGGTCTTCGGCATGACCGAGTCGCACCGTAGCATCATCCGCGCCCGCGCCCGGCCGGTGCCGGAGCACCTTTACCTGTTCCGCGAGTTTCTGCCTCCGCCGGCCAGCAAGGAGATCGGCGACCCCTACGGCGGCCCGCTGAAACTTTACGAATCTGTGCGCGACGAAATGGTCGAGGCTGTGCCGGCCATCATGGTCTTCCTTAAGACACTCGTGGAGGGCCGGAAGACCTGATTTTCAATTTTCGATTCTCGATTTTTGATTTCCGGTCCGCTCTGCTTGGGCCTTAAGTCGAAAATCGAGAATCCAAAATCGAAAATCTCCCATGTCCCTGAACGCCGCCCCCCTGTCCCAGCTTGATCCCGAAGTTTACGCCGTCGTCGCCGGCGAGCTCGCCCGCCAGCAGAGCCACATCGAACTGATCGCCTCGGAGAACTTCACCTACCCGGCCGTCATCGAGGCCATGGGCAGCGTGCTCACCAACAAATACGCCGAAGGTTATCCGGCCAAGCGCTGGTATGGCGGCTGCGAGCAGGTGGACAAGGTCGAGGTCCTCGCCATCGAGCGCGCGAAGAAGCTCTTCAACGCCGAGCACGCCAACGTCCAGCCGCACTCCGGCTCGCAGGCCAACTTCGCCGTTTACACCTCCGTCCTCACGCCGGGTGACAAGATCCTCGGCATGAACCTCAGTCACGGCGGCCACCTCACCCATGGCAACCCGGCCAACTTCTCCGGCAAACTCTACCAGTTCGTCCAATACGGCGTGCGCGAGGACACCGGCCTGATCGACTACGACGAACTCGCGGCCGTCGCCCTCCGTGAGAAACCCAAGATGATCACCGTCGGCGCCTCCGCCTACTCGCGCGTGATCGACTTCGCCCGCATGGGCGAGATCGCCCGCTCGGTCGGCGCCCTGCTCTTCGCCGACATCGCGCACATCGCCGGGCTCGTCGCCACCGGCCACCATCCGTCGCCGTTCCCGCACGCCGACTTCGTCACGACCACCACGCACAAGACCCTGCGCGGCCCGCGCGGTGGTCTCACGATGTGCAAGGCGGCGCATGCCAAGGCCATCGATTCCGCCGTGTTCCCCGGCGGCCAGGGCGGCCCGCTCATGCACGTCATCGCCGCCAAGGCCGTCTGCTTCGCGCAGTGCGCCACGCCCGAGTTCCGGGCCTACGCCCGGCAGGTGGTGGACAACAGCCGCGCCCTCGCCGCCGCCTTCACCGCCCGCGGCTACAAGCTCGTCTCCGGCGGCAGCGACAACCACCTGTTCCTGATCGACCTCCGCCACAACCTGCCCGAGCTCACCGCCAAGAAGGCCCAGGAGACCCTCGATCTCGCCCACATCACCTGCAACAAGAACACCGTGCCCTTCGAGACCCGCTCGCCCTTCCAGGCCTCGGGCATCCGCCTCGGCACGCCGGCCATGACCACCCGTGGTCTCAAGGAGGCCGAGATGGCCGAGATCGCCGGCCTGATTGACGGCGTGCTCTCCGCTATCGGCAAACCCGACGAGGCCGCCGTCATCGCCGCCACCAAGCAGAAGGTCGTCGCGCTCACCTCGCGGTTCCCGCTGCCCTACAAGCTGTAACTTCGGCCCGGGTGCGGCAATCCGTCCCGGGACAAGTCTGGATTTCCGTGGCGTCGCACGTCCCGTGTGCTAGCGTCCGAACATGGCTCCGCCCAGTTTTCTGACTCCCTATCGCCGTGGCACCGTGGCGGCCGTTCTGGTCTTGGGCGTCTTCCTCTCGTTCCTGATCTGGCATCTCGCATCCAAGCAGGAAGCGGAACGCCTCCGCGGCGCCTTCCTGAGCCGCGCCCAGACGCAGGCGAGCGTGGCCCAGCAACGGCTGCGGGCCTACCAGGAGATGGTTTACAGCCTGCGTGATGCATTCATCGGCCAGCAGGAGGTGAGCCGCGACGAGTTCTCCCGCGTTTGCCGTTCGCTGCTCGAACGCCATGCCGGTGTGCAGGCGCTCCAGTGGGTGCAGATCGTGCCGGGCGACCAACGCGCCGCCTTTGAGCAACAGGCCTCGGCCGAGCTGAAGCGCCCGTTCGTGGTCCGGCAGCGCCAGTCCGACGGTTCGCTGCAGCCCGCCGCCGATTCTCCCGAGTATTTCGTCATCAATTACCTCGAGCCCCTCACCGGCAACGAGCCGGTCCTCGGTTACGATGTGCTCACCGCCCCCACCGCCCCCATCGTGCAAGCGGCCCGGCTGGAACGTCAGTTCAAGGTGAGCCCCGTGTTCCGGCTGGCCCAGGCCAACTCAGACCAGACCGAATCCGGCGTCGTCTTTGTTCTGCCCTACTGGCGCCAGGATGTCGCCGGCAGCTCCGTGGAGGG
>CBINOW010000233.1:0-3651 GCA_966252395.1 uncultured Oleiharenicola sp. | reverse complement strand
ACAAGGAGAAGCTGCGCGGCGATTTCGTCTATCTCTCCGACACCGGCATTCCGAACGCCGACCAGATGGTGGTGACGGTCGGCTTGCGCGGCATGATGGCCTTCGAGGTCGAGTTGACCGGCCCGAAGGGTGATTTGCATTCCGGCATGCACGGTGGCGTGTTGATGAACCCGCTGCAGGCGCTGGCCGAACTTTGCGCCTCGCTGCACACGCCGGACGGCCGCGTGAACATTCCCGGATTCTACGACAGCGTCATCGAGCCACACGCCTGGGAACGCGAACAACTGGCCAAGCTCGGACTGAAAGAGTCAGACTACGCGGCGTTTCTGGGCATCAAGGAATTCCACACACCGCCCGGCTACACGCCCTTCGAGGCGATCCGCTTCCTGCCCACGCTCGAGTTCAACGGCTTCAGCGGCGGCTATCAGGGCGAGGGGACAAAGACCGTCATCCCGAGCAAGGCGCGGGTGAAGATCACTTGCCGCCTCGTGCCCAACCAGACTCCGACAAATATGAAGCAGGTGGTCTTTGATGCCATCCGGGCGCGCTGCCCGAAGGGTGTGACGATGACGATCACCGAGCAGCACCACGCCACGCCCTACGTGGCAATCCCGCCGGACCGCTCGAACACGCCCAAAGACCAGTCGCCCGTGCTGGCGCGCGGCTTCCGGGCGTTGGAGAAAGCGGTGGTCGAAACCTGGGGCAAGCCTCCGCTCTTTCTGCGTGAGGGCGGTAGCGTCGGACTTATCGCCGACCTCAAGGAAGTGCTCGGTCTCGACGCCGTCATGCCCGGTCTCTTCCTCCCGGAAGACAACCTGCATGCGCCCAACGAGAGCTTCCATCTCGGCGTGATGAAAAAGGGCATCGATATGTCCGAACGCATGCTCACGGAGCTGGCGAAAGGGTAGGGCGCGGACGATTCAATCAGACCGGGGTGAGGGCGCCCCGGTCCTGATTCACCAAAACAAAAGGCCGCGGATTTCTCCGCGGCCTTAATCTTAAATTTCAGGAAGCTTACTGCTTCACGAGCTGGATGAAGTCCACACGACGATCCTTGGCCCAGTCGGTTTCGGAACCGCCTTGCTTAGCTTCGGTGGAGCCCTTGGAGAGGGTCTCGAGACGGGCAGCGTCAGCGCCAAGGGAAACAAGGTAGCGCTTCACCGAGTTGGAACGGTTCTCGCCGAGTCCGAGGTTGTATTCGGCGGTGCCGCGCCAGTCGCAGTGACCGACGAGCACGAGGTTCTTGCCGGGATTCTCCTGCAGCCACTTCAGCACGTTCTGCAGCTTGGGGCGCTCGGCAGGGGCGACAGCGAAGCGGTCGAGGGCGAAGTAGATCGGCTCCACCACGCTCTTGTTGGCATCATCCGGGGAAAGACTGGCGTCGCGATTCTCGAGGTTTATCTGCTCACCGGGCATCGCGATCTCGTCAGGATTCACCGTCGAGCCAGGTCCGGTTGACGTCGTATCAATCGGGGCGCGCATGGGCTTTTTGGCGCACGCGCTGAGGAGCAGGGCGGCGGCAGCAAGAGAGAGGCCGATGAGTTTGGTAAAGTGCTTCATTGGAAGGCGGAAAGAGTTTGGTGGTTATTGGATAAAGAGTTTGGGCGCGCAAGAACTAAACCATGGCGAAGCAGGCCTCGGACCGGCAGTCAGGTCCGATGGTCAATCAGGCCGATTTCCAGCGAGTAGCGGGTGAGGCTGGCGACGTCGTGCAGGTCGAGTTTGCGCATCAGGTTGGTGCGGTGGTTGTCCACGGTCTTGACGCTGATATCGAGCTTCTGGGCGATCTCCTTGGTGCTGTTGCTCTCGGCGACGAGCTTGAGGATTTCGCGTTCGCGATCGGTGAGGGTTTCGATGCCCGAGCCGGAACTTTTGTTGGCCACAACGGTGCGGAGCAGCGCCGCGACCCCGGGTCCAAAATAAGTGCCACCCCGACCGATGGTCTCGAGGCCCTTCTTGAACTCGCCCAAGCCGGCGGTCTTTTCCACAAAGCCGTGCGCCCCGGCCTCCAGCATCTCGCGGACCAGCGCCGGGGTTTCGTAAGCCGAGAAAACCAAGACGCGTGTGGCCTTCAGCTGCTTGCTGATGCGGCGCAGGATGTCCACGCCGCTGAGGCCGGGGAGCCGTGCATCGAGCACGATGAGGTCGGGCTTCAGGTCGAGGCACAGCTGGCAGGCCTGATGGCCTTCGCCGCTCTCACCGACGATTTTGTAGGCGGGATCAACTCGCAGGATCTCCGCGAGCATTTCGCGGATTGCGGTGTGGTCCTCAACAATGACGATGCGTTTGGGTGCTGGCTGGATGGATGACACGGCTGAATTGCTTGGGTATTTAACCCTAAGCGTCATGGAGAACGCACTCTCCATAATCTGGGGACAATTACAACCCCAAGATTGGGTGAATCTCCGAAGGAAGCAGGGTGGTGGGTCGACTGGGATTCGAACCCAGAACCAACGACTTAAAAGGACGCTGCTCTACCATTGAGCTATCGACCCGTTTCCGACCAGAGGGATGAAGATAGTTTTTCGCCGCCCCGGCATGGCAAGAATTAATTGCATCGAGCCATCTGGCAACCGCGGCATTGACCGGCGCGTCATTCCAGGTGCAAGCTCCGCCAAAATACAGCGATACTCGTGGGAACAATTCTCAAATTTCCGGATCAGAACGAGCCTGACCAAATGACAGCCAAGGCCCAGGAAGTTGCTCTCGACCGCATGCTCGTTGACCGCTTCAAAGGCGGAGACAACTCGGCATTCGACCAGCTGGTAAGTCGTTATTGGGACCGTATCTATGCGATGACGAATCAGCTCCTGCGCAATCAGCAGGACGCCGAGGAAGTCACGCAGGACGCCTTTATCCGTGCGCACCGCGGTCTCGCCAACTTCCGCGGCGACTCGGCTTTCTCCACGTGGCTCTATCAGATCGCCACGAACCTCGCGCGCAATCGCTACTGGTATTGGTGGCGCCGCAAGCGCGACAAATCGATTTCCTTCGATGCACCCCTCGGAGATGAAAACGACACCACGCTGGCCGAGCTCATTCCCGCCGACCAGGAAACCCCGGAAGACGCGACCGTAACGCAGGAGTTTGTCGGCCGGGTGTCGGAGTGCATGGAGGAACTGAACGAGAAGCATCGCGAGATCCTGATCCTGCGCAACGTCCAGAATCTCTCCTACGAGGAGATAGCCGACATCCTCGGCATCAGCGTAGGGACCGTGAAAAGCCGCATAGCTCGCGCTCGCGAAAGCCTGCGCGAAAAACTTGGGGAGGAATTCCAGCCATGAAAGAAAACCGATTCATCGAACTGCTGAATCTCTACATCGACCGGCAGATTACGGCGGAGGAAACCGCCGAGCTGGAGGCCGAGTTGCAGAGCAACCCGAATCGCCAGGCCGTCTATCGGCAGTATTGCCAGATCCACACGGCGACCAAGCAGGTCTATGCCAGCTTCCGTGCGAGTGCCGGCGAGAACCCCGCGGCCGATTCGGCCCAGACCGGCGTCATTGAACTTTTTGAAAGCCGTCGCCGTCGCACCCACTGGGCCTATTACGCTGGCGGCCTTGCCGCCGCGGCCTGTCTGGCGGTCGTGTTTCTCCGCACCGCGCCGTCGAACCAGCCGGGCTGCCAGGGGCTCACACCGGTGCCCGCATG
>CBINOW010000232.1:0-3882 GCA_966252395.1 uncultured Oleiharenicola sp. | reverse complement strand
CGCCGCGGCTGAAATCGCAGACCGGAATCCACTGCCCGCGATAAGCGGGCCCATCGAACCAATCCCGCAGGCGATTAGCCGGAGGGGATTCTTAAAATTCCGCCGTTGGCGGAATTGATTAGTGGTTCCTCAACCTCGGTGTCCGAAAGCGCGTGGGTCGTTCGTTGAGGGGTTGAACCACCGCTATTCCAACCCGCTCCAGGAGACTTTCCCATGGCCCAATACGTTGACGGTTTCGTAATCCCGCTGCCCCGCAAGAAGCTCGCGCTCTACAGGAAGATCGCCAGCCAGGCCGCCAAGGTCTGGCGCGAGCACGGCGCGCTCGACTACAAGGAGTGCGTCATGGACACCGCGCCGCAGCCCAAGGGCGTGCCCGGCGACCTGTTCAAGAAACTCGCCAAGACGAAGCCGGCCGAGACCGTCGTCTTCGCCTACATCCTCTACCGCTCCCGCGCGCACCGCGACCGGGTGAACGCCAAAGTCATGGCCGACCCGCGCCTTGCCGCGATGTGCGACCCCAAGCAGATGCCCTTCGACATGGCCCGCATGACCTTTGGCGGGTTCAACGTGCTGGTCTCCGGCTGAGCCGGTGGCGTCCGCCATGTCCGCCGATTCCACCGTCTGCTCCACGCCCGTCGCGCTCGACCGCCTGCGCACCGAGCTGGCCGACCTCGCCTACGACCTCGAGCGCCAGGGCCGGCTCGATGCCGCCGACGTCGTGATGCAGATCGACGCCCGTGTGCGCGAGTTGGCGGGAGAGGAGGGCTCGGTTGTAGCCGGGGTCGCTGACCCCGGTCTGGGCTACGTCAGTGCTTCCGATGACATAGCGGCGACCGTGGGTAGGGCCCGTCCTCCGGGCGGGCCGTAGGCATGCACGATACCGACGGGCCGCTCGGAGATCGGCCCCTACCTCAACGCCACTGCAACATTGCTCCACCCCATTTTCCCATGACCACCCCCGCCATCCATTATCCGAAAATCACCTCCCGCGCCGAGTGGCTCCAGGCCCGTCTCGCGCTGCTCGAGCGCGAGAAACAACTCACCCGCGAGCGCGACCGACTCAACACGGCCCGGCGCGAATTGCCCATGGTGCGCATTGACCAGGCCTACACCTTCGAGACCGCCGCCGGACGCCGCTCAATGCTCGACCTGTTCGAGGGCCGGCTGCAGCTCATGGTTTATCACTTCATGTGGCTCTGGGAAAAGGGCGAGCCCCTCGACGAGCCGTGCAAGGGCTGCTCCAGCTTCGCCGACCAGATCGCCCGCGGACACCTGACCACGCTGCGCCGCAACCAGACCTCGTTCGTGCTCATCTCGCGGGCCCCGCTCGCGAAGATCATGCCGTTCAACCTGCGCATGGGTTGGAACATCCCGTGGGCTTCGTCGGCCGGCACGACCTTCAACCACGACTTCGGTGTCACGCAGGACCCCGCGGTCGCGCCGATGAGCTACAACTACCGCACGCCCGCCGAGCACCAGGCCGCGGGCACCGGGTATTTCTTCGACAACGAGCCGCCCTTCGACCTGCACGGTCTGAGCTGCTTCCTGCGCCGCGGCAACGAGGTCTTCCACACCTATTCGACCTACGGGCGCGGCGTGGAGGACGTGCTCGGCCCGGCGCGCCTGCTCGACCAGACCGCCCTCGGCCGGCAGGAAGCGTGGGAGGAGCCCAAGGACCGCGCCGCCGGCCTCGCCGCCCAGCCCGGTCCGCCGCCGCTGTATCCGGATCAGTATGAAGGGTGAGGTTAAAAATTGTAGGGCGGGGTCTCTGAACCCCGCCTCATGCGAGCTAGGAGACGCACAGGACTGCGTCTGTTACGCGCGGATGCCAAGGCGGGGTTCGGAGACCCCGCCCTACAGCAAACCCTGGCTCCTCGCCGTGTTCGCCGCGGCGTTCCTGCCCAAGTGTGTGCTCTGCGTGATCGGCTATCTCGCCGCCGGCGGTGTGTTAGTGGAACTCTGCGGCAGTGCGCCCGACGATCCTTCCGCCGTCTGGTTCGTCGGTGTCGCGCTGGGTGTGGTTATGTTTCTCCTCGGCTTGCGGCGTTCGCGGAAAACCTGCGTTGCTGTGTCCGGGCGCGGTGAGGCGGTTCGTTGATTCAGTAAGCCTATGTTCATCGTCGTCATTCTTCTTGCCGCCTTGGTCCTGCTCACCGCCACCGATGGAGGCGGAATTTTAAACACAGAGGACACAGAGCGCACAGAGGAAGAAATTCCGTGCAACCGACAATCCCGGCTGATCAAGCAAGACATGGCCACGATAAGCGCGGCGAGGACAAGGTGACATTTCTCTGTGCCCTCCGTGTCCTCTGTTTTTAACCTGCTTTGAAAGGATCTGCCTTTCATCCCACCAAAGCCTCATGCCCGCGAAGAAACCAGCCCGGTTCACTGGTGACCCCGCCACCGGGGCCAAGGAGGCTCTCGCCGAACTGAAGCGCCTGAGCAGCGCGAAGGTGCGTGACGGCATGGCGCGCTACGGTCTGCCCAACGACAAGGCCTGGGGCGTCGGCGTGGGGGAGATCCAGCAGCTCGGGAAGCGGCTCGGCAAAAGCCAGGCCCTCGCCGAGGCGCTGTGGGCGACGGACGTCTATGAAGCGCGGCTGCTGGCCTCGTTCGTGGGCGAGGCGGAAAAGCTCACCCCGAAACTCATGGACCGCTGGTGCGCGGATTTCGACAACTGGGGCGTGGTGGACACCGTGTGCTTCAAGCTCTTCGACCAGAGCCCGCACGCGTGGGACCGGATCGAGCCGTGGACGAAGCTGAAAGGGGAGTTCCAGCGCCGCGCCGGCTATGTGCTGCTCGCCTGCGTGGCCGCCCACACCGACGGCATCCCCGACGAGCAGTTCCTGCGTTACCTGCCCCTGATCGAGCGCGGCGCGACCGACGAGCGCAACTTCGTGAAGAAGGGCGTGAGCTGGGCCCTGCGCATGGTCGGCCTCCAAAGCCCCGGCCTCCGCAAAGCCTGCACCGCGCTGGCCAAACGCCTCACGCAATCCGAGTCCGCCTCCGCCCAGTGGATCGGCCGGGAGGCGCTGCGCGAGTTCGCGAAGCGGTGAGGATACTATACCGCCGTCAACATCAGCGCCTGACTTCTTTTGGGATCGCAGAATTTATTTCCTCTGAACTCAGGCAGTCTTGGAAAGATAGGCGTCGATGGTCCTTCTTCCCATCTGGCGAAAGGCCAACCAGACGAATAGCGCATCGAGAACGAGCATGATTGGGACAGCGAATGCCAACGGCTTCATATCGACATGCCCTGATTCGAGCTGAGGTAATACAACGACAGCAAATAAGATAAATGACTCCAGCAATATGGCCCAAAGGTAGCAGTAGAGAATAATCTTCCAGTATTCTTCCTTCGTGAAGTGCCGACGGTGTCGCTTGGCAAATATCCAGCTGATCAATGAGGCGACCCCGATGAACAGCAATGCCGTCCCTGTGATACCCAGTCGCAGTCCCGGGATGAGTAAGGCGAACAAAACACAAACCGAGATCCACACCGCAGGGAGGATCATGGAGTAGCCAAAAATGAAAGGAGTGCGCATCGCGGAGGACTGATTAGGCGCCATCTTCATGCGAAGAATGCTGGAGTGAAGAAGCCTGCGATCAAAAGCGATCCCAGGATCAGCAATACCCCTACAGCTCGGCACCATCCCTGAATGTCCGTCGGAGCCGAGACGCGGAGGTCTTCAGCTCGAACGAACAGAACAAGAAACCATCCTGTCAGCCAGGTAAGAAACATCAGGAATGGCAAATTTGCGATGGGCCGCCCTCGATGGCGCCACAGCTCTTCCTGTATCTCCGGCGGCATCTTCCACCAGAAGGCGAGAAGTAAGCCCACAGCCGCGATGAAAACGGCCACCTTCTTTACACGAAACTCGA
>CBINOW010000231.1:0-3902 GCA_966252395.1 uncultured Oleiharenicola sp. | reverse complement strand
TACTACGAGCAGAGCGGCGCGCTGCGCGACATGATCCAGAACCACACCATGCAGCTCCTCGCGCTCACCGCGATGGAGCCGCCCGTCTCGATGGACGCCGAGTCCGTGCGCGACGAGAAGGTGAAGGTCCTGAAGGCGATCCAGGCGCTGCGACTCGACGGGCCCGACCCGGACGTCGCCCGCGCGCAATACGGCGACGGCCTCATCGGCGGCAAGCCCGTGAAAGGCTACCTGCAAGAAAAGGACGTCTCTCCGGCCTCCTCCACCGAGACCTACGCCGCGCTCCGCCTGAGCATCAACAACTGGCGCTGGCAGGGCGTGCCGTTCTACCTGCGCTCGGGCAAGCACATGGCCCGGCGCGTCTCGGAGATCGCGGTGCGCTTCAAGCGCGCCCCGGGCAGCCTGTTCTCCGAGTCGGAGCGCTTCCAACTCGCGCCCAACACGCTCGCGTTCCAGATCCAGCCCGACGAGGGCATGAGCCTCATCCTCAACGCCAAGATCCCCGGCCTCGAGACGCGCACGCAGCCGGTGAAGATGAACTTCAAATACGCCACGACCTTCGGCTCCAACACGCCCGAGGCCTATGAGCGCCTCGTGCTCGACGCCATGATCGGCGACGGCACGCTCTTCATCCGCGGCGATGAGACCGAGCGCTCCTGGCAGCTGATCACGCCCATCCACGAACACTGGGCCACGCAGGGCCGCAACGGCCTCGACACCTACGCCTCCGGTTCGTGGGGCCCCAAGGCCGGCGAAGCGCTGCTCGCCGCGCACGGCCACAGCTGGCGGGAACCCTGACCACCTGCGGTGGCAAACGCCAAAACTCCAAAGCGCCAAAAGCCAAATGACGCGAAACATGAAACAGCAACCTGTCCTTTCTCCATTTGTTTGTGATTTGGAGTCTGGCGTTTGGCGTTTTTCCCCTGATGCCTGAATTTTTCGACGCTCTGCCCGGCCAGGAGGTGCCCGTCGGCGGCATCGCGGCGGGTTTCAAGAAACTCTGGGCCGACACCCCGGCCAAGGACGGTCGCGCCGTGCAGCTCAACCTTGTGCTGCACCTCGGCCGGCGCTCCTCGGCGGAGGATGCGGTGAAGCAGTTCCGCCACCTGCTGAGCTTCGCGCACCGCTATCCGGCCCGCGTGGTCGTGCTCTGTCCCGACTATGAGGAAGGCCGTCCGGTCGAGATGCGCGCGAAGATCTACGGCGAATGCTTCTTCGGCAAATCGAAGAGCGACACCCGTTGCGTGGAATTCGTCATCCTGCACTACACGATGGCCGCGCGCGCGCACCTGCAGGACCAGGTCTCGGTCTGCCTCTCGACCGACCTGCCGCTCTACTACTGGGCCCACGCCTTTGCCGAGAGCCGGAAGATTGCCGACTACGACACGTTGCTGACCCGCTCGCAGCGCGTGCTCTTCGACAGCGCCATCGTCCCGCCCGACGCCTTCACGTTCCCGTGGCCGAATCTTTCCGCGGTGCGCGACCTCGCCTACACCCGCACGCTGCCGCTGCGGCAGAATCTCGGCCAGTTCCTTAGCCGTTACGAACCGAAGGACATCGCCGCCGGCCTGCAGACCGTGTCATTGCGGCATCAGGCCGAATACGCCGCCGAGGCTTCCTGTTTGCTGGGTTGGATCAAGAAGGGGCTGGTCCGCGGCGGTGCCGATCTCGCCACAGTCGCTTTCAAGGTCACGCCCGAGAAGTGCGAGGGCTGCTTCGAGCTGTCCTTCGGTTACGCCGATCCAAAGAAAACCTTCCTCTGGCAGGCCGACCTGGCGAAGAACCACGCCGAATTCGTCGGCGATCTGGGGCACGGCCGCACCACACTCACGGTGGGCGCCCACCTGCTTTCCCCCGAGGCCGCTTTGGCCGAGGCCATGTTCTTCTGATCCGCGATCGGTTGACGAACGTTGCCGATAGTTTGAGGCCAGCCGGTTGCTGGCTGGCGCAGTCCAACGTTATTGTTACTTGCGCCTTGTTACCTGGCCCTACGCCGACCTAGCGTCGGCACCGCATGTCCACCCCGACCGGCTCCGCCCCGAGCCACCTCCACGACCGGCCGACGCGCACGCGTTATTGGGTCATTGTCTTCGCCGTCACGCTCGCCGTCATCCAATACATTGACCGGGTGGCGATCTCGCAGGCGATGCCCGACATCGCGGCGGAGATGAAGTTCACCGACGCCCAGAAGGGCATGATCTTCTCGGCCTTCACGCTGGCCTACGCATTGTTCGAGATCCCCACCGGCTGGATGGGCGACAAACTCGGGGCGAAGAGCGTGCTGATCCGCGTCGTGCTGTGGTGGTCCTTTTTCACCGCGGCGACGGGCTGGGCATGGAGCTATGCTTCCATGCTGGTCACCCGGTTCCTCTTCGGCGCGGGCGAGGCGGGGTGTTTCCCCAATCTCACCAAGGCGCTCAGCACGTGGCTCCCCAAGGTGGACCGCACGCGGGCCCAGTCGCTGATGTGGATGGGTGCACGCTGGGGCGGCGCCTCGGCGCCGCTGCTGGTGGTGCTGGTGATGACGCTCGTGAGCTGGCGCGCGGCCTTCGTGGTGTTCGCCGGACTGGGCCTGATCTGGGCGATCGTCTTCGCCAAGTGGTTTCGCGACAACCCCAAGGACCACCCCAAGGTCAATGCGGCCGAACTGGAGCTCCTGAAGGAAAACGCCGGCAACGTCAGCGGCCACGGCAACGTGCCTTGGCGGGAACTGGCGACGCGGCCCACGATGTGGCTGCTCTGGGGCCAGTATTTCTTCCTGAGCTATGGTTGGTATTTTTTCGTCACCTGGCTGCCGACCTACCTGCGCGACGAGCGCGGCCTCGAGATCAAGTCGAACGTCGTGATGAAGTGGCTCGCCGCCGTGCTGGAAGGCTGGTTCAGCCCCGAGCTGACGCTGAAGATCCTGGCCGCGGCCCTCTCGGGCACCCCGCTGCTCTTCGGCGGCTTCGGCGCCCTGCTGGCCGGCCAGGTGTCGAGCCGGCTCATCGCGCGCGGCGGCAGTGTGACGCGCGTGCGGCGGACCTTCGGTTTCGTTGGCCTGGCCGGCGCAGCCTCACTGCTGATGGCCTCGTTCTACATCCGCGACCCGCTGCTGGCAATGATCGCGATGGGCATGGCGGGGTTCTTCAACGACCTCACGCTGCCGGGCAGTTGGGCCACCTGCATGGACGTAGGCGGCAAATACGCCGGCACCGTTTCGGGCAGCATGAACATGATGGGCAACTTCGGCGGCATGGCCGGACCAATCGTCGTGGGCTGGGTGCTGACGCTCACCAATCGCGACTGGCAGCAGGTGTTCGTGGTCACCAGCATCATCTATTCGCTTGGCGCGTTCTGCTGGCTGTTCATCGATCCGGTGACGCCGCTCGAGAAGGAAGAAGCCGGAATTAAGACTCATTGAGAGTTGGCCGAAGAATGGATGCCTGTCTCCGGGTAGGGGCCGATCTCCGAGCGGCCCGGCCACGTTCGTAAACTTCCCCGGCCCGCCCGGAGGTCGGGCCCCACCTTTCGCGTGCCCGGTTTTTTGGGCAGCCGTCACGATGGTAGCGGCGGTATAAGGCAGGCTGGCCTTTGTCGGAGTTTTTCGCCGTAGTATTCCCATGCGCCGGCTCCTGCTTGCCTTTATTTTCCCCCTCGCGGCTTTTGCCCAGGAACAGAAGCCGGCGGGATTTGCCCTCGATCGTCTCGTCTGGCTGGCCGGTGACTGGCGGATGGAGCGCGCCGGCCGCGTGGTGGACGAGCATTGGATGGCGCCCGCGGGTGGCGTTATGCTCGGGATGTCACGGACCGTCGCCAAGGGAAAGGTGCTGGAGCACGAGTATGTGCAGATTCGCGAAGGCCCGGGCGGCGACCTTTTCTACGTGGCCCTTCCGGCCAAGCAGAAGGAGGCGACCTTCAAG
>CBINOW010000230.1:0-4137 GCA_966252395.1 uncultured Oleiharenicola sp. | reverse complement strand
CGGAGACGACGTCGGGGTTGCTCAGCTCGAGGATGAGCGTGCCGGGTTCGACGGGTGCGCCGGGGCGAATGATGATCTTGTCCACGCGGCCCTGGGTGCGGGCGGCGATCCAACGGATTTCCTCGGGCACGAGCGTGCCGAGGCCGCGGACCTGGCGGAGCATGGGGCCGCGCTTGACCGTGCCGATCCACACGAGGTTGCGCTCCTGGGTGGGAGCGGCGGGCTTGAGGCGGGCCAGGAGAACCGTGATGCCGATGAGCACGACGCCGGCGATGACGGCGTAGATGATGCGTTTGCGGCGTTTATCCTTGGCGGCGTTGGGGCGGGCGATGTCCATGCAGGGCTTGTTTGCCTCGCTAATTGCACCGCGCGTGCCAAGTGCAGAGGAGAGCTTTAAACTGTTGTCTTAGAGCTATAAGCGGAATTCAGGAAATTGCCCCGGCTTTGCCATCAGAGCGAAGGCGGGAAGCAGGTGTCCCGAAAGTGGGATGCGCCATCGGATCGACTACACGTGTTTTCAAACCACCGGAGAGGATTGACCACGGATGCTTCGCCTAACGGCTGCGCTTTTAAATCCCCTTTGCCTAATCGGCTCCGGCTTTGGTTTCGGGGAGCGGCTAATCGCCGCTGAGAAGTAGAAAATTCGGTTGTCAGTCGGCGATTAGCCGACCCCCGAAGCCACCTGGCGAGCCGATTAGGCGTAGCCGCACTCTATAGCAGAGCCGTTAGGCGAAGCATCAGTGGTTAAACTCGGATCGGTCCTCTCTCGCTTAGGCTCGTGCCTGCAGACCGATAAACACGCCCTAGGCAGAGCGTCGCAGCGTGGCTACGTAGAAACCGTCGGTGTTGCGCGTGCCGGGGAGCAAGGTCGTGCCGAGGCCGTCGAAGGTGCCGCCGTGGGTATCGGCGGTGGGAACGGGCTGGAACTGCGGGTGCGCCTGCAGAAACGCGGCGACGACGTCGTGGTTTTCGTGGTGGCTGAGCGAACAGGTGGCGTAGATGAGCAGGCCGCCGGGTTTCACGCGCGGGGCGTGATCGGTGAGGATGGCCAGTTGGGTCTTCGCAAACGAGGCGATCGTCTCGGGCTTCACATACCATTTGAGGTGCGGTTGGCGGCGCCAGGTGCCCGAGCCGGAGCACGGGGCGTCCACGAGGATGCCGTCGTAGGCGCTTTCGGGGATGTTCGTAATACGAACATTGGTCAGGCGGGCACGCTGGGCGCGGTCGCGGAGTTCCTCGAGGATCTCAGGGCGAATGTCGGTGGCGTCCACGTGGCCGGCGTCGCCGAGGAGGCGGGCGAGCTGGAGTGACTTGCCGCCGGCGCCGGCGCAGGCGTCGAGCCAGCGGCCGCCGGGCGGGATGGGCGCGGTGGCGAGCACGAGCTGCGAGCCGAGGTCCTGAATCTCAACGAAGCCGCGGCGGTAGGCGTCGGTGTTGGCCACCTCGGCGTTCGGCGGCAGGCAGAGCGCGTCGGGGAAATCGGCGGCAGTCTCCCAAGTCCACTGTTTGGAACGGAATTCATCGAGCACGATGTTCCGGTCGTTGCACTGGAGGCGCACCCAGACGTTGGCGCGGGTGTTGATCGCGTCGAGGTGCGGCGGCTGGAAGGCGGCGGGGCAATGCTCGGCGAACCACGCGGGCAGCAGGGCGGTCGGGGAAAAAACCGGCGCTTCGCCCAGCGAACAGGGCGAAGAGTCGGACACCTCCGTGGGCTCAAGCGGCCCGACGAGGCGGGTGAGCGCGGCGGCCTTCTCGGCCAGCGAGGCCGGCGCGGCGGGCCAGTCGGCGCAGAGCGCGGCGCGGTAATGGGCGGTGGCCTTCAGTTCGGGCGCGAGCCACGCGATGACCTTGCCGGCGAGGTCCGGTGCGGAGTCGAGCAGCGGATCGGTCCACGGCAGGAAGCGCAGCCACGTGTAGATGAGTTCGCGGTAGAGCTTGCGGTCGCGCGAGCCGATGGCGCGCTGGCGGGCGAGGAGTTCCTTGATGCGCCGCGGCAGCGCGCTGTCCCGCCGCACATGCGGCCGCAGCTCGGCCACGAAGGCGAGGAAGAGGCGCTGCTGATTGGCGGCGATACCGGGATTCATGAAGGACTCAGGGAAAACACGAAGAAGCAAAGAAGCGAAGCCGAACCGCTTTCCTGGCTGCTTCGCTGCTTCGTGTTCAATCGGTTGGGATCAGAACTTCAGCAGATCGACCTCGATGTTGAGCGAGAAGTCGCTTTCGCGGCGGGGGCCGTCGAAGAAGGAAATTTCGTATTTCATGGCCCAGGTCTGGCCGAGGCGCTGCCACACGGCGTAGCTCTGCTCGTTCAAGCGGCTGTTGCGGGCGTCGTAGCGCCAGAGGGCGGCGACGTCGAAGGACTCGTTGAGGCGACGGCGGTATTCGAGGAGGTATTCGTCGTAGTTGCCGCGCAGGAAGTGCGTGGAGAGGCGGAGCGACCACCATTCCTGGTCAATGAGCGTCACGCCGGTGTTGAGCTCCTGCAGGCGCGGGGCGTGGAGGTCGTGGCGGTGGAAGATGTCGAAGCGCAGCCACGGCGCCGGCGTGAGCGCGAGCTCCGTGTAGAAGTCGCCGAGGTTTTTCAGGCCGGGCGAGGGATCGAAGGCGTAGTCGGCGGCGAAGGTCAGCGCGGCGAGGTTGCGCGAACCGTATTTCGCGTCGCGGGTCTGGAGCGTGTTGACCAGCGAGAGGCGCGCGGTGTTGAGGGCGGACAGGTCGTCAATGAACCGCGAGTCGCCGATGGAGAGCGGCTGGAGGTAGGTGGAGAAGACGCGGCGGTCGATCGGCGGGATGTAGGCGCGGCCGCGATCGGCCTTCGGCGCGTAACGGTAGGAGAGCTTCGGCTCGACGAGGTGGCGCAGGCCGTCGATTTCCCAGACCTCGTTCTTGTAGTCGAAGGTCCCGCTCGCGAGCAGGCGGGCGTCGAAGCCGATCTCGCCGATCGTGCGCGTGTAGTCGTTTTTACCGCCGAGGGCGTCGGTGTAGTGGGTGACACGTCCGCCCGCGACCGGCGTGAAGGTGAACCACGAGGTCGGCGCCCACGCGCGGGCGAGGCCGTAGTAGGCGTCGAAGCGGTTGGTGCGCAGGCGCGGGTCGGTGCCGAAGGCGTCGCTCTGAAGCACGGCGGCGCTGGCGTTGAAGCGCTCGGTGAAGCCGAAGGGCAGGGCGACGGGCAGCAGATCGAAGCGGATCTCGGGCAGGCGTTCCTGCACGCGGTGGTAGCGATTGGGGTGGAAGCGCGCAAAGGCGCTGAGGATGTAGTTGTCCTGCGTGTAGGCCGCCTCGAGGAACGAGTCGGGCTGCTGCACGCGGTTGAACTCCTTGTTGCGGAAGTCGCGGTAAACCTCGGAGTCGCTCCAGTAGCTGAAGGTGCCGTCGAGCGTGAAGTGGTCGCCGTGGGTTTGGCGGTGCTCCCAGGTGAAGAGCGAGCGGTCGCGCGGCACGGGCTGGCCGAAGATATCGGTGCGCCGGTCGCCGCTGTCGTTGATGTAGCCCGAGAAGAAGGTGCCGTCGATGCGCCCGTCGTTTCCGCTGCGGTGATAACTACCGGAGGGACCGGCCATCACGCCGCGCGCAGAGTAGAGGCCGAGGTCGGCGCCGAGCTTCACGCCCGGGGCGACGGGCAGGTGGAAACCGAACTCGCCGAACACGCCGAGGCGGCCGCGGTAGCCGCCGTGTGCGCTGACGTAGGAGATAAAATCCGTGTCGAGCGTGTGCTCGAACTTCGGCAACCGCAGGAAATGGCCGCCGTGCAGACCGATGCCCAGGCCCTCGGCGCTTACGATGCGGTCCTTGGCGTAAACGAGCTTCGCCGCGGTGACCGAGGGCGTGTAGGCGGCGTTTTCGCGGAAGAAGACGGTGGCGTTGGTGAAGACCAGTTCGTCGAAGGTGCCTTCGACCGACTCGCCGGAGACATAGACCGGGAACTGGCCAACGCGGAGGTTGCGCGCGGTGATGCGTCCGGTGGCGGTGGAGTAGGAGCCCTCGTCGGCCACGAGGCGGCGCGCGCCGGAGGTGATCACGAGGTTGCCGCGGGCCGAGGCGGTGCGGGTGGCGGCGTTGTAACGGATCTCGTCGGCGGTCAGCACGAGCGAGCCGGCCACGAGCCGGGCATCGCCGGTGACGACTGCCTCCTTG
>CBINOW010000229.1:0-4247 GCA_966252395.1 uncultured Oleiharenicola sp. | reverse complement strand
AAAAAAACTCTGTGGGGGGGTTGGTCCCCCCCGCCCTACAGCATATAGCATCCATGCTCTCCCGTCTCCTCCGTCGCCTTGCCACCACCTGTCCGCCCGCCGGACGGGAACTCGGCCTGCTGCGCGAGCACGAGGATATCGCCAAACGCCACGCCAAGGTCCGCACCGCGTGGGCGCCGCACCTGGCGGAAAGCCGGAAGGTCATCGTCGAAACCGCGCAACGCTGTGCCGCGCGCCGCCGTGCGCTCGTGATCGGCGCGGGAGACTGCCTCGATGTGCCAGTGGCGGATCTGGTGGGGATGTTCGAGGAGGTTGTGCTGGCCGACATCGTGACCAGCGCCGAGGTGCGGCGTTGGGAGAAGAAATTCCCCGGCAAGGTGCGTGGCGTGAACTGGGACGCCAGCGGTGCGCTCGCCACGCTGGCCGCGGTGCGCGAGACGGTCACGGCACAGGAGGCGCCGGAGATTTTCGCGCGCGCTGATCCCGGTCCCCCGCCCGGTGGCGAGGCCGATTTCATCGTGTCGGCGAACTGCATCTCGCAGCTCGGTCTCGTGCCCGGACATTCGCTGCCGGTCTACGACAAGGACAAGGGCCTGCCCGAACGTTGCGCCAAGGCCGCGGCGCGCCGCCACCTCGCGTGGCTGGAGCAGCGCCCCGGAGTCCGCCTGCTCCTCGCTGACGCCGCGCGCTACGACTTCGCCCCCGACGGGAAGCAGCTCAAGAAGGAGACGCTGCATGAGCGCTTCGGCCTGCCGAAGCCTGACCGCACCTGGCGTTGGAACCTCGCCCCGATCCCCGAATGGTCCCCTGACTTCCACCGCGTGCACGATGTGGGCGCGTGGGTGTGGGGTGCGTGACGAGTGGTTGGCTCTCTCGGAAATGTGTAACGTAATGTATTACGCATTTCCGGATTCGATTTTCGGAATGGGGGAGGTTTTGGCCTGGCGCTGGCTCCCGCAGGTGGGTGCAGCTTGTCTTTGAACCGGTGCGGCGGACGGCCTTGCCTCAGGCGGCGGGTTGCCGACGGCGAGGGGGCTTGCTGATTGGCAGTCCCGCCTTGCGCCGCTTCTGGGTCTGGCCAAGCTGCGGAAAATTCCATGCACGAACCGCAGCCACAAAAGATGGTCGGCGCCGAACGCCGGTTGGCCGCCATCATTTTCACGGACGTGGTCGGCTATTCGGCGCGGATGCAGCGGGACGAGCCCGGGACGCTGGCGCTGGTGCGGGCTGACTTCGCGCGGATGCGGGAGCTCTGTTCGCGCCATAGCGGCGAAGTGCTCAAGTCCACCGGCGACGGCCTGCTGGTCAGCTTTGGCAGTGTGGTCCAGGCGGTGGAGTGCGCTCTCGCGATCCAGCGGGAATTTGGTTCCCGCCCCCCGGAGGCGCTGCAACACCGGATCGGCATCCACCTCGGGGATGTTTTCCGCGAGGGTGGGGACGTGGTGGGGGATGGCGTCAACCTCGCCGCCCGCCTGCAGACCCGGGCGCGGCCGGGCACGATTTGCGTGAGCCAGTCGGTCTATGACGCCGTTAAGGGCAAGCTGCCGCTGCAAGCCGAGTCGCTGGGGCCGCAAATATTCAAGAACATGGCCCAGCCTGTCTCCGTGTATCTCCTCGCGCCGGAAGGCACGGTCATGCCGGCCGCCGGGCGCGCGGGTGGCGGGCGGCCCTACCGGTGGATCGCGCTGGGCTTGGTCGCGGCCGTCGCGCTCGGCGCTTCGTATTGGTTGCTCAAGCCAAAGTCGGTCGCTCCACCGAGCGAGTCGCCGAAGCCGGCGCCGGCGATTTTGGTCCCGTCCATCGCCGTCCTGCCGTTCACCAACATGAGCGACGACAAGGACAACGCCTACTTTGCTGATGGCATCCACGAGGACATCTTAACCCACTTGGCCAACGTCGGCGGCTTGAAGGTGATTTCCCGCACGTCGGTATCCCAATACCGCCAGAGCACGAAATCCATGCGGCAGATCGGCGCCGAACTGGGGGTTTCCTACATCCTCGAAGGCAGTGTGCGCCGGGCCGAAACCAAGGTGCGGGTGACCGGCCAGCTGATCAATGCGGCGACCGACGAGCATGTTTGGGCCAAAACCTACGATCGCGACCTGACGGACATTTTTGCCATCCAGGCGGAGCTCGCCACCGAAATTGCCTCGGCGCTGCAGATCGCGATCACGCCGCAGCAAAAGGCCACGCTGGCGACGCCGCCGACGACCAGCCTGCAGGCCTACGACTATTACATGAGGGCGCGACTCATGCGGGAGGATACCGGCTCGACCCGCGACTCGCTTCGGGAATCGGCCACGTTGCTGGAAAATGCGGTGCAATTGGACCCGCGGTTTGCGGAGGGCTGGGCCGACCTGGCCTTTGTCTATCTCCAAAACTATCGTCTCTACCAGAGTGCGTCCGACCAGCTGGCCAAAGCCCGCGAGGCCCTCGCCACCGCCGTCCGGCTGGAGCCCAAGTCCCTGCGTGTGCTGGCGACCCAGCGCCACTTTCACTTTGCCCTCGATGAAGTGGATTTGCGCATCAAGGCCTCGGAGCAGATCGCCCGGCTCTACCCCAATCACGTGGAAACCCGGATCATTATGGCGAGCGAGGCGTGGGCCGCCGGGCGCTGGCGGGAGGCGTTGGCCGAAACCGAACAGGCCTTGAGCCTGGATCCCCGGGGCATTGACACGCTCATCGCCGCCCAGAGTTACCAGTTGTCGCTGCGTCGTTATGACCAGGTGGAGAAGCTCTGGCGCGTGATCGAGGGCGTGCGGCCCCTGAGCGAGGAAATGCGCTGGCGGCAGGCGATGCACCGCTTTACGCAATCAGGCTCGACCGAAACGGGAGATGCGTTGCTGGCGACTTACTCGGAAGAGGCCCTGCGCTCGGATCCTCGCACCGTGGCCAATGCCGCATTCTGGTTTTATTGGAAGGGCGATGCCGCCGCCATGCTGCGCTTGTGGGAGGAAAGCGGAGCGAACTGGCGATTTAGCAACCAGTATTCCGGCTTCGACCTCCTGTCGGTGGCGACGTGCCTCATCAAGCAGGGACAGCGAGAGCGGGCCATGCCCTTGGTGCGCAAGGCCCGCGACCAGCTGGTGGCCCAGGTGGAGCAATATCCGGATAGCTGGCGGCCCACGGGCGACCTGGCCATGGCCCTCGCCTTGTTGGGTGAGGTCGATGCTGCCGACCAGCAACTGGCGAAAATGGCAGACCTGGCCCAATCGACTAAAAATCGAAGCGCCCGGGGTAACATCCAGATGTATATGGCGTGCACCTTGGCGTGGCTGGACCGAAAGACCCAGGCGATAGGGTTGGTTGAAAAAAACATCAACGAGCCGGGCATCTATGAAATCTGGCGGGTGCCCGAAATACGCCACGGCGTCCTGTGGTGGCCGCTCCAGGGCGATCCCCGGCTCGAGGCGCTGCTCCGGGACCCCAAGAACTACGCACCTTTGTTCTAGGCGACGGGTGCGGTTATTTTCTCCCGCAGGTGGGTGCACCGCGTCTTCGATTCGGCGTTGCGGACGGCCATGCCCCAGGCGGCGGGTTCGCCGACGACGAAGACCTTTTTCCGGCCACGGGTGATGGCGGTGTAGATGAGGTTTCGCTGGAGCATCATGAAGTGGCCCTTCAGCAGCGGGATCACGACGACGGGATACTCACTGCCCTGTGACTTGTGGATGCTGATGGCGTAGGCGAGCGCGACGTCGCCGAACTCGCCGCGCTCGAAGACGTGCTTCTCGCCGTCGAAGTCGGCGACGAGCGTGCCCTTCTGGAGGTCCGCGCTGACGACAGTGCCGATGTCGCCATTGAATAGGTTTTTGTCGTAGTTGTTGCGCAGCTGGATGAGCTTGTCGCCCGGGCGGTATTCGCCGCTCACGGTCTTGATGCCGCGGGCGTGGGGATTCAGCGCGGCCTGGAGCTGCGTATTGAGATTGGCGACCCCGGCCACGCCCTTGTGCATCGGTGCGAGCACCTGGACCTCGCCGATCGGGTTGAACCAGTGGAGGTGCTGCGGGATGAAGCGCGTGCAGAGTTCGACGACTTTCGCGAGACAGTCCTCCGCGGAGGAGGCGGCGATGAAGTTGAGGTCGTTCCACGCCTGAGCTTTGGCGACCTCGCCGAGAATGGGCGGCGGCTGGGCGACGCCTTCGTTGATGGCGTGGGCGGTGGTGACGATCGCGCTCTCCTTGCCCTGGCGATAGACGAACTGGAGGCGCGTGACGGGAATTAATGGAGGCGGGGTGCCCTCACCC
>CBINOW010000228.1:0-4255 GCA_966252395.1 uncultured Oleiharenicola sp. | reverse complement strand
CTGGTAGTCGGGCATCAACTTTATGGCTGGTTTCTTCATCTTTCTTCCGCCGATCGATTCAGCTCAGACACGATCGGGAGCGGAGCTCCTGGTCGTTGTCTGTGGTGGCTGGATCGGCTCCGTTCTTCCGATGGCCATTCGATTGGCCCAGAACAACCAAATGACGAGTCCTCCGACGAGCAGGCTCGCGACTGCTCCGCCGAGTCCTATTTTCGGGAAAAGATAAACCAAATACGCAGCATATAGAGCGAAGGACAAACCAATGAATCCACCGGCCACTCGTCTCCTGAAAAAAGGTAAATAGGCCAAAGGAAGCGCACCGAGTGAAAGCAAAGGGAGGCTTTCAAGGATCACATGGCGTTCATATACGCCCGATCCGTCACTCCAGTGCGCCATGCCGGAAAAGAACCAAGCCAATGCCAGCAACAAAGCGCAGGGAACCAGGCAAAGAAAACAGACGGTTCCGAATGCTATCCATGATGGACGCTCTTCTTGCATTGCCGATCGACTCAGATCAGCCACGCCCGCCGGGCGGGCGAGCCGTCTCTTTTGAATAACTGGGCCATGTTGAGCGGAGATATCATCAGCGAATCAGGTGAGATCAAGGGTGTTGCTGCTGTGGCTGCTGGATCGGCTCTTTCTTCACGAGGCATCGGAAGCCTTCTTTAGCGACTGACAATAGGGCGAGACGGAGCCGTCCCAATAACACTTCTGACAATGCTTGCCGACGAAGACGTGAACGCATGGCTCGTAGCCGTAAATCAGATGAGAGCACTCTGGGCACATGTCCATCATGCGGGACGAATCGCCGAAATAAAGGCTGCCGCATTCCTCGCAGGGCTTTGTGGGGCGATTCTTCATCTTACTTCCGCCGATCGATTGAGGTCAGACACGTCGGCGCGCAGCGCCGACGTTGTCTGTGCCGACTGGATCGCCCTTCGTCTTCATGATGGGATGAGGCGTGCAATCTCCATCTGACCGATGTGAGTCTGGCCGCTCTTCTTGATTCGGCGGAGCATGGTAGTCGTCATCAGTGACGGACGCCGACGAAAATGCGAGAGCAGCATGTCTTCATAGCTACCGGCTGCCTCCATTCCGTGGAGGGCGGACCAGAACACGCCGGAACCATCTTCTTCGGGAAAACGATCGAAGAGACTAAAAATCGAGGGGTAGTAAGTCTTCGGGTCAGGGGAAGAAAAGACGCGCTCGAAAAGCGGCTCAAGTGGGCGCCAATCACCTTCCAGCGGTGTAAACTCACGAATGGAGGTATCGAGCGCATCCATAATCTTCCGGCGATCGTCATCAGTCAGACACGGAGGGGCGAAGCCCCGGAGTTGTCTGTAGTGATTTGGTTAGGCTGCCTTTTTTCTTCTGCTTGGTGATGTCGTCACGGGTGAACGTATTCTCTCCGGTCAGCAGCCGCTTCTTGAATTTCTCGACCGTGGCATGGGTCAACACGTAATTGATCTCGGGCGAGTCCCATTCGTGAAGGGTATCCAACACTCGCTCATTGTCGGGCATGCTATCCTCAAACTGGAACTGGTCGGAGGCGATGAGACAGAAAGCTATAGGCTCCAAATCTTCCGGCGCGAGCGAGCCTTCCAACACGGCATCGCAAAGCCTCAGCACATGCTCACGGGAGACGACGAGCACTTCTCTCATCGGGGTCACGTATTGGGTGAATACATCCGATGAAGTCTGAACCACAACGCCGGCCAGGTCTTTCTTCAGCGCAGTCGCAGGCTGAATACCGATGAGAAAATCTCTGAGGACGGACTCGTGCATGTTCTGCCTAACGTCAGCAGTCAGACACGACCGAGCGTAGCCCGGTCGTTGTCTGTGATGCTCTGGATCGGCATCTTGGCTGTGCTCTTTCTTTTCGAGATCGTCCTCGGATACACGCCTGCCTGTTTGAGCCGGGCGAAAAGGGCGTCGGCACCTTCGTCTGTGGCGAGCTGCATCTCGTCGGGGAAAATGCCATGAACACGCAGAATGCAGTAAGCGGTGTCGTGGACCCTAACGGACGCAAATCGCTCAAGAATCAACCCACGCAGCGGCGCGTCCTCTCCAACTGACGCTGAGATATCGATGGTATGCCCATGATCAAACTCATCGCTCAAGGTCATCCGCGCCAGATCGGTGATCACACTTCGAACCCACGATTCGTCGTTCGAGATGCAGAGCAGCTCAAACCGGCCATGGCTGGAGGGCACTTGCTCGTCGCGCACTGAAAGCTCGCATGTGACATACGGAACAAACTCTTTCTTCTCTTCCAGGCCCACGGTGCTGAAATTGATCGGACCGCCGCAATCGAAGCCGATAATGTGGAAGATGCCCTTTTCGTCGACAGGGCCATACTCCCGTGCGACCGGTTTGAAGAGCTCATCGTAGAATGCGTTATAGTCCATTTTTCTTCCGCCGATCAGTGTTATTCGGCTTCAGTGAAATGCGTAAGTTGCCCGGCCTTCATGCACGGGAGAAAACAACCTAATCTGTTCTCTCTCAAGTCTTGTCTCGGAAACTTTCAGTTTTTGGCGGCAGAGTAAGCTGCCGGCAAAAGCGTAAGTTATGACATGCGCGGAAAACCCTTTGCACCACCAAGACCCAGAGGCACAAAGAGTGAAATTTCTCCGTGTCTCGGTGCCTTTGTGGTTCAAACTTTTATGGTGTCCGCGGGGGTGGTTCGGATGGCAGAACGCCGGAGACTTCTCCGCCAGTTATCAGTTGCCACGGGTTCATCTCCAGCAGTGCGGTTTGGTCTAAACGCCCCTCTCCGCCGGTGCAGGGATGAAGGCCAACTCGCCTACCTTTTCGGGGGGACGGGAAGATCCTTCGGCCCGGGCTCAGCCGCCGGCGGGATAGAGGCACTCGACCTCGACTTTCTCGCCGCAGGAGCAGGTGACGACGATGCGCACGATCTTGTCGCCTTCCTTCACCACCTCCACGCTCGGACCTTCGGCGGCCGGGCGCACTTCGCCCCGCGTGGCGGCGGGCTTGTGGACGTGCGGGGGACGCAGCAGGGAGTCGTGGTGGGAACGCTTGCCGGAAAGAAAGGGTTTCATGATCAGGGGGAATTGGCGGCCACGGGCTTGAGCGCAGGCGCGGCGGAGGCGACGGGCGCGGCCTTGTCGCGCGCCTTCTGGCCGAGGGAGAGGCTCAGGGTGATGCGCTGGTTGGCCTCGGAGGCGGGGTCCTCCTTGGCGAGCGGACGGGTGGAGGCGTAGCCGGTGACCCGCTCGATGAGCTCGGGCTCAACGGCGTAATAGACCAGCTTGCGCCGGGCGGCATTGGCGCGGTCGGAGGAGAGTTCCCAGGCGGAATAGCTTTCGTCGGGCAGCTCGATGCCGGCCCGCGTGTGGCCGTCGATGGTCACGCGGAAGTGGTGCCGGTCGATCAGCCACGCCATGGACTGGATGAGGTGGATGCCCCACTCCGTGAACTCGGCGGTGTTGTCCTTGAACAGCGGGCGGGCGGAACGGTCGAACAGCGTCAGCCGCAGGCCGTCCGAGGTGACCTGGATGTCAATGGGCTTCTGGTCGAGCGACTGGTCGAGGTGCAGCAGGCGGTAGAAGTCGGCGGCGACCGAGTTGAGGAAGCTGAGCTCGATCTGCTTGTCCTTGTCGGAGGCCTGCGCCTTGCCGTTGCTGTCGTCCTGGCTTTGCGAGCTGCTGCTGTCGCTCTGCTTGTTGAACGGCATGACGCCCGAGTGGTCCTGCATGGGCGAGCTGAACGGGCTCTGAAAATACTTCGAGGTGGCGATGAGGATTTTTTTGTCCTGGGCCGAGATCCACAGCACCATGAACAGCGCCATCATCGCGGTGACAAAGTCCGCGTAGGCCACCTTCCATGCTCCTCCTCCGCCGCCGGCTGCCATGGTAAGTGTGCTCCTTTACTTGTTGTTGCCGGTGCCGAGGCCCTTGACGGCCGCCTCGAGCTCGTCGGCCGCGGGCTGCACCGAGCTGTCGAGCGAGCGCCGGGCGACCTCGATGGCGGTGAGCGGGGCCAGGCCCTTCGCAAAGCCGGCGACGGCCTGCATGATGCACTTGAGGCACAGCTGGTCCGACGAGTTGTTGAACTTGATGCGGTTGGCCAGGGGATTGACGAAACCGTAGGCCACGAAAATGCCGAGCAGGGTGCCGGTGAGGGCCGCGGCGACGCGCTCGCCCACGACTTCCGGGCCGTCGGCGATGGCGGCCATGGTGTTGATGATGCCGAGCACGGCCGCGACGATGCCGATGCCGGGCAGCGAGTCGCC
>CBINOW010000227.1:0-4342 GCA_966252395.1 uncultured Oleiharenicola sp. | reverse complement strand
GTTGGCGTCCCGGCGATGTGCTGGAGGTCGTGGGCGTGACCGATGCCGGAGATTTCGCCCCGATCGTGCGGGCCAGCCGCGTCCGGAAACTGGGCCCGGGCGCGCTGCCGGATGCCCGGGCCGTCAGCATCGCCGAACTCGACGCCGGCGGACTCGATGCGGCTTGGGTGGAGCTGCGCGGGATTGTCCGCTCCTGCGTGCCCGCAGGCCCGGTCCGTCCACCGGCGGCGGCGCGGCTACGCGCGAAGGAGAACGAGGCACCTGCGCGCGCCGGCGCCGCGAAGGAAACCTGGCTGCTGGTCCTCGCCCAGGGAGACAACCGCATGACGGTGCAGGTCAACGACCGCGTCGTGCCCGAGCGCTTGGTGGACGCGGAGGTCCGGCTGCGCGGTGTCGTGTTCAACGTGCACAACGCCAACCGGCAGTTCGTGCGGGCCACGCTGCATTCGGCCAACGCCGCGATGGTCGAGGTGCTGGTGCCGCCCCCGGCGGATCCGTTCGCGCTGCCGCACCAGCAGATCGGCGAATTGCTGCGCTTCACCCGCGAAGGCTTCACCGGGCACCGCGTGCATGTGCGCGGCATCGTGACCGCGCACGAGGACGGACGCTCCTTCTGGGTGCGCGACGGCGAGCGGGGCATGCGCATCGCCTCGACCCAGCCGGACCGGCTGCGCCCGGGCGACGAGGTTGAGATCGTCGGCTTCCCCGACCACGGCAGCTACACGCCGAGCCTGAGCGACGCGATTTTCCGCCGGACCGGCACGGCGCCGCCGCCCACCCCGCAGCCCCTGCGCGCGACGGAAGACATCTCGCGGCATGATTCCAACCTGGTGCAGCTTTATGCCGACCTGCGAGAGGTGCGCACGTCGCCCGAGGGTCAACAGCTCGTGCTCGGGTGGGGCGGGCGGCTGGTTTACGCGCGGCTGCTGCAACCGGCCGACGACGACATCGTGGCGTCGTGGCGGCCGGGCAGCCATGTGCGCGTCGAGGGCATTTGTCTCGTGGCCCAGTCCGACCCGTTCCGGCACACCGGGCTTTGGTTGCCAGAAGATCTCCAGCTGTTGCTGCGCTCGCCGCAGGATGTCACCGTGATGCGCGCGGCGCCGTGGCTCACGACCCAGCGCGCCCTGCGCCTCGTCGTCCTCGGCCTGCTGCTGACGCTCGGCGCACTGATCGCCGTCGCGGTGGTCGCCCGGCGCCAGATCACGCAGCGGGAGGAAGGGCGCAAGCTGGCCGAGGTGGAGTTCGCGGCCATGCTCGCCGAGCGCAACCGGCTGGCGCGGGAGATCCACGATACCGTGGCCCAGGATCTCAACGCCGTTTCCATGCAGCTGGAGCTCGCGCGCAATGTCGCGACCGGCCGCGAGGCGGAGGCGATCGTGCCGTTTCTGACCACCGCGCACCGGCTGGTGCGCAAGTGCCTCGCCGAGGCGCGCGAATCCATCTGGGACATGCGCTCGCACATCCTGGAGCGGACCGACCTGGCCGGCGCCCTGAAGTCGGTCGCGGAACAACTGGCCGCCGGGCAGAAGTGCACTGTCCACACCGAAGTCCGCGGCCGGTCGCGCCGGTTGTCCCCGATGGTGGAGAACAACCTCCTGCGCATCGGCCAGGAGGCGGTCGCCAACGCGCTCAAGCACGCCCGACCGGGCGCCATCGGGATCACGCTCGATTTCGAGGACGAGGAAGTGCGGCTGGTGGTGCGCGATGACGGTCCGGGCTTCGACCCCGCCTCGGCCGTGGAATCCGCCGGCACGCATTTCGGCCTGCGCGGCATGCGGGAGAGGGCTGCCCAGATGGGCGGTGAATTCCAGCTCGCCCGCGATCCGGCCGGCGGCATGCGCGTGGAAGTGACGGTCCGGTCGCGTGCGTCCGCTCCTGTCTAAGAAACGTATCACCCTTAACCAACCGGCCATCCCGTGAAAAAAACCTCAGAGTCCATCATCCGCGTGATGATTGTGGAAGACCACCCCACCTTCCGCATGGGGCTGGCCGCGCTGATAGACAGCCAGGAAGGGATGAAGGTCGTGGCGCAGTATTCCTCCGGCGAGGAGGTGCTCGCGGCTTACCAGCCGGGCGCCGCATCGGTGTTGCTGATGGACCTGCGCCTGCCGGGCATCGGTGGAGTGGAGGCCATCCTCGCGCTGCGGGCCCGCGACCCCGAGCTCCGAGTCGTCGTGCTCACGACCTATGATGCCGACGAGGACATCTTCCGCGCCATGCAGTCCGGGGCGCGTTCCTATTTGCTGAAGGACATGTCCACCGCGGAAATCGCCGGCACCATCCGCTCCGTGCACCAGGGCAAGACGGAAGTGCCGCCCCGCATTGCGGACCGTCTGGCCGAGCGGGCGCAGCGCCAGTCGCTCTCGCCGCGCGAGCAGGACGTGCTGCAGCTGCTCGTGCTCGGGCGCAGCAACAAGGAGATCGGCGCGCAGCTCTTCATCTCCGACGAGACGGTGAAGTCGCATCTGAAAACATTGTTTGCCAAACTGAAGGTCCGTGACCGCACGGAAGCCGCCATCAACGCCGTGCGCCATGGCATCGTGCACCTCGAGTAAACGGGCCCGCGGAGATTCCCCCCAACGGGGGGTAGCTGCGAACGCGACGGATTGGTATGCTGGGAGCGTTACCTGAACCACCCCGTCTCCGCCCGCGTTCCCACCGCTCCGCCGCCGTCCACCCGACGCCCGGCTCCGGCGGACGACAGGGTCCACCCCAGCACCCCTCCCTACCGTGAATCCAAGCATTGTCTCAGCCCAAGTTGCGTCCCTCTGTTCGTCCCGCGGGCATCTGTCGGTGTCCCGCCGTTTCCTCCACCAGTCCCTGGCCCTGGCCGCCTGCTCCCTGCTGACGCTGCGCGCCGCCGCCCAGAGTGCGCCCACGCCGCCGGCGGCGGAGGATGAGATCGTCGAACTCAGCCCGTTCGTTGTCCAGGGCGCCTCGGATCTCGGCTACCTTGCCACCAGCACCCTCGCCGGCACGCGCCTCAACACCGACCTGAAGGACGTCGGCGCCGCGGTCTCCGTTTACACGCCGGAATTTCTGCAGGACATCGGTGTCACCAAGCTGCAGGACATCCTGACCTACACCGCCGGCACCGAAGCCGGCGGACAGAACGGCAACTACTCCGGTGTCACGGGCGAGAGCTCGGCCGAGGTCCGCGACAATCCGGCCGGCGTCAACCGCGTGCGCGCGCTGGCCGCCGCGACCCGCACCCGCGACTTTTTCGCAACGGAAATTCCCGGTGACTCCTACAACTTCGACACGCTCACCATCAGCCGCGGCCCCAACGCGATCCTCGCGGGCGTCGGCAACGCCGGTGGCGTCATGGACTCGGCGATGCGGAAGGCGACGTTCAAGGACAATTACCGCGTCGTCTCGCAGTTCAGCAGCTACAATTCACACCGTGAGGAAGTGCACCTGAACAAGGTGCTGATCCCGCAGCGCCTGGCCGTGCGGCTCGACCTCCTCAACGACGAGAAGGGCTACCGCCAGAATCCCGCCTATGAGGAAGACCAGCGCGTCTATGCCGCGCTGCAGTATCGCATCTTCGAGCCGAAGCGCGGTGGCTTCCTCGGCCGCGGTTCCATTCGCGCGAACTACGAGGCGGGTGAAATCGAGGGCGTTCCGCCCGACCCGCTCACGCCGACCTTCACCGTGGGCCAGTGGTTCAACGAAACCAACCCGCGGTATCAGTGGTGGGGTTATGGCACGCCGCTGGTCACCAACCCGACTGCCGGCAATGCCGCGACCCTTTCCGCGCTGCGCAATTCCAGCGGCGTTGGCATCGTGCCCGCCAATTCCGGCGTGATCCAGGGCTTCCCTCTCTATGCGCAGATGGCGCTGGTCTATGCGAATCCGAACTCGAGCGCGGCCGGCGTCGGTCTCACCAACGCGGCCCTCGCGGGCGTCCAGGGCTTCCAAGGCACCATCCCGGCCACGCTGCCGGGCGGCACCGGCGGCTCGCTCCGTTCCACGGGTGACGCCAACCGCCTCCGCACCGGTTATGTGCGCACGCGCCTCAGCGATCCGGAAATCTTCAACTTCTACGACGAGCTCATGACGGGCGTGATGGACTTCCGCCGGCAGTCCTTCCGCGCGATGGACGTCCGCTACGAGCAGCTGCTGCTCGACGGTAAGGCGGGCGTCGAGCTCGCCTACAACGAGGAATCCTTCACCCGGCGCCGCGATTTCTCGATCCCCACCGGCGGCAACGACGAGGGCATCATGGTGGACGTGAACTACTACCTGAGCGTCAAGGACAGCGCCGGCCAGCCCATCCTCAACCCGAACTTCGGCCGTCCCTTCATCTCCACGACCGACGTGTTCCGCGACCAGATGA
>CBINOW010000226.1:0-4613 GCA_966252395.1 uncultured Oleiharenicola sp. | reverse complement strand
AGGTCATCGCCACCGGCCTCCCCGCCGGCCCCGGCGCCGCCACCGGCAAGATCTACTTCAACGCCGAGCGTTCCGTCGCCGCCGCCGAGAAGGGCGAAAAGGTCCTCCTCGTCCGCGTCGAGACCTCCCCCGAGGATCTCCGCGGCATGATCGCCGCCGAGGGCATCCTCACCGCGCGTGGTGGCGTTTCCTCGCACGCCGCGCTCGTCGCCCGCCAGATGGGCAAGGTCTGCGTGTGCGGCGCCGCCGCCCTCGCCATCGACTACGACAAGAAGACCGTGACCGTCGGTGGCCAGACCTACTCCGAGGGTGACTACCTCTCGATCGACGGCACCTCCGGCACCGTTTACGCGGGCCAGATCAAGACCGCTCCCTCCGAGATCATCGCGGGCCTCGTCAACGGCGACAAGGCCGCCATGGCCACCGAGAAGTTCAAGAACTACGTGCAGCTGATGAAGTGGTGCGCCCAGGCCACCAAGCTCAGCGTCCGCACCAACGCCGACACCCCCGAGCAGACCCGCATCGCGGTGGCGTTCGGCGCCGTCGGCATCGGCCTGACCCGCACGGAACACATGTTCTTCGAGGGCGACCGCATCGACGCCATGCGCGAGATGATCCTCGCCGACAACCTCGAGGCCCGCGAGGCCGCCCTCGCCAAGCTCCTCCCCTACCAGCGCGACGACTTCTACGGAATCTTCAAGGCGCTCAAGGGCTTCCCGGCGACCATCCGCTTCCTCGACCCGCCGCTGCACGAGTTCCTGCCCCACACCAAGGAGCAGCAGATGGATCTCGCCCGGAAGCTCAGCATCCCGGTCGAGAAGATCATGCACCGGGTCCACGAGCTGCATGAGTTCAACCCGATGCTCGGTTTCCGCGGCTGCCGCCTCGGCATCAAGTATCCGGAAATCACCGCCATGCAGGCCCGCGCCGTCATCGAGGCGGCCGTGAAGGCCAAGAAGGACGGCATCAAGTCCAAGCCCGAGATCATGATCCCGCTGGTCGGCTTCAAGAAGGAGCTCGATCTGCAGGTCGCCATCGTGCACGAGGTCGCCGCCAAGGTGTTCGCCGAGCAGAAGACCAAGGTCGAATACTCGGTCGGCACCATGATCGAAGTCCCGCGCGGTGCCCTCACCGCCGACGAGATCGCGCAGACCGCCGAGTTCTTCAGCTTCGGCACCAACGATCTCACCCAGACCTGCCTCGGCATGTCGCGTGACGACTCCGGCTCCTTCCTCGCCCCCTATCAGGAGGCCGAGGTCTTCAAGAAGAACCCCTTCGCCTCGGTCGACCAGACCGGCGTGGGCCAGCTCATGAAGATCGCGATCGAGAAGGGCTCGAAGACCCGCCCCGGCATCAAGCTCGGCATCTGCGGCGAGCACGGCGGCGATCCGGACTCCGTCAAGTTCTGCCACAAGATCGGCCTGACCTACGTGTCCTGCTCGCCCTACCGCGTGCCCGTCGCCCGCCTCGCTGCCGCCCAGGCCGCGATCGCGGACGCCAAGTAAGCGCAGCCATCAAAGCTTCAGAACCCGCCCGAAACGGCGGGTTCTTTTTTTTTGCCCGCTCACGCCGCCCCGACCCGCTGGCGCCTCGCCCGGCTTCTCAAGCCCCCGCGCGAAAAGCGCGGCTCTTTTGCTGCCCAGCCATGTCATCCTGTGCGTGGCGAAGGATTCAGCATGATCCGATATACCCACAGAACCTCCTTTGCGTCTTCTCGGCGCCAACAGGCTAGCGCGCAACACGCGGGCCTGGCCAAAAATCCAACAAATTCCTTGTCTCGGCGCCACTCGGTCCGATTTCAACCCGACCCATGAATATCCGTCTCATTGTTTCGATTCTCTGTCTCATCCTCGCCTGCTCGCCGCTCCTGCGCGCCCAGTTCGGCACGCCCGAAGAGATGGCGGCCCAAGCGAGGATCGAATCGGTCCAGGAAAAGGTCCGGGAAAAGGCCGCCAAAGGCCAGCTCACCGCGGAGGCCTTGGCCCCGGAGCTGAAGGAGCTCGACGGCTACATCGAAGAATTCGCCGACCATAAGAACCAAATCGCCAGCTTCATCTACACCAAGGCGCTGATCTATGCGGACGCGCTCAACGACTTCAAACGGGCTCGCGAATTGCTCAAGTCGATCAAACGCGACCTCCCCAACAATGATTGGGCCGGTGAATCGGATCGAATGCTGGCCTTTCTCGAAAAGGCCGAGCGTCGCAACGTCGTCAATGCCGAGCTCACCCCTGTCTTGCAGGAGATCGAGCGCAAGGCCCGCTCCGGCTTGAAAGGCTCCGAGCATTTCATCTCGGACCTGAAGAAGCTCGAGGGCTTGCTCGCCAAATATGCGAAGAACCCTGAGGCCGCCGGCCACGTCGCCTTCTACAAAGCCGTGGTATTCCTTCAGGTGATCAACGCCTACGAGGGTCGCGAGCTGCTGAAGGCGGTGGCGACCAAGTATCCGGACACGCTGGCCGCCGAAATGGCTCAACAAGCCCTCGACAATCTGCCCGCCGCCGCAGAATCGAAGTAGTCACCAGCCGGGCTCGCCCAGCGGTCGTTATTGGTCGGCAAAGTTCGTAATACGAACTTTGCCAAGGAGGGAGGCGCGGGAGAGAGACACCTCTTTGGGAGCCGCTTGTGGTTTTTTGAGGCCATTCTCGCTATTTGACCGGATTTTCGGACCGATTTCTGTAGCCGGCATCCCCCCGCTGGCGTCTGTAACCGCGCACACCCCGACCTATGCGACTCCCCGGCCCGTCGTTACCCCTCCTCGTCGTTTGTCTCTGGAGCTCCGCCTTCGCCCACCCCGCTCCCCTGCCGATCGCTTCTGACGTCATCGTCGCGGCCGATGGCTCCGGGCAGTTCACGACCATCCAGGCCGCGCTCGACTCCCTTCCGGCCGACAACCGCGAACGCCTCGTCCTTTTCATCAAGGACGGCACCTACCGCGAAAAGGTCCGCATCGACGCCCGCTTCATCACCCTGCGCGGCCAGAGCCGCGACGGCACGCGGATCGAGTTTCCACAGGGACGCGAGGAATTCGGCCAGCAGCCGGACGCGCTCGGCTTCGCCGTCGTCAACATCAACGGCGACGACTGCGTGCTGGAGAACCTGACGGTCGAGAACACGCACGGCGTGATCGGCAAACATGCCTTCGCCATCTACGGCAAGGCCGACCGCACCGTCATCACGGACTGCAACGTTTACAGCCAGGGCAACGACACGCTCTCGCTCTGGAAGGGCGACACCGGCCGCTACTACCACGCCCGCCTGAAGGTCCGCGGCTCCGTGGACTTCATCTGCCCGCGCGGCTGGTGTTACATGACCGACAGCGACATCTACGAGGTCAACCCCGGCGCCAGCGCCGCGATCTGGCACGACGGCAGCAAGGACCGCGACCAGAAGTTCGTGCTGCGCAACTGCCGCTTTGACGGCGTCGAGGGCTGGCGCTTCGCCCGCCACCACGCCGACGCCCAGTTCTACCTGCTCGACTGCACCTTCTCCGCCGCGCTGCGCGACCTCGCGCCGAAGCGCGTCATCTACCCGCTCGGCGACAAGCCGATCACCGAGGCCGAGATCAAACGCAACCGGGAGCTCGACCTCATCAACCGCTGGGGCGAACGCTTCTACTACCACAACGTCCGTCGCGCCGGCGGCGACTACGCCTGGCACGCCAACAACCTGGCCACGGCCGAGGGCTCGCCGAAACCCGAGCAAATCACCGCGAAGTGGACCTTCGCCGGCACTTGGGATCCCGAGAACCCCGCCGGCCCCGCCATCGCGGCCATTACCCGCGAGGGCCGGGCCGTGAAAATCCGCTTCAGCGAAAACGTGACCGTGAAAGGCCGGCCCGCGCTCATTCTGTCATCCGGGGGCGCGGCCGCCTATGAATCCGGCAGCGGCAGCGACACCCTCGTCTTCAGCGGCGCGGCCAGCGAAACCTCGCCCGCCCTCCGCCTCGACCTCAATGGCGGCGCCATCGTCGCCACCGAAGCCCATGCCACGCTGCGCCCGGCCAACCTCACTTTGCCTTCATCATGAATCCGCTCCGTCTTGGCCTCCTCCTGTCGCTGCTCTTGCTGGTCGCCGACGCCGCGCCCTTGCCCGCCTTCCCCGGCGCTGAGGGCTTCGGCGCCACGACCCCGGGCGGACGCGGCGGACGCGTGCTCTTCGTCACGAATCTCAATGATTCGGGTCCAGGCAGCTTTCGCGCCGCCTGCGAGGCCGAGGGACCGCGCATCGTCATCTTCCGCACCAGCGGCACCATCGCGCTGAAGAAGGATATCGTCGTGCGGAATCCCTTCCTCACCGTCGCCGGCCAGACCGCCACGGGCGACGGCATCTGCCTGCGCGACCAGTCCTTCGGCATCGCGACCCACGACGTGGTGATCCGCTACCTGCGTTGCCGTCTCGGTGACGAGAGCGGCCAACAAGCCGACGCCCTCGACCTGCTCCACGGTGCGCGCAACGTGATCCTCGACCACTGCTCCGCCACGTGGTCGGTGGACGAATGCCTCTCCCTTTCCGGCGATGTCGCCAACGTCACCATCCAATGGTGCCTCATCGGCGAATCGCTGCGCCAAAGTCTCCATGCCAAGGGCGCCCACGGCTACGGATCGCTCTCC
>CBINOW010000225.1:0-4660 GCA_966252395.1 uncultured Oleiharenicola sp. | reverse complement strand
TCGAGGCGGGGTTCGGAGACCCCGCCCTACAAATGGGTTGTCCGCAGATGCCCCTTGCGCTCAACTGCAGGCGTGAGCGATCCTGTTCCTCCGCCCGAGTCGAAGCGCCGCGACTTCCGGAATTTTTTCCAGTCCGTGGGCTACGCCATCGAAGGATTCTGGGCGGCGTTGAAACACGAACCCTCGTTTCGCGAGGACCTGATCTTCGTCATTGTCCTCACCCCGCTCGCGGTGATTCTGCCGGTCAACGCGGTCTCCACGGCCGTGATGATCGCCTCGCTTTTCCTCATTGTCATCGCCGAACTGCTGAACTCGGCCATCGAGTGGACCATCGACGACATCTCGCTCGAGAAACGCCCCTTTGCCAAGCGTGCCAAGGACATGGGTAGCGCGGCGGTCTTCCTGTCCTACATCAACTGCATCGCGGTCTGGGGCGTCATCCTTTATTCCAACTGGCACCGCATCGCCTCGCTCGAGTTCCTGAAGTGGCCGCCGCCCTTCCTGCCGTAACCCGGCGCGACTTGACCCACTCCGCATGAGGCTGCTCGTCATCATCGGTGCCATGCTCGCCGCCACTTTGGCGCGGGCTGAAACCCAAACACCCCCTTCGCCCACCATGGAAACCCGCATCTACAAGCAGGTGGCCGGCCGGGAACTGCAGGTTGACGTCTTTCAGCCGGCCGGAAGACCCGCCCAGGCCGGCCGCCCAGCCATCGCGTTCTTCCACGGAGGCGGTTGGGTTTTCGGCCGCCCGGCCGAGTTTCATGCCGCCTGCCAGCGCTACGCGGCGATGGGCTTTGCCACCTTCGCCTTCCAATACCGCCTGTCGATCAACGCCGACGGCACCTACCCGCACCCCGACATCACGCTTGTCGAGTCCGTGAAGGACGCCCGCTCGGCTATCCGCTGGCTCCGAGCCCATGCGGCGACCCTCGGTATTGATCCGCACCGGATCGTGGTCGCCGGCCAGTCGGCCGGCGGGCAGCTCGCCTGGTCCACCGCCCTGTTCGACACGATCAATGAAGACAGCGACGACCAGAAAATCAGCCCGCGTCCCGACGCCCTGCTGCTCTACTCGAGCAACTACAACACCATGGAAGTCTGGGCCGACCTGATCATGGACAAGCGCCGGACGCAGATCTGGTCCGTCTCCCCCTATCACAACCTGAAAGCCGGCCTGCCACCCGCGCTGGCCTTTCACGGACGCGAGGACGCCACCGTGCCCTATTACAGCGTCCAGCTGTTCACCAAGAAGACCCGGGAGCTCGGCAACGCGTTCGAACTGGTCACCGTGGACGGCCGCCAGCACTACCTCGGTGAGGGGAACGAAAAATACGCCCGCTACTTCGACGAAGCCATCTTGGAGCAGACGGACGCGTTCCTGCGCAAGCAGGGCTTCATGCCGGAAACCCGGTGAGGGCTTGGCCCGGCTGGGCCGTGTTCACCGCAGCCGCCCAAAGAACCACGCCGCGAGACCGATCATCGCGAGGTTGGGCATCGCCGCCGCCCACATCGGCTCGATGTAGCCCTTGCCGCCCAGCAGGGTGGCGAGACTGCTCAGGATGTAGTAAACGAAGAAAAGGCCGATCGACTTCGACACGCCCACAACCGGGCTCACCCGCACGCCCGACACGGCGAACGGCACCGCAATGGCAATCACGATGAGCGGCCCGAGAGTCGAGAACAGCACGCTGTAGTAGCGCACCTCGTAGCCGATCAGCTTGGGATTCTTCTCGGCGGCGAAATAATCGATGATGCGCTCCAGCTCGTTGAAGGAAAGATCCTGCGTCTTCTTGAAGCCGACGAGCAGCATGAGCGCCGGGTCCTCGCTGAAGTGCGGCACGGTCTTCTCGGTGAAGGTCACGGAGCGCATCAGCTCACCCAGCTCGGGGTCGAACCACAGCTCGCGGCCGTCGCGGAAAGTCCAGGCCTTGCGGGCCGCATCGTAGGTTCCCTCGCGGGCCATCAGCCGCGTCTTCTCGCGACGCTGCGGGTCCATCTCCGACACGGTCACGCCGAAGGCCTTGCCGGAAACCTGGCTGTAGCGGTTGATGAACCACATGCGGTGCTGCGGCCGGTTGTCGAAGGCCACGGTCGGCACGAGGCCGAGCGAATCGGCGCTGGCCGGCTGTGCCCCGAGGGCCGCCTTCTCGGCCTCGGCGCGGAACATGAAGGTGTCACGCAGGCTGCGCGAGGCCTCCACGGACCACGGCACGACCTTGGCGTTGAGCAGCAGGGACACGCCGCACAGCACGATGCCGGCGAGCCAGAGCGAGCGGGTCGTGCCGAAGATATTGAGCCCGGCGGCGCGGATCGCGGTGAGCTCGTTGTTGCGGTGCAGCTTGCCCAGCACGAACAGCAGCGAAAGCAGCATGGACAGCGGCAGCACCACCGTGAGGTAGCTCGGCATGAGCGTGGCAAAATACAGCAGGATGTCCGCCGTGCCGGCGTTGATCTGGATGAAATCCCGCAGCTCGTCGTAGAGCGCGGTCATCAGCAGCAACCCCATCGTCGCGGCCAGGAGCAGGCCGAGCATCTTCAGCCATTCGGCCAGGAGGTAGCGATCGAGGAGTTTCATCAGGGCAGAGTGAGACAACCAACCAGCGCTTAGGTGGCAAAGCCGAAACCATCCTATCGGAGTGACGTGACGGGATCGGCACAGTTGGTGTTTGCCCGGGCGGGCCAATCCCCTTTCATCGCCGCCATGTCAAAAACCCAAGAAGCCTGGAGTTCGCGCCTTGGCGTGATCCTGGCCGTTGCGGGAAGTGCCGTCGGGTTGGGCAATTTCCTGCGTTTTCCGGGCCTAGCCACCCAATATGGGGGCGCGGCGTTCATGATCGCCTATTTCATCTCGCTCCTGCTCCTCGGCATCCCGATTGGCTGGGCCGAGTGGACCATGGGCCGCAAGGGCGGAATCGCCGGCTACCATTCTTCACCGGGCATCTTCCATGCCATCGTGCGCCACCCGGCCGGAAAATACCTCGGTCTCCTCGGCTTCATCGTCCCGGTGATGGTTTACATGTATTATGTGTATATCGAGGCCTGGTGCCTCGGCTATGCGCTCAATGCCGCCACCGGAAACCTCAGCCAGCCGGGAATGAATTACAGCGCGTTCTTCTCCACCTTTACCGGCTCCAACCAGGACGGCGCCTCGATCCACTTCGGCCTGCATGACGTGGGAATCTTCGTGGTGATCGTTTATGTGATGAACTTCTTCTTCATCTACCGCGGCATCTCCAAGGGCGTGGAGCTCGTCTGCAAGTGGGGCATGCCGCTGCTGATCCTGATCGCGCTCATCATTCTCGCCCGCGTGCTCACCCTGGGCACCCCCGACCCGGCCAAACCCGATCAGAACGTGATCAACGGCCTCGGCTTCATGTGGAACCCCAAGGAAATCACCACCGGCCTGAAAAACCCCCAGCTCTGGCTCGCCGCCGCCGGGCAGATCTTCTTCTCCCTTTCTGTGGGCTTCGGCGCCATCATCACCTACGCGAGCTATCTGAAACAAAAGGACGATGTCGTGCTCAGCGGCCTGACCGCCGCCTCGGCCAACGAATTCTGCGAAGTGGCGCTTGGCGGCCTGATCACGGTGCCGGCAGCCTTCGTGTTCTTCGGCACGGCGGGCATCGTGGGCATGGGCACCTTCGGGCTCGGCTTCAACGTGCTGCCCCACGTCTTTGCCCAGATGGCCTTCGGGCAGTTTTTTGCCACGATCTTCTACCTCCTGCTCTTCCTCGCGGCCATCACGAGCTCGCTCTCCATGCTGCAGCCGGGCATCGCATTCTTCGAGGAAGGCCTCGGTTTGGGCCGCAAGGCCGCCATGGGCGTGCTCGGCCTGCTGACGGCCCTCGGCACCGCGCTCGTCTGGTGGTTCTCCAAGGACCTGAAGGCGCTCGACACGATTGATTTCTGGATCGGCACAGTCGGCATCTTCGTCTGTGGCACCGTGCTGATCATCGTGTTCGGCTGGGTGATCGGCATCGACGAGGGCATCAAGGAAGCCCACCAGGGCGCCGAGATGCGCATCCCCGCTTTCTACAAACCCATCATGAAATACGTGACGCCGCTCTACCTGGTCGGCATCTTCGTGATGTTCATCCTCGCCAATGTCTTCGGCTGGAACTTCAAGCTCGGCGCCGCAGCCGCCTTCAACCCGACCAGCTATGTCACCGACCTCGTGGGTGACAACCCCAGCGGGCCGGCGCGTATCGCCTTCGGCTTCATCGTCATCACCATCATCTTCGTCACTTTCCTGGTGGCCCAAGCGGGCAAACGCTGGGAATTGACGCAGAAAAACAAGGGAGGAAACCCCTCATGACCACCGGCGGCTGGATCACCATGATCATCTCGGTCGGCTTTGTGACCGTGCTCTTCGTTTACTGCGTGTGGCGCGTGCTTTGTTGCCACAAGCCCGACCACGACCTTGGCCATATCGAACCGGTTCACACCGACCAGGTGGACGAACGCTGAGTTCTTAGAAGGAAAGCAATTCCCCCGCTTGATTTTTTCCAGAGCCCGCTAAACTAGCGGGCTCTTTTCTTTTACCAGCGTCCATCCCTTCAACCACCATGTCTACCACCACTCCGCAAAAATTCGAGTTCCAGGCCGAGATCAAGCAGCTGCTCGATATCGTCATCCACTCGCTCTACACGGAGAAGGA
>CBINOW010000224.1:0-4675 GCA_966252395.1 uncultured Oleiharenicola sp. | reverse complement strand
GTATCCCCCGTGCACCCCGTCGGTGCGTGTTTGAGGGTATCGGGGTCCCGATGCGGCCACGCGGGGGGAGGCACCCCCCGGCGCGGGGGGGGTCCTGCCCCCCCGCCCTACAGTGGAGAACCGCCCATGACTAACGCCTCCACCCAACCCGACTGGGTGCCGCCGGAGGGCGGCGAGGGCTTCGCCACGCGCATCGTCGCGGGTGGGCCGGCAGGAGCGAAGGTTGCGCGGGTGAAGACGGCCGCGCTGGAGCTTGGCCCTCCGGAGCTGGCGAAGCGGATTCTGGCCGGCGATCGCGTGGCGTTGGCGCGCGGGATCACGTTGGTCGAGAGTCGTTCGGCGGCTCACCGGCTCGCGGCGGAGGAATTGCTCGCTCTCGTCAATGATCGTGCCGGCGGCTCGTTGCGGCTGGGCATCACCGGCGTGCCGGGGGCGGGGAAGAGCACGTTCATCGAGGCGCTGGGCTCGCAGCTCTGCGAAGCAGGCTGGCACGTGGCCGTGCTGAGCGTGGACCCGAGCAGCCCCGTGACGGGCGGCAGCATTCTCGGCGACAAGACGCGCATGGAGCGGCTCTCGCGTCATCCCAACGCCTTTATCCGGCCCTCGCCGAGCGGCTGCGAATTGGGCGGCGTGGCCCGGCGCACGCGCGAGACCATTGCGCTGTGCGAGGCCGCGGGCTTCGACACCGTGTTGGTGGAGACTGTCGGGGTGGGGCAGAGCGAAGTGCTCGTGCGCGACATGGTGGACTGCTTTTTGGTGCTGTTGATCGCAGGCGCGGGCGACGAGTTGCAGGGCATGAAGAAGGGCATCATCGAGCTGGCCGACTTGCTTGTGGTGAACAAGGCCGATGGCGACAACCGCGCGCGCGCGGAGGCGGCGCGGCTGGAATTTTCCCGGGCGCTGCACTACCTCGTGGGCAAGGAGGGTGCGTGGCAGCCGCCGGTGTTGACGTGCTCCGCGCAATCCGGCGAGGGAGTCGGCGCCGTCTGGGAGACGGTGGAGCAGTTCATTGATCAAGCGCGCGCGCGCGGCGATTTCGAGGTGCGGCGCGGCACGCAGCAGCTCACCTGGTTGCAGGCGCAGATCGAGGAGGGCTTGAAGGAGATCATGCTGGCCGATCCGGCGGTGCGCGCCGAACAGGCTGAGGTCGTGCGGCTGGTGGCCGCCGGCACGCTGCCACCGACGGCCGGCGCGCGACGCCTGCTGGCGAAGGTGGCGCGGAAGTGAGGGGTGTGAATCAATGTTCTGTTGTAGGCGCGGTGCTTGCGCCGACCTCAGGCGCCGAAAATATTCAATCTCTTGCCAGCGTCATCCTGAGCCGTGCGAAGGATCCAAGGGACGTGGCACGCGTAAAAAGCTTGGATCCTTCGCACGGCTCAGGAAGACGACAGCGTGGATCGAAGCGTGAGCGGACATGTGGCGCGCTCTTCCGGAAGGACCGTAAGCGCACGATAAGTTTCCCAAATGACCGCGGTTCGCGACGCGTGCGATTAGTGGTGCGCATGAGTTGGCAAGATGTGCGGAGAGGACGGCGCTTGCATCGGATACACTCACGTTGCCGGTCGAAACCGTCACACCATGATCCAAGCCATTGACCATCTCGGCATCGCGGTCCGCTCGCTCGACGAGGCGATTCCGCTCTACGAAAAGGCCCTCGGGCTAACCTGCCTCGGGCGGGAGGAAGTCGCCTCGCAGAAGGTCCGCACGGCGTTCTTCGACGCCGGCGGCGTGCATCTCGAACTGCTTGAGTCGACGGCACCCGAAAGCCCGATCGCCAAGTTCATCGCGGAGAAAGGCGAGGGCATCCACCACGTGGCGTTCCGCACGGATGATATCGGCGCGCAGCTCAAGCAGGCCGCCGACTCCGGCGTGCGCCTGATTCACGAGAAGCCCTTTGACGGTGCGGCGGGCAAGCTCGTCGCCTTCCTGCATCCGAAATCCACGCGCGGCGTGCTCACCGAGCTCTGCGCACTCAAACCCGACGCCGTCGCGGCGCACTGAGGAAGCCACCATGGCCATCGAAACCCGTTTTCTGACCGATCTTGAAACCCGTCGCGTCACGGCCCGCGCTGCCGGCGGCCTCGACAAGCTCGCCGCCCGCCGCGAAAAGGGCCTGATGAGCGCGCGCGAACGCGTCGAGGCGCTCTTCCAGCCCGGCACCTTCATGGAGTGGGGCATGCACGCCGACCACGACTGCCATGACTTCGGCCTCGAGGGCAAACCGATGCCCGGCGACGGCGTCGTCACGGGCGTCGGCTATGTGGACGGCCGTCCGGTGGCCGTGTTCAGCCAGGACTTCACGATCGGCGGCGGCGCCCTCGGGCGCATCCATTCGAAGAAGATCTGCGACCTCATGGACTACGCCATGAAGGCCGGCATCCCGGTGATCGGCATCAACGATTCCGGTGGCGCCCGTATCCAGGAAGGCGACGACTCACTCTCGGGTTACGGCCAGGTGTTTTTCCGGAACGTGCTCGCATCGGGTGTCATGCCGCAGATCTCGATCATTGCCGGCCCCTGCGCCGGCGGTGCGGCCTACAGCCCCGCGCTGACGGACTTCATCATCATGACGCGGAAGAACGCCAACATGTTCATCTGCGGTCCCGAGGTGATCAAGGCGGCAACCGGCCAGGCGGTGACGATGGACGAGATCGGCTCGGCCGCCGTGAACGCGAGTGTCAGCGGCAACGTGCATTTCACCGCTGAGGACGACGCCGATGCCCTCGCGTTGGCGAAGCGGCTGCTCGGCTTCCTGCCGGCCAACAACGTGCAGGATCCCCCGCACACGCCGGCTTCCAGCCTGAATCTTGCGCCCGATCCGGTGATGAACGAACTGGTGCCCGCCGATCCCAAGGCGCCGCTCGACATTCTCAAGATCATCGCCCGCCTCGTGGACAACGGCGACTTCCTCGAGGTGCACAAGGACTGGGCCAAGAGCCTCGTGGTCGGCTTCGGCCGCGTGCAGGGCATCGTGTGCGGCATCGTCGCCAACCAGCCCGCGGTGAAGGCCGGCACGCTCGACATCGACTCGTCCGACAAGGGCGCGCGGTTCATCCGGTTCTGCAACGCCTTCAATATTCCGCTCGTCACTCTGGTGGACATCCCGGGCTTCATGCCCGGCGTGGCCCAGGAGCGGGGCGGCATCATTCGCCACGGAGCGAAGATGCTCTTCGCCTACGCGGCGTCCTCGGTGCCGAAGATCACGGTGATCTTGCGCAAGGCCTACGGTGGCGCCTACCTCGCGATGTGCAGCGCCGACATGGGCGCCGACCTCGTCTATGCGTGGCCGACGGCCGAGATTGCGGTGATGGGCGCCGAGGGTGCGGTGAAGATCCTGTTCAAGCGCGAGATCGCCGCCGCCGCCGATCCGAAGGCCAAGGAAACCGAGCTCGCGACCGATTACCGCGAGAAGTTCGCCTCGCCCTACGAGGCAGCCAGCAAGGCCATGATCACCGATGTCATCGAGCCGGCGCAGACGCGCGCCGTCGTCGCGATGGCGCTCCGCAACACCCTTTCGAAGCGCGATACGCGTCCGCCGAAGAAGCACGGCAACATTCCGCTCTAATCCGCCACGCCCATGAAAAAGCTCCGCATCACCGTAGATGGCCGCGTGTTCGACGTCACCGTCGAGCAGGCCGAGGAAATCACCCCGGCGGCTGCCGCGCCGGTCTCAACCGGATCAACGCCCGCTCCTGCGCCCCAGGCGGCGGCGCCGACGTCCGCACCGGCGCCGGTGCATACGCACGCCTCGGCCCCGGCCGGGGCTGTTTGCAGCCCGCTCGCGGGCAAGGTGGTCTCCATTGATGTCCAGGTCGGCGCCACCGTCGCGGTGGGCGCGCAGCTTGCGACCATCGAGGCGATGAAGATGAACACCTTCGTCTATGCCGAACGCGCCGGGAAGGTCACCGGCATCACGGCCAAACCCGGCGACGCCGTCGAGGAGGGCGGTCCGCTGCTCGTCCTGGGCTGAGCCCAATCCGCCATGAATGCCGTCGCGATTCCCCTGTTGCCGCTGGCCGCTGCGTTGCCGGAACATCCGGCGCTGGGCGACTCCATCATCTACCAGCTCAACGGCCTCGTGGTCGTCTTCGTGGCGCTCAGCCTGATCTGGGCGCTGATGGAGGTGACGGCGCTGTGGTTCAAGCGCCAGGCCCCGGCGCCCGCCCGTGCGCCGCTGCCCGTGGCCGCGGCGGCGCCTCCTCCGGTCGAGCATACCGGCGATGGCCTCGAACCGGCCGTGGTCGCCGCCATGGCCGCCGCCGTGCATGCCACTTTGGGCGGAGGCATGCGCATCACCTCGATCGTGCGCGTGGACGTGCCCGATCATGGTTGGGGCCTCGAAGGCCGCCGTCAGATCCACTCCGCCCGCAAGGTCCGTTAACCCACGCCCGCCATGCTCCAAGGACTTATCGACTACTTCTCCACCACGGGCTTCACGCTCATCACGGGCAAGATGCTCATCATGTGGGTCATTGTTGGCGTGCTGCTTTGGCTGGCCATCGCCAAGGGCTTCGAGCCGCTGCTGCTCGTGCCCATCGCCTTCGGCGCGCTCATCGCCAACCTGCCGACGCGCGGCGTGATCACCGCCGAGATGAAGCCAAGCGGCGTGTATGAGACGGCGACCTTCACCATCGAGGGCACGCCGGTGAACCACGCGGGACACACCGCGCCCGAC
>CBINOW010000223.1:0-4684 GCA_966252395.1 uncultured Oleiharenicola sp. | reverse complement strand
CGAGCGCGCGACCCGGGAGTGAGTCAGCGCCGCGCAGGTTGTAGGGCGGGGTCTCCGAACCCCGCCTCGATCACCTCGCAGCTGGCGAACAAAGGCGGAGTTCGGAGACCCCGCCCTACAACTTAATCCCTCACGCACACGCCTGCTCGCTGCTCGCGGCGCGCACGGTGTTACCCTCGCGCCACTGGCAGTGCACCAGCAGGCTCCGGCGGACCTTCGGGATGCCCCGCTCGCCGGCACGCACCTTGGACAGCACGAGGTCTACGGCAGCGCGGCCGATCTCGTCGGAATTCTGGTCGATGCCGGCCCACGAGGACGTGGCGGCGGTCACGTCGAGCGACACGAGGCCCACGTCGCGCGGGCAGTCGAGGCCGCCCTCGGCGAGCCACGCCTGCATCGGGTTGGCGGCGTTGCGGAACGTGGACAACGTGAGCACGCAATCCACGTGGTGCGCCCGCACCCAGTCCATGAAGCCGCGCGCGGACATCTTCTCGGGCAGGAAGGGCGGGATCGCGGCAAGCCGGGGGTTCTCCGCCGGGAGCGCCGCGTAGCCGTTCACCCAGCCGTGGTTGGTGATCGCGTTCTGGTAGCTCTCCATCGCGAGGCCGATGCGACGGTAACCGCGCTCCGCGAGCACGCGGCCCGACAATAGCACCGCCTGCGTGTGGTCGCTCACCACGCAGTCGAGCTGCGGCTTCTGGATCATGTGGCCCACCGGCACGGTCACGAAATGCTCCCACGGCAGCACCAACTCGAAGGGTTCGTTGGGAAACGCCGCCAGCAAGATGCCGCTGATGCCGCGCGCGCGCAGGATGTCGCCCAGCCTCCGGGCGCTCATGCCGTGCGAACCGAGGGCAAACTCGCTCACACCGAAACCGAACCGCGCCGCCTGGTCGCGCGCCGCCGTCCAGTGGCGGCAGAGCGTGGGCGTGGCCCGCCACTCCTGCACATCCTCGCAGGGCGTGATGTAGGCCAGCGTGCCGAGGTAGTGGTTGGGCACGCCGCGGCGCGCCGCGCGCATGACCTCGCCGAGCAGGGGATTGAAACGGTAGCCGAGCTCCTCGGCCGCGGACCGCACGCGCGCCTGCGTGGCCTTGGCGATGCTGACCGCACCGGTCAGGCTGCGCGAAGCCGTGGAAATGGAGACGCCGGCGCGGGCCGCGACATCCTGCAGGGTAACATTTCCGGAGGGGGTAACGGAAAGCATGCCCCTAAGTTCCCCCACCCGCCGACCGCGTCAAGCCCCGGAACCCCGTCCTGCAACGTTTGCAGAAGGTATTTTCACCCTGTTTAGCACCAAAACAGCCCTTTTGAGGGGTGTTTTCTGGGGTTGGGTCGGCTCCAAAATCGAAGCGAGAGCAACCATCACTCAGGGTCTGGCAGCCTTCCTCTCTAGAATCCAATAACCGTATGGATTGAAGAAGAAGTCGTCGGTCTCGTAATCGCGACACTCATCGTGCGAAATCCGAAGAACTGGGTCTTCCTTGGAGCAGGAAAATGTATGCCCCGCCTTCACCGTTCGTTTGCCACCCTCGTTGATGAGATACCCTGCGAATACGTCCATGATTCTTGCCGCATCCCTGTCTGAGAAGCCGATAACCTTTATGTCCGGCAAACCGACTAAGTGCATCCCACATGAATACATTGTCTCATCAGAGCCAATCGGACGACGAACGTATGCAAAATAGGCATCAATCGGGGTTCGATCAGCTGCCAACTTAAGCCAACGCGCTTTACCGTGAGCTATCCCAGAACTATCGCACTTCACTGCCCGGGCGCCTTCAGCAAAGGCCTCCTTAATCAAGGCTAAGCCGTCCAATGCGACTTCCATAGAGACATCCGAATCAAGTCGTCGCGAGAGAACGTATGCTACGTTGCGATGCTGTTCCACTTGCTGCTTGTCCCCATCTGTAGCGCTAGGCCGAACGAGATCCCATGACGACTCGAAGGCTTTTTCCATGCGTTCATCTCGCCCACGATTCGAATAATCCTCGTCGAACTCGAAGTAGCGCGAACGAGCACATATTGAGCGAACAACGTCTGGGTTGTCGTGCAGAATGCAAAGGACGATCCTCGGCTGAATCTTCATTGGTGTCTTATCTCCATCGGCTGCGAAAAGCGCGCCCGCAAGCAGGACTATCCCGACTAGAATTATCGTAGGCCTTTTCATGTCCTTTCGCTCTACGTTGTTTAGGCAACCGACTGTGGCTCAATAAATCTCACAGGCGGTTCATAAGTGTGAAGGTGGCGAAAATCAGGTCCGGCCCCAGACCCAAACTGTCATTTCAAGGGCAGGCTGCTTCATCAAACACCTGAGGCAATCCAATCCTGTTACTTCAAACAGCCCGGACCGGGGTCGGCGCCCCCGGCTACAGCAAACCGGTCAGTCTCACTTCCCCGCTGACGGCATCGGGTGGATGCGGAAATTCTTGGAGTCGTTGCGCACTTCGCCGACTTGCGAGCGGAGCAGGATCAGGCCGCCGACGGCGTCTTCACGGATCCAGAGACCGGGACGACCGGGGGCGCCGAGGCCGCTGCCGGTCACTCGGACTTCCTCCAGCACGGTGCCGGCGAGCGTCCCCTGCCCCTTGGCGCTGCCGGGGGCGACGACGGAGAGGCCGTCGGACAGGCTGTCCTGCACGTCGAGATTGCTGACGCGCAGGCCGGTGAGGCTGCGACGGTCGAGGCAGATCTGCAGCGAGGCGCGCCACGCCCACGAGTGGTCGTAGCCGCCGCAGCGGACCAGCCGGTTGTTCGCGACCACGGTGATGCCGCTGAAATTGTTGTCGATGCCCTTGCCCTCGTGCGCGGTCGGGAAGGTCGTGCTGATCAGGATGCCGCTGCCGCTCGCGATGTCCGTGAACAGGCAGTCCTCGATGCGGTTGCCCAGGCCGCCGTAGAGCGAGGCGCCGTTGGCAAGCCACGTGAGCTGGCCGTTCGAGCGGCGGATCACGTTGTTGCCCGGCTTGCCGTCGAAGTCGGCGTAACCCTGGTCCTCGACCACGGGCCAGACGGCGTAGCAGTCGTCGCCGGTGCCGCGCGCGGTGCAGTTCTGCACGACGGAGTGGCTGGTGCCGACGCAGAAGTTCACGCCGTCGGCGATCAGGTTGCGGAAACGGCATCCGTCGATCACGAGGTTGATGCCGTTGTAAACCCAGACGCCCGCCTTCGTGTGCTCGATCCAGAGGCGCGAGACCGAAGCGTCGCGGCAACCGGAGCCCACGACGCCGTCGTTGGGTTCCTGGTCGTTGCGGTAGTTCAGGTGCCCGAAGAGCGCAAAGTCGGCGAGGTGCACGTCGGTGCCGGCCAGCTTGAACCGCACGCGCCGGTCCGCGCGGCCGTAGAGCTCGGCGTCGCCCACGAAGGTCGTGTGCCACATACCCGCACCCTGGATCGTGACACCGGACGGCACGACGATGTCGCCCGAGATCTTGTAGTCGCCCGCCGGCACCCAGACGGTGCCGCCCTTCTTCGCGGCAGCGGCCACGGCCTTGAGCAGGGCCTTGGTGTCGTCGGCCACGCCATCGCCGCGCGCGCCAAACTCGATCACGGAAAGCGCATCCTTCGGCGCCGCGACCGGTGCCGGAATCAGCTCGAGGTCCACCAGGTCGAGCGTGCAGGGGATGCCGTCATCCGCGGCCTTCTCCAGCCGCACGGTGTCGCCCGGGGCGATCACGATGCCCTTCAGGCGGAGTTCGTCGTAGAAGTTGCGCGGCTTGCCCTGCGCGGGATCGTTGGAGAACGGGTAGTTGCCGTAGAGCCAGGTGTTGCGCGAGCTGAGCGACACCGTGTTCACGAGCCGGCCGTTGACCAGGAGGTTGAGCGCCGACTCCACGCCGCCGCCGGCGGGAGCATCGGGCAGATGGAAACGCAGCACGAGCGAGTCAAACGCCCCGGGTGAGGCGAACTCCAGGTGCTCGCCCGCCTTGGCGAGCTGCACGGCCCGTTGGCCGGACGATTCCATCTCGACGCGATGCGGACCGTAGGCCGGGTCGATGACCGTGCCGGTCGCCTGCATGGCCTCGGCCTCGATCGTCGTCCACGGGATGTCGGCGCCGATGCTGGCAGCGAGTGAATGGGCGGCGCCAACCAGCAAGGCGCTGGCGATCAGCCTGAAGAACGGTCGTTTCATGAAGCGATGCGGCCGGTGGCGGCCGTGGTCGGAGTGGAGGGGCGGAGAGTCACCTGGCAAAGCTGGCCATGTCCGCAAACGACGCTCTCCCCCGCAACCAAGAAGCGCTGCGACCCGCGGTTGTCCGCGTGCGGGATGATTTCCACGGCGCCGTGGCCGAGGCGGACGCGGAAGCGGTCACCCCGGTGCTCGAGGCCGAATTCCAAGCTCCGCCACTTCGCGGGCAGGCGCGGGTTGAGCACGATTGCGTCGCGCTCCGTGCGCAGGCCGCCGAAGCCGTGCACCGCGACCATCCACGCACCGCCGTTGGCCGCCGGGTGCGAGCCGCCGATGAAGATCGTGCCGACGTAGAGCTTGTAGCGGGCCTTCAGGTCGATCTCGGCGGTCTTGAGGAAATACTGGTAGGCGCGGTCGAGTTCGCCGATCTCGGCGGCGACCATGGCGTAGGCGCTCGCGCTGAGGCTGGAGCCGTGCTCGGTGCGCGGTTCGTAGTAGGACCAGTTGGCGCGCCGCACCTCCGGCGTGTAGCGGGCCTTGAACAGGTTCAGCATC
>CBINOW010000222.1:0-4728 GCA_966252395.1 uncultured Oleiharenicola sp. | reverse complement strand
TCCCTGGCCGAGCAGGTCGTGGCCGAGCGCGTCGAGTTCGACCTGATCGACAAACCGCCGACCCAGCTGGGCGGCTTCGGTGCGCACCTGCTCAGCAACGGTGCGATTCGGGTTTTCGTCGCTGTCGTAGTAAGGGGCGAGCAGCTCGACGATCTCCGTCGCGGTGGTGGCGGCAGCGGTGTTGCCGCGGCCGTCGCGCTGGAGGTAGGTCACGAGGCGGCGGGCGACGCGGCCGGCGTGCGGCAGGTTCAGGGGAACGTCGAAGAAAGGGGCGGAGTCCACGCGGGGAAACTTGCGAACTGAAGGCGGAGAGCAAATCCGGAAAGAGGGAGTGTGTTTCTGTGTAGCCGCGTTTGAGTCCGCGAAAACGTGGTCTTTCGCGTGTGTCGCCAACCACGTTGTCTCCCGCGTCCGCGGGATCCAACGCGGCTACGGCTAAAACGGAACCCATTTGGCGCGGGGTGCCCCGGCTCCATTTGGGCGATGCAACCCATCAGGGGCTCACACCACGACCTCGATCTGGGCGGCGGCGCGTTTTTCGGCTTCGGCCATGAAGTGCTTTTGCGCGGAGAAGTCAGTCTCGCCGTCCTTGCGGGCGGGCGGGACGTAGGTGGCGTCGGGCTGGAGGACCTGGGCGTCCACGTTGTCACGCAGCTCGGCGGGCAGGATCTCGTTGAGCACGCGGTCGCGGAGGGCGGGCGTGTTGACCGGGAAGAGGGCCTCAACGCGTCGGAAGAAATTGCGCGGCATCCAGTCGGAGCTGCCGGCGTAGAGCAGCGGCGTGCCGGCATTCTCAAAATAGAAGATGCGCGCGTGCTCAAGGTAGCGGCCGACGAGGTTGCGCACGCGGATGTTCTCGCTGAGGCCCTTGACGCCGGGGAGGAGGCAGCAGGTGGCGCGGACAATGAGGTCGATCTGCACGCCGGCCTGGGAGGCGGCGTAGAGGTTGTCGATGGTGACCTTGTCCACGAGCTTGTTCATCTTGGCGATGATGCGCGCGGGTTTTCCGGCGGCGGCGTTTGCAGCCTCGTTGGCGATCAGTTCCTGGATGCGGGAGTGGAGGTTGAACGGCGCGACGAGCAGGTGCTTGAACTCGGGCGAGCGGCCGAAGCCGGTGAGCGAGTTGAAGAGCTGCGCGACCTCGGCGGCGATCTCGGCGTTGCAGGTGAGCAGGCTGAGGTCGGTGTAGAGGCGGGCGGTCTTCGGGTTGTAGTTGCCCGTGCCGAGGTGGACGTAGCGGCGGAGGCCCTCGGGCTCCTGGCGCACGACCATGCTGATCTTGCAGTGGGTCTTGTGACCGACGAGGCCGAACACGACGTGCACGCCGGCCTCCTCGAGCTCCTTGGCCCACTTGATGTTGTTAGCCTCGTCAAAGCGGGCCTTCAGCTCGACCAGGGCGGTGACCTGCTTGCCGTTGCGCGAGGCCTCGATGAGGGCGCCGATGATCGGCGAGTCGCCGCTGGTGCGGTAGAGCGTCTGCTTGATGGCGAGCACCCCGGGATCGCGCGCGGCCTGATGGACGAACTCCACGACGGGATTGAAGGAATCGTAAGGGTGGTGGAGCAGGATGTCGCCCTCGTGGATCGAGGCGAAGATGCTGGGCGCGGCCTTGAGGGCAGGCAGCTCGACCGGGGCGAAGGGCGGAAATTTCAGGTCGGGCCGGTCCACGAGGTCGGACAGGCTCATCATGCGCACGAGATTGAGCGGGCCCTTGAGGCGGAACACGCGTTCCTCGTCGAGCTGGAGGTTCTCGCAGAGCAGTTGGAAGACGGCGGCCGGGGCGTCGTCTTCGATCTCCAGGCGCACGGCAGCGCCGCGGCGGAGGTTGCGCAGCTCTTCCTCGATCTTCTTGAGCAGGTTGTCGGCTTCCTCGTCGTCAATGTAGAGGTCGCTGTTGCGGGTGACGCGGAAGGCCTGGGCGCTGATGACGTGGTAGCCGGGGAAGAGGTCGCCGGCGCAGAGCTTGATGATCTCGCTGAGGAAAACGAAGGTCTGCGGCCCGCGCTTGTCGGGCGTGATCTGCACGAGGCGCGGGAGGATGCGCGGCACGGGCAGGACGGCGGTGAGGTTTTCCTGCTCGGGCGTGTCGGGGTTGTCCACCGTCACAATGACGTTGAGCGTCTTGTTGGCGATCTGCGGGAACGGGTGCGACTGGTCGATGGCCAGCGGCGTGAGAACGGGGTGGACCTGCTTGGCGAAGTAGTCCTGCACCCAAGCGCGCTCGGCGGCCGTGAGCTCGGTGGCGGTCTTGAAGGTGATTTTTTCCTTGGTCAGGGCCGGCACGAGCAGGTCGTGCCAGCAGTCATATTGGTCGTCCACGAGGCGGCGGATCTCGGCGAAGGCGCGCTTGAGTTGTTCGCGCGGGCTGAGGCCGTCGAGGCTGGCCTCGCCGCCGGTCGAGTCCTTCTGCTGGAGCAACCCGGCGATGCGGATCTCGAAGAACTCGTCGAGGTTGGAGCTGACGATCGCGAGGAACTTGGTGCGCTCGAGGAGCGGGTTGGCCTCGCTCTTGGCCTGCTCAAGGACGCGCTGGTTGAAGGCCAGCCAGCTCAGCTCGCGGTTGGCGTAAACCACCTTGCTGCCTCCCGCCTTGGGCGTGATGGAACGTCCGGTCTTGGCGGTGATCTTGGCGGAACGGGGTTTGCTGCGCGGAGTGGGAGGCATGGGCGATGGGACAGGCAGTGGCTAGGGAGGTGCCGGCCGGCAAACGAGGCGAATCGGACCCGTAACCTAGATTTAACCTGGGAAAAGAAAAGCCCCGTCCAGCGGGACGGGGCTGATAATCGGTGGCCCTTGCTCAGGCTTCGACCAAGGTGAGGTCCGGATCGAAGGCGACCGTCAGGCGGTAAACCTGGCCGGGGCGCATGATCAGCGGGTGATCGCGCACGAAGGTCTGCACGTAGTGCAGCTTGCCGAAGTTCGTCTTGTAAACCGGGTCGGCGGTGACGGTCTCGGTCTCGGCCCAGTTGGCGTGGAAGTCGTCCTTGAGCACCGAGCAGCGGTGGCCCTGCGCGCCGAGGGCGGGCGAGCTGCCCATGCGGTATTTCGAGTGCGGGGCGCCGATGACGAGGGCCATGCGGAACTTGTCGAGCTGCACCTGGTTTTTCACCGTGTAGGCGAAGTCGCCGGTGATCTTGCTGCCGGTGAAAGTCCACTGGACCTTCACGCTGCCGATGCCGCGGGCGAGTTCTTCCTTGGTGTTGATCAGCTCGGGCTGCTCATAGCGGAAGTAGAACGAATTCTTGAGGCCGAGGCCGGTCACGCACTTCTGGCCGTAAAAGGCCGGCAGGGTGACGTGGTCGCCGAAGGTCAGCTCTGGGAGCATGATCGGCAGATAGACGTTGTTCGGCCAGTCGAAGACGCCGGGGCAGTGCGGGAACGCGAGGTTGTCGGCGGTGCAGTCGGTGCCGGAACTGACGAGCGGGATCTGGACGTGCAGGCCGGACTCGGCGTCGCGATAGAGGAAGAGGCCCTGCTCCTTGCGGTTGGACTTGTCGAAGATCACGAAGCGGCCGCTGGTGCGGGCCGGCTCGGCCTTGACGTTGTCGGGCATGGAGACGGTCTTCGCGAGGCGGGACCACTGGCAGAGGTAGCGGGCGGCGTCGAAGTTCGCCATGCGCGTGGTGTGCGAGGAGTAGGCGGTGCGCTCTTCGTCGCGGATGTCGAGGAAACCGTGCTCCTGGTCGAGGTAGGTGTGGAAGAAGTAGTAGAAGAGCCGGCGCAGGATATCGAAATACTTGTTCTTCTGGTCGTCGGGAATCCAGCCGTCGCGGAGGCCCTGCAGGATGAGGGTGATGCAGTGCATCTGGCCGTAGGCGCCGGCGGAGCGACCGTAGGCCCAGCCGAGGCCGTCGGCCCGGACCATGTCCGGCATCATCTTGATGTATTTCTCGGCGTAGGTGCGGAGGGTGGGGAGCTTGCGCTCGCGCAGGGCCGAGTTGGCGTGGAGCTGGAGGGCCGAGCGCGTGAACGCGAGGGTCATCACGCCGTAGAGGTTGAAGTGGCCGCCGAAGCCCTTTTCGGAGTCGTCAAAGAAACCGGAGGAGCTGGTCTGCTCGATGCGTTCGACCATGCGCTCGATGAGGCGCGAGGTTTCGTCCTTCTTGGAGAGGCCGAGACTGTAGCGGCAGACGGCCTTGGCGATGTTGAAGGCCTGCCAGTAGTTGTCGTAGTCGCTGCGGGTGAGCAGGAGCTTGTCGAGGCGCTCGCGGGTCTCCTCGACCAGGCGTTCCCAGACGGCGTTGCGCTCCTTGGAGGGGCCGAAGGAGAGGAGGCCGAGAGCGGCGTAGGCGAGGCCGTTCTCGTGGGCGGGCTCGGTGAAGGCCTGGGCCGTGACGCAGCGGGCCGTGAGGTCGATCAGGTCGTAACCCTTGAGGGTGGTCTCGCCGGTGGCGCGGTAGTATTCGCCGAGGGCGAAGGCGACGTGACCGGGTTCGTCGGAGCGGGAGGTCTCGGAGCCGACCGGCGTGACGGTGCCGTCGGCGTTGATGGAATCCAGGTTGTGGGCCAGCATCGAGCGGGCCATGTCGAGACATTGCTCGGAGAAACTATTCATGCGGAGAACGGGCAGGTTGGCGGTTGGAAAGGGGGACGGGCAAGGGCGAAGTTGGTTACTTTACGATGAGTTTGATGAACTCGGCGTTCGTCTTGGTCTTGCCGAGACGGGTAACCATGGTGTCGGTGGCTTCCTCGATCTTCTGCTGCACGAGGGCGCGGCGGAAGAAGTGG
>CBINOW010000221.1:0-4953 GCA_966252395.1 uncultured Oleiharenicola sp. | reverse complement strand
CGAGCGCCTCGGACAGTGTCGGGTGCGCGTGGATCGAATCGTGGATCTCGTCGATCGTCGCCTCGAGGTTCATCGCGAGACCATACTCGGCGATCAGCTCGGTGGCCTCGGCGCCGATGATGTGCACCCCGAGGATCTCGCCGGTCTTGCCGTCGGAGATGACCTTCACAAAACCCTCGGTGTCGCCGGATGCGACCGCCTTGCCGACCGCCGTGAAGGGGAATTTGCCGACCTTGTAGTCGAGTTTCTTCTCCTTGGCCTGCTTCTCGGTCAGGCCGGTGCTGGCGACCTGCGGCTGGCAGTAGGTGCAGCCCGGGAAAATGCCGACCTGCTTCGGCTTCGCGTGGCCGAACATGCCGTCCACAGCCTGCACTGCGCGAAACGACGCGACGTGCGCGAGCCAGGGCGGACCCTGGATGTCGCCGGCGGCGTAGATGCCGGGCACGCTGGTCTGGTAATTGGCATCCACCTTCACGAAGCCGCGATCGAGCTCGAGCTTCACCTTGGGCGACACGAGGCCGTCGAGATTCGCGGTGATGCCGATGGCCACGAGCACACTCTCGACCTCGAGTTCGGACTTGGCGCCGTCCTTCACGAGGTCGAGCTTCACGCTCTTGTCGCCGACGCGGATGTTCTCGCTCTTGGTGCCGGTGTGGATCGCGATGCCTTGCTTGGCGAAGTTGCGCTCGAGCACCTTTGCGACCTCCTCGTCCTCGACGGGGAGCACCTGCGGCAGCATCTCGATGAGCGTGACCTTGGAGCCGAAGGCGTTGAAGAAATACGCAAACTCCACGCCGATGGCGCCGGCGCCGATGATGGCGATGGTCTTCGGCGGAGACTTGGCGGCGAGCGCCTCGCGCGAGGTCATCACGCGCACACCGTCCACCGGGAGTCCGGGGAGCGCTTTCGGGCGCTGGCCGGTGCAGAGGAGAATGTTCTTCGTCTTGAAAAACGTGCCTTTCTTCTCGCCGGCGGTGACCTCGACCATGCCGGGCATCACGACGGAACCCTTGCCGACGACGTAATCCACCTTGTTCTTCTTGAAGAGAAACTCGACGCCCTTGGCCATCTGGGCCGCGACGCCGCGCGAGCGCTCGACCACCTTGGCGAAATCAAACGATGCACCGGTCACGCTCAGGCCGTAGGCCTCGGCCTTCTGGATCTTGAGGTAGAGCTCGGCGCTCTTGAGCAACGCCTTGGTCGGGATACAGCCCCAGTTCAGACAGGTGCCGCCTGCGCGCTCCATCTCGATGACAGCGACCTTCTTGCCGAGCTGCCCGGCACGGATCGCCGCCACATAGCCGGCCGGACCGCCGCCGATGATGACCAAGTCGTAGATTGCGTCTGACATAGTTGAAAGGTGTGAACCGGGAAAGTCGCCCCCCACCCGCCCTCCGTCAAACGGAATCTCCGACACCGGCTGGCGGCGGAAATCACAAACTCCATGGGCCAAACGCCAAAGAAAGCTCAACCGCCATTACGCCCCACCCATTTGCCACTTGTGGCCTCACCTCGATTTGGTGTTTGGAGCTTTGGCGTCTGAGATTTGGCCGCAGGCCTCTCTCAGATATCAATCACGTCATCGCGCTTGCCGTTGCCGGCTGGCGGTTTGGGTGGTTTCGGCGGGGGCGTGAGCAGGCGGTTGATGACAATATTGGTTACGCTGACGATCAGTGCGCCGACCAAGGCCGAGCCAAACCCGGCGACATGAAAGCCGTCCACCAGCTTGCCGACCACGTAGAAGAGCAGCGCATTGATGACCCAGATGCCGAGTCCCATCGTGAGCACGATGAACGGCAGCGTAAACAGCAGCAGCAACGGCTTGAGCACCACGTTGAAGAAGCTCAGCAGCAGCACGACCACCACCAGCGTGAGCCCGCTGTCGCAGCTGATGCCCGGCAGCAGTCGCTCCGCGAGCAGCACGCCCAGCGCGAGAATCACCCAGCGCAGCAGCAGGTTGACGAATGCATGGTTCATTGAATGATGCCGACTCTCACCGCGACCCTTTGCGGAGCAATGAAAATTCTTATCGTCCAAGACTACCTCCGCAGCGGCGGCACCGAACGCCATTCCGTGTTCATGGCCGGGGCCTTCGCCAAGGCCGGCCACGAGGTCACACTGCTCACGTTCCGCCCGCGCGGCGTGCTCGACCTCGACGGCGAGCAGCAGCCTTTCGCCTTCCGCTCCCTGCAGTCCTTTGACACGGGGCTCGACTGGTTCGCCCCCGGCCTCCTCCGCACCGCCGCCGAGGCCGCGCCCGACCTCGTGATCTGCATGGGCCGCATGGCCAACTGTTATGCCGGCTTCATCCAGTCGCGCCTGCCCAAGGCCGCCGTCATCTGCACCATGCGCACGGGCAAGGTCCTCCCGATGCTTTTCGTGCGCTCGCTCCGCCTGTGCCGTCACATCGTCGCCAACAGCCATGTCGCGAAGCAGGTGCTCACGGACAACTACGACGTCCACCCGTCCAAGATCACCGTGATCCACAACGCGGTGCTGCGCTTCACCGACGAATCCGCCGCGCGCAACCTGGCCCTGCGCCGCTACCATGGCGCCAACCCGAGCACCGTGGTGATGATCAACGTGGCGATGTTCCGCCCCGAGAAAAACCAGCGCGAACTCATCGAGCTCTGCTCCCGGCTGCCCAACTACCTCGACTGGCAGCTCTGGCTCGCCGGCGAGGGGCCTGCCCGGAAAAAGTGCGAACGCCTCGCGCACGACCTCGGTCTCGGCGGCCGCGTCAAGTTCCTCGGCTATCACGCCGAGCCCGCGCCGCTCTACCTCGCTGCTGATCTGGCCGTGCTGGCCTCGCAGAGCGAATCGCTCTCCAACTTCCTCATCGAGGCCCAGCTGCACGGGCTGCCCGCCGTGGCCTACGACATCGTGGGCGTCGGCGAATGTTTCGCCCCCGAAAAATCCGGCATCCTGCTGAAGAATCAGGATCAGACCGGCTTCGTCACTGCGCTCGACAGGCTCATCCGCGAGCCCGCCCTCCGCCGCCGCTTTTCCGAGCATTCGCGCCGCCACGCCCAGGCACACTTCGTGCCCGAGCGCCAGGTTCAGGCCCACCTGAACCTCTTCCGCGAGCTGACGAAGGTGTGACACCCCCGTCCGAGGGCATGACGGCCTGAAAGCTGAGGGTGTGACGATCGAACGCGACAGCACACACTGATCGCGTCTCTTCACCCTCGATCTCCTTTCGGCCGCTTCAGCCTCAGGTTTCACCTCCTCACCCCCTCACACCCTCCGGCTCTGCCTCCTGACACCCTTATGTCAGCAGTCCCGCAGGTCGGCGCACGCGGATTTGCCTTCGGCTGATTACCGCTCTTCCTCGCAGTTGTGGTTCCTCCCTCGCCTCTTTCCGCTCCCGAATCCATCCGCCTGCGCGGCGTCCGCCAGAACAATCTGAAAGGCTTCGACCTCGACCTGCCGCTGGGGAAATACGTCGTCGTCACCGGCCTGAGCGGCGCCGGCAAGTCCTCGCTGGTGTTTGATACGCTCCACGCGGAAGGCCAGCGGCGTTACGTTGAGACCTTCAGCGCCTACACCCGCCAGTTCCTCGACCTGCTCGACAAGCCCAAGGTGGATTCCGTCGAGAACATCCGCCCCTCCATCGCCATCGAGCAGACCAACACGGTCAAGACCTCGCGCTCGACCGTCGGCACAATGACCGAGCTGACCGACTTCGCGAAGGTCTGGTTCAGCCACGTCGCCGAGTGCTACGATCCGGAGACCGGCGAAAAGGTCGAGGACGACTCCCCCGCCACAATCTGGGCGAAGACGCACGCCGCGCATGCGGCGGCGACGCTGCTCCTCTGCTTCCGCATCACGAAGCCCGACAACCTCGCCTGGCCGGAAATCCTCACGAGCATAAAGGGCCAGGGCTACACCCGCGTGCTGATCGCCCGCGGAAAAGCCAAAGCCCAAGCGCCAGACGCCCAGGAAAATCTCGACCTGCACAAACTCGACGACCTGCTCGCCGCCCAGCCCTCCTCGCTCATCGCTCAGCTCGGCGCGTCATGGCTGTTCGTGATCCAAGACCGCCTCCGCATCGCCGCCGAAAACAAATCCCGCTTCCTCGAGGCCTGCGAGGCGGCCATGCACTTCGGTAAGGGCGAAGTGTTCCTCTTCGGCACAGAGCCCTTGCCCGGCACTCCGCATTCCGCACTCAGCGCTTCGCAGTTTCCCGCCGCCGGCCACTTCTCGCGTGGTCTGCACTCGCCGAAAACCGGGCGCACCTTCCGCCCCGCCACGCCGGGCCTGTTCTCCTTCAACTCCCCGCTCGGCGCGTGCCCGAAGTGCCGCGGCTTCGGCCGGGTGATCGACATCGACTACCGCCTCGCCATCCCCGACCACTCGGTGTCCATCGAGGACGGCGCCATCAAGCCGTGGGAGGGAGAGATCTACGGTGAATCAAAAAAGGACCTGCTCCAGTTCACCAAGAAACTCGGCATCCCCACCGACGTGCCCTTCGCCCGTCTCACGGCCGAACAGAAGGCTTTCGTCATCGACGGCTCGCCCGGCTACGACAGCGACAATCCAGCCAAGTGCTGGCCCAAGCTCTGGTATGGTCTCAAGGGCTTCTTCCGCTACCTCGAGAAGACGACCTACAAGATGCACGTGCGCGTCTTCCTCTCGCGCTTTCGGGCCTACAACCAATGCCCCGAGTGCCACGGCGCCCGGCTCCAGCCCGAAGCCCTCTGCTGGAAGTGGCAGGGCAAGACCCTGCCCCAACTCTACCAACTGCCCGTCTCCACGCTGCTGCCGCTGGTCCAGGAGTCGGAGACTGAGCACGCCAAATCCCGGGCCGAAAGCCATTCCGCCGACCTCGCTTTCGATTCGATCATCACTCGCCTCCGTTACCTCGAACAGGTCGGCCTCGGTTACCTGACCCTCGACCGCAGCTCGCGCACGCTCTCCGGCGGTGAGGTCGAGCGCGTCAACCTCACTTCC
>CBINOW010000220.1:0-5002 GCA_966252395.1 uncultured Oleiharenicola sp. | reverse complement strand
CCTTGGGAGAGAGGTTCTCCGCGCAGGCTTTGAGGCGGGCATACATGGCCTCGAGCGATTGGGGCAGGACGCGGGTCTTGCCGATGACGGGCATGAAGTTGGTGTCGCCGTTCCAGCGTGGGACAATGTGGGCGTGGAGGTGCGGGATGCTTCCGCCGGCGGCGGAGCCGAGATTGAAGCCGATGTTGAAGGCGTGGGGATTGACGGCGGCTTTGAGGAGTTCCTTTCCGAGAATCATCTCGTCCATCAGATCGGTCCGCTCGGCCGGCGTGAGCTCGGTGAGATCGGTCGCGGCGCGAAACGGGATGGCGAGCAGGTGGCCCGGATTGTAGGGATACCGGTTGAGCATCAGGTAGGAAAGCGGGCTGCGGTGGACGATCAGGGCCTCGGCGTCGTTGCCGAGCTTGGGGAGTTCGGCGAAGGGATTGGCGCCCTCGGGCAGACGGGGGGCTTCGATGTATTCCATGCGCCAGTAGGCGTGCAGGTGGTCCATGTTTTCGGCGGCAGGTTTGCGCCGCGGACGGGGGATGTCAAAGCGGGTTTGGTCGCTCGACAGGCAGGCGGGGGTGAGGTTTGTTGCCGGCATGTCAGAGATTCTTCTGCAGGTGGCGGGCAAACGCGGCGTGCCGGTCCCGCCGCCCCCGCACACGCCCGCCGTCATGGGCGAACTGGCTGCGTCCATTTTCCTGCATCCGATGCGCGTCACCCGGCGCATGCCGCGGGAGCTGGCGTATCTGGAAGGAGCCCGGCGACTGACGCTCCCGACTTCGGCCGGTGAACTGGCCGCGTGGGAGTGGGGTAAGGCAGGGCGGCCGCTGGTCGGCTTGCTTCACGGCTGGGAGGGACACGGCGCGCAGCTCGGCGCCTTGGCCGCGCCGCTCTTGGCGGCGGGATTCCGGGTGCTGACCTTCGATGCGCCCGGGCACGGGGACTCGCCGGGAGACGAGTGCAGCGCGCCATTGCTGGGCCGGCTGTTGGTAGAAATACAGGCCCAAGTGGGCGAATTTTTTGCGCTGGTGGCTCACTCGATGGGTTGTGCGGCGGCGGCCATGGTGGTGGTGAATGGAGTGTCCGCGCGAGGCCTGGTGTTTCTGGCGCCGCCCGTGAGCCAACTGGACCGGGTTGAACGCATGTGCCGGCGCATGGAGATCGATGCCGAGACGGCGGGACACTTTCGGGCGGCGGTGGAGCGCCGGACAGGCATGCCTTACGCCGAGGCGAGCATGTTTCCGGTGGCACAGCGGGCGCCGTGTGCGCTCCTGGCGTTGCATGACCCGGCCGACGACAGCACCGATTACGCCGCGACCGAACAGTTCGTGGCGCAATGGCGGGGGGCGCGGCTCGTGCCTTGCCCGGGACGCGGTCACTATCGGCTGCTGTCCACGCCGGACGTAGGGAGGCAGGCGGTCGAGTTCATCGCCGGCTTGCGGTGAGGACGGGCGCGCGCATGCTGCCGGTCGTGTTGCAGGAATTCAAACGAGTGAAGCAGGAGCCCGGTGTCAGTGGCCGGCGCCGTTGGTTTCAAGGCTCTGGCCTGGAGTTGATCGTATGGCTGGACATGGAGGGGCATCCGGAAGGATTTCAAATCTGCTACAACGGCTTCGCCCAGCAGGAGCATGCGCTCACCTGGCGGCGGCAGAGCGGCTTCGTGCACAACCGGGTGGACACCGGGGATACGCGTCCGGACAAGAACCTCACCCCCATTTTGGTGCCCGACGGGGCGGTGCCGTGGGAGCAGTTGCGACGTGATTTTTCCGAGGAGAGTGCGGGCGTGGATCCGGCGCTGCGCCAGTTCGTGGCAGCGCGGCTGGCGGAAGGAGGTCGCTGATGGATCGGCGACTCCTCTGGTTCTGTGGTTTGCTGGCACCGGTGCTGGCTTGGTCGGCCATCGGGCCGCATGACCGGTTCACGTGGTTTCTGGAGGTTGTGCCGGTGTTGATCGGGGTGCCGCTGGCGCTGGCGGTGCAGCGGCGGTTTCCGCTGTCGTCGTTGCTGCTGGTGCTCTTGTGGTGGCACAGCGTGATCCTGATCGTGGGCGGGCACTACACCTACGCGCGCGTGCCTTTGGGGGATTGGGCGATGGAGTGGTTCGGGTGGACGCGCAACAATTACGACAAAGTCGGGCACTTCGCGCAGGGCTTTGTGCTGGCGATCCTGACGCGAGAGATTCTGCTGCGGACATCGCCGCTGGGTGACCGGGGAGATGACAAGCCGAGTCGGTGGTTGGCGTTTTTGTGCGTGAGCGTCTGTCTAGCCTTCAGTGCGTTTTATGAGCTGATCGAATGGTGGGTGGCCGTGGCGAGCGGAGCGGCAGCCGATGATTTTCTGGGCACGCAGGGTTATGTCTGGGACACGCAATCAGACATGGCCTGGGCATTGGGCGGGGCGATGACGGCGCTGCTCGTGCTCGGCTGGCTGCATGACCGCTCGCTTGCGCGGCTTCGGCAGAAGCGTGCTTGAAGGCGGCGGCCGGTGGGGCAAGTCGGTGTCCTGCTTTGAGATGTGGATTGACTTTTACGCGGGATTTAAATTTCTCTCAGGGCGTTCCGATTGGAGTAACACACCTGCGCTCTGCGTTGTGTCAGCGGGAGCGTCTGCCTAATCGACTGATGGTTGTAGAGATACTGGGAGTGCCCGAGTAAGCGCCCCGAAGTGTGCGCAATAGTTGCGAGCGTTAGCAGCATTTGTCCCGACAAGGCGTGCGCAGGAACCTGCTGGGCTGTTTTTCAGTCCAACAACATGTCGGTTTATCGCAGTTACCCACCCCAAAATCATGATCACAACCGCACTCATCGTCGTCGGATTCGTGCTCCTCGTCGCCGCGATGGTTGTTCTTGTCCTCAATCTTTCCCGTGCCCCCGAGGGAGTTGAGGACGAGGCGGGCTTTCACTACGTGAAAGAACCCGTCGTCGAGAACAGCCGCTACTACGCCGCGAGAAGCCTGCGCACGAAACGGACGAAGACGGCCAATCCGCTTAAGGCGCATATTCCCGCGGCTTGAGCATCCCGTCACCGCCCGCTCGCGGGAGGTGAGTGTATTTCTATTTTTGGCTTCTAAGCCTTCGTTAACCCGGAAACAGTCCGGGTATGTCTGTCAGCCTGAAGCTCAAGCCCAATGCCAACGCCCGCGTGCTGGGCGGTCATCCTTGGGTGTTTGCCAATGAATGCGAAGTCCTGCTGCCTGCCGAGCAGGATGGCGAGGTGGTCGAGTGCCGGGATCGCACCGGCCGGTTGCTCGGCACCGGCATCTACAACAGCAAGTCGCAGATCGTGTGGCGGCGGCTGAGCCGCGAACGCGTCACTTTGGACGAAGCGTATCTGCGAACGGCGCTCCAGCGGGCCATCGCCCGACGGCAGGATATGGGCGGTTACAAGCGCCTCGTTTGGTCAGAGTCCGACGACCTGCCGGGCATCGTGGCCGACCAGTTTGGCGACACGCTGGTGGTGCAAATCCAGACGCTGGCGATGGACCGGTGCAGTGCGCTCATCGGCGACCTGCTGGCCTCACTTACGGGTGCCAGCGAAGTGATTTTCCGCAACGACTCGAATCTGCGCAAGCTGGAGGGACTGGCCCCCGGCGTGCACACGCGGTCGGGCAAGGCTTGGGAGCCGCGTTGGGCGAAGATTGATGGCTTTGACTACTGGCTCGATCTTCAGGGCGGGCAGAAGACGGGGTTCTATCTCGATCAGCGCCTGCAACATGCCGCGGTGGCAAAATACGCGGCGGGCAGGCGCGTGCTCGATGCGTTCTGCAACCAAGGCTCGTTTGCCCTGCACGGCGCGAAGGCCGGGGCGACGCAGGTGCTTGGACTGGATAGCGCCTTCGATGCCGTGGCTCAGGCGAAGAAGAACGCCGACCGCAACGGGCTGAAGGCGGACTTCCAAGGCGTGAACGTGTTCGACTGGTTCACGGCGCAGCGTGACGCGCCGCCGGCCTGGGACCTGATCATTCTCGATCCGCCGCCGTTCGCGAAGTCGAAGTCAGCGTTGGAGGGAGCGCTCCGCGGCTACAAGGAACTGAACCTTCGCGCGATGAAGGCGCTGACACCGGGCGGCGTGCTGGCGACCTACACCTGCTCGCATCACATGCAGGATGCGCAGCTCCGTGAAGTGCTTGCCGACGCGGCGGCCGATGCGAAGCGCCGCGTGCACATCCTCGAATTCTGCCACCAGCCGCCGGATCACCCGGTGTTGGTGACCATGCCGGAAAGCGAATACCTGCGCGGTTATATCCTGCGGGTGGAGTAACGGGGACAGCGGCTTTTCAGACGCCGCACAGCGTCTGCTTAGAACCGCTGCGCGGCCGGATCGTCGAGGTTGCGGCGGGTGATGCGGAGCTGCTCGATCTCGGCGGCCATCATTTTGCGCTCTTCGATTGTGGCGGGGCGCTTCATGGCTTCGAGGACCATGCGTTCCTGCTCGAGCAGCATGACGCGGCTGGCGGCGACGGCGGAGAGGTGTTCGGCGGAGTTACCGCCGAAGAGGGCGGCGGCGCGGCTGAGCTTCTCGTTGTTGAGCGTCTTGTCGAGGTCGGTGGATTTGATCTTCTTTCGCTCGCGGGCGATCATCTTGTCCACGCGCTTGAGCTCCCGGTCGATTTCCTTGGCGCGCTGCGCGGTAACCTCGAGCTTGGGCAGCACCATGACCTCCTCTTTGGGGGCGGGCGGTGGTGTGGCGGGCTTCGCCGGTTCGGCGGCGGCCAGGCCGGCGCTGCCGGCGAGGCAAAGAGCAAAGGACAGATTAAGGATTGGGCGGAGGTCCACGTTGGCAGAGTGCTGAAGTGAGAGAGGCGGGCAAGATAGATGCCTGCGCGCGCGCGAAGTTCCCGGAAAGGAAAAGGCCGGGCGTCTTGCGACGTCCGGCCTTACCTTGGTGTGTGTTCTTACGGTGCCGAGGGGTAGGCGGCGTCGTAAAGGATTACAGCTGGCCGCCGTAGATCGCGGAGGCGCCGAGCTCCTCCTCGATGCGGAGGAGCTGGTTGTATTTCGCGACGCGGTCGGTG
>CBINOW010000219.1:0-5023 GCA_966252395.1 uncultured Oleiharenicola sp. | reverse complement strand
GGAGATCTTCAACTTCTCCGATGCGAAATCCAGCGGCACACGAGGATAGTTCGCGGAGATCCACTTGACCGGAAGGGAGCCGGTCACAGTGACGACATGGCGCAAGGCGAGTTTTTCCCCGGCTACGACCTCTGCCTGCGGGATGGTTGTTTCGACCTTGAGACCGAGACAGGCGCCAATGATGCGTTCGAGATCCGCGCGTTTTTCCAAATAGAAACGGGGTTGGGCGGCCAGGGCTTGGAGAGAATCAAGCTGTTTGCGGATCGCGAACAGCGCCGGCACGCTGGCGGCGGGGGCGGCGGGGTTGAACTTCGCGATGACGTCGTCGATCAGCGGGATGAGCGCGGCGCCGCCGGGGATGCGCGCCCAAGTGGTGTCCACGCCGTCCATGAGGTCGGTCGCGGCGGGTTCACCGTCGAGGAGTTGGAAGTTCTGGAAATTCTGGCCGGGGCTGCCGACGCGCTCGGAAAAGACGCCGAGCATCTGCGTCTTGTGCATGCCGCGGCTTTGATTGGCGATGGTGCCGAAGGGCACGCCGGTCACGGGGTCGGCGCCGCCGATGTCGAACTGGATGGTCGGGCCCTTGAGCGGGCTTGGGTTGTTGCCCCAGCCGTTCCAGCCGATGCGCTTGGCCTGCCAGGGTTGGAGGCCTTCCTTGATTTGTTCGGGATAGGCGGAGGGATCGGCCGCGAGCTTGAAGGCCTCGACGGCGAGCATGGCGGAGGCCGTGTGCTGGCCGTGTCCGCCGCTGCCGGGCGGGATGGGGAAACGCGTGATGATCACGTCGGGCCGAAAGGTGCGGATCACGCGCACGACGTCGCCGAGCACGGCCTGGTGATCCCAGATGCGGAGGGCTTCCTCGGGTGATTTCGAATAACCGTAGTCGATGGCGCGGGTGAAGAACTGGCGGCCGCCGTCGAGCTTGCGGGCGGCGATCAGTTCCTGGGTGCGGAGGACACCGAGCTTCTCGCTGAAGTCGGGGCCGCGCTCGTTCTGGCCGCCGTCGCCGCGGGTGATCGAGAGGTAGGCGGTGCGGTAGCCGCGGCCGCGGGCCATCGCGGTGATGAGCTGCGTGTTCTCGTCGTCGGGGTGGGCAGCGACGTGGAGCACGGTGCCGGTGTTGGCAAACGTGCGCAGCTGCTGGACGATGGCGGGAACCTTGCCGGCCTCCTCGGCGCGGCCGGAGCCGCACGTGAGCAAGCTGGCGAGGGCGAGAACCGGGGCGAGGGCGCCCCGGCTCCACCCGGAGGTGCGCGCGGCGGTTGGGGCAGGGGCGCCGGCGGTCATCACTTCAGGCGGTCGATGAGGGCCTGGTTGAGATCCACGTATTCGTCGCGCAAGGTGGGGCTGGGTGCCTGCTTGGCGGCGGCGAGGGACTTTTGCGCGGTGGCGATGGCGCCGGCCTTGTCGCCCATTTTTTCGAGGATGAGGGCCTTGCGATAAACGAGGTAGAAGGCGTTGGGCTCGGCGGCGAGCGCGGCGTCCATCCAGGCGGCGGCCTTGGTGAGATCGAGGTTGTTCTCCAGGTAATACATCGCGGCGCGGGCGTAGGGGAGCTTGTCGCCGCCGGAGGCCATGACGGCCTCGATCTGCGGGACGAGCGTGGACTTCACGTCGAGGGCGACGGCGACAGGCACGCGGGTCTTTTCCCATGCGATGTTGAGCGTGGCGGATTCGTCGCGGATATCATTCAGGCTGATGTCGAGGGTCTCGACGTGTTCCGGCAGGGCTACGGGGACGACCTGGAAGCGGGCGACGTCGTTCTTTTCGTCGTAGGTATAGACGCCCCACTGGGACATGTTCTTGTGGATGATGACGGTCCACTGCGTGGTGCCCGGAATGGTGAAGAGTTCGTAGGTGCCGGCGGGGATCGCGTTGCCGTTGAGCTTCACCGGGGTGCTGAAGGAGATCTTCGTGGCGGTGTTCGCGCCCGTGCGCCAGATGTGGTCGAAGGGCACGAGGCCGCCGTAAACCTTGCGGCCCTTGGCGCCGGGGCGGTTGTAGTTGATCTGGATGTCGGTGAGGCCGACGCGCTGGGTGAGGCTGATCCCCGGACTGGCGTCGGGGAAGTTGATCTTGTTGGCGGGCGTCTGGGCGAAAAGACCCGCGGCGAGACAAAGGCTGGCGGATGCGGCCAGGCCGTGACGTAACAATTGGGTAATCATGGGGAAGGGAGTGGCAGCTATAGCCAGAAGCCCGGAAAGGACAAGCACCGCGCGACCGGTTCCCGCGTGCTATCAATGGAGCAACTCATCCACCACCGGCCAATCGGCGGCGGCGAGGTCGTAGTCGCGCAGACGCGATGGCGGCACCCAGGCGATCGCCACATGCTCATGGGGGTGCGGGTCCGCGGTCCCGGCGACCAGCGTGCACACGAAGGGGATCATCTCAATGACCACGGTTTTGTAGTCATGGATGAAACGGGAAAGGGCCCGGGTGACTTGGACCTGACAGCCGAGTTCCTCGTGAATTTCGCGGATGATGGCGGCTGAGGCCTCTTCGCCGGGTTCGACCTTGCCGCCCGGGAATTCCCATTTCAGCGGCAGAAGCTTGTGCGGGGGACGTTGGGCGACAAGCACATGGCCATCGCGTTCGATGACGGCACAGACGACGGGGACCGGAGGTTTCGAGGCGTTGGAAACAGACATGGGCCGTAGGCTCAAGAGGGGATGCCAGTGAGCCGATAGAGGTGTCACTCCCAATCCTCATGTCAGCGGCCCTGTCAGCACTTTTTCGCGGCTGGTGGGTGCGGTTTTTCGTCCGGTCCAGGCCGGCGGCGCCGGCACCTGCCCGGGCGGAGCCTGTGGCGGTGCCGGAGACGGTGCCGTTTGTGGCCGAGGTTTCGGAAGCCGCTCCCGCGCCCGCCCCAGTCATCGTCCGCGCGCAAGCGCAGCCTGTGGCGGCGCCGGTGAACGTGACGCGCGCGCCGTTCATTCCGGTGGCGCAGCCTGCGTTGCGGGCCAGCACGCTCGCGAAGTTGGCGACTTTGCAGCAGATTCCCTCGTTGCAGGCGCTCGCGCAGGGTTTCCTGCGCGCAGCCTCGCGCAGCGACGGCTCCATCGAGGAAGTGGTGGCCGCCGTGGAAAAGGATCCGGCGCTTTGCGTGCGGGTGTTGCGCATGGCCAACTCCGCCTTCGTCGGCTCGGAGCAGCGGATCGAGGATATTTTCACCGCGGTGCAGATGCTCGGTTTGCAGCGGGTGAACACCCTTTCGCACGCGCTCTTCATGATGCGCGACGCGCACAACACGAAGGGCGGCGTGGACTGGCGGCATTTGTGGATGCATGCGCTGGCGACCGCCGCCATCGCGGAGGAAATTGAAAAGCAGCTCGGGCGCGATGCCGGCCAGCAGCTTTACCTCGCGGCCCTGCTGCATGATGTGGGCAAGATCGTGCTCTCGACCGTCGCGCCCGAAGCCTATCGTGCGATCATGGACAAGGCCTGGAACAACGAAGGCCGCCTCGATGCCCTCGAAGCCGTGTGTTTCGGCGTAGGGCACAGCGAGGCCGGTGTGATTTTCGCGCAGCAGAGCGGTTTGCCCAGCGAGGCCATCGCGGGGATCGCGCACCACGCCGACCCGGCGCAGGCGGAGAGCCATCGCCTGACGGTGGCCGTGGTGAGCCTGGCGAACTACCTCGCGAAGTTCTACGGCCTCGGCTTCAGCGGCACGCGGCTCGAAGAATCGGATGGTGATTTGGAAGCGCAATCCGGCTGGGCGGTGATCGCCGCGGAAACCGGCGCAACTCCCGATATCGCGGGCATTTCCTCTGCGGTGGACGGCGTCGTCAGCGGGCTGAAGCAGGACCTGCTTTCCCTGCGCGATGCGGCCTGAGGCTGCAACTTTTCGCGGGTGGCCCGTGTTCTTGGGCTACCTATGAAAACTTTCCTCAAAATCCTTCTCGCGGCGGCCGTTCTGCTGGTCGCCATCAAGCTCAGCCCGGTGCTCTTCATCGGGGCTTTTGTCGGCCTCATCGCCGCAGCGGTGCTCGGGTCCATCGGTCTCTCGCTCGTCGCCGCCCTCGCTGCCGTCTTGCTCGCATTGGCGGTCGCGCTCTCACCGATCTGGATCCCGGTGCTCTGCGTCATCGGTCTAGTGAAACTTTTCCGCACCAAGGAGCCGAACGTCGTCACGGCCTGAGGCACGCGGGAATGAAACGGCGGTCCTTCGGGGCCGCCGTTTTTCGTTGGCGGAAGCACGACCGGCCTGACTCACTCGCGGCTCATGCCCAAAGCGCCGGACCACGCCCACGCCTATGTCGCCGCCGTCAGCCTCCTCGGCCACGGTGCGGGCGCGGTGAAGAACCTCGGCGGTTTTCGCAAGCCGCACCACACGGTGCCGGATGCGGTGAACGCCGTGACCACCGCGTTTCTCGGCAAGCTCTGTGCGGGCGAGTTGACGGCGGAGGGCGAGGATTATTTCCAGCGCACCAAGGCCGCGCTCGGCTACAAGCGGGCGGACCTGAGTCTCGATGTGACGAGTCCGGTCGCGGTGCTCACGGCGAAGGACTTCACGCTGGAGATCGCCTACGAACTCGAGCGCGATGACCCAGCGGCGTATCGCATCACGCGCACACTGCACAGCCTGCGCGACGGTGAACTTGTCCATCGCGAGGAATTCGACCGGCTGTTCGCGGGGGCCTTCACCACGATCGTCTTCACGCTTGCGAAGGGCGTGAAGGTCGAGGCGGTGATCGATGCGATCGAAGCGCGGCCCGCGGACGATCCGCTGAAAGTGAATTATCCCTCGGATTGCCGGCACTGCGTGCTCACGGTCGAGGGCGTCGCGGCGGAAGTCGTGTGCGACGGCGCGACGCTGGAGATGCGGTTTCCGCGCGCCGGTTCGCCGCGGGAGATGATCGCGGCGTTCCTCGCGGTGCGCTCGGCCTTTGCGCTGACGAAGGACCGGGTGCTGGCGGGGTTGCTGTAGGGTGGAGGCGGGGTGGCCACACCCCGCGTGGCAACCCCCAACCCGCATGCGCTACCCGGGGGGTGGGGAACCCGCCGACCGGCTCGCTGAAGACGA
>CBINOW010000218.1:0-5046 GCA_966252395.1 uncultured Oleiharenicola sp. | reverse complement strand
TGGAGCCTGCTCATCTTCAACTCCGGGGTTTCCCACGAACTCGCCGGCGGCGAATACGCCAAGCGGCGCGCGGCCTGCGAGGCCGCCGCCCGGCAACTGCGGGTATCGTCGCTGCGCCATGTGCCGATCGACGATCTGTCCGTCGCGCTGACCGCCCCCGGGCTCACGGAGGAAATGCGCCGCTGCGTGCGCCACGTCGTGACCGAAAACGACCGCACGCAACGTTGCGTCGCCGCCCTCCGGAGCGGGGATTTTCTCGGCGCGGGCCGCCTGCTCAACGCCAGCCATGCCTCGCTGCGCGACGACTACCGGGTCAGCTGCCCCGAGTTGGACCTGCTCGCCGAAGCGGCGCAGCACGAGACCGCGGTCGCGGGCTGCCGGCTCACCGGCGGCGGTTTCGGCGGCTCCTGCCTGGCGCTGGTGCAAAGCAATCACGCCGAGACTGTCATCGCCGCCGTCGGCGACGCCTTCGCCGCGCGCTACGACCGGCGTCCCGCAGCCTTTGTCACCCCGCCCGCCGACGGAGCGACGGTCGCGCATCTTTTATGATCCTGTTGCCCGCAACCCTTTCCGCGCCCCGCCCCGTGCCGGACGAAGCCGTCACCCGACCGACCCTCCGCCCTCACCGTTCATGAGAATCTTGGTCACCGGCGGAGCCGGCTATATTGGCAGCGTGGCCACCGAGCTGTTGGTGCGGGCCGGCCACCGCGTGTGCGTGTTCGACAACCTGCAGCAAGGCCACCGGCAGGCCGTCGAACCAGGCGCCGACTTCGTGTGCGGCGATCTGCGCCATTACGAAGCCATCGCCGCCACGCTCGCGGATTTTCGCCCGGAAGCGGTCATGCATTTTGCCGCCAACTCCCTCGTCGGCGAATCCATGCGCGATCCCTTTCCCTACCTCGGCGACAACGTCGTCGCCGCGCTGAACCTCCTGCGCGCGATGGATGCCCACGGCGTGGGGCGCATCATTCTTTCCTCGACCGCCAACCTGTTCGCGGAGCCCGCGAAGATCCCGATCGGCGAGGATGAGCGCATCGTGCCGGGCAGTCCCTACGGCGAATCCAAGGGCATCATCGAACGCTGCCTGCACTGGCTCTCCGTCACCCGCGGCCTGCGTTACGCGTGCCTGCGCTACTTCAACGCCGCCGGCGCCACCGCGACCCACGGCGAGGATCACGATCCGGAACTCCACCTGATCCCGCTCGTGCTGAAGGTCGCGCTCGGCCAGCGCGAGCGCATCGCCGTCTTTGGCCAGGATTACCCCACGCCCGACGGCACCTGCATCCGCGACTACATCCACGTCGAGGATCTCGTGGACGCCCATCTCCTCGCCCTCAAGGCCTTGGAGACGGCCAACCGCGTCTACAACCTCGGCAACGGTCAGGGTTTCTCCGTGAACGAGGTGATCCGGACCGCGGAGCGGATCACCGGACGCCAGATCACCGTGGAGCGCGCCCTGCGCCGGCCGGGCGATCCCGCCGTGCTCGTGGGAGACAGCCGCAAAATCCGCCAGGAACTCGGCTGGACTCCGCGTTATCCCGACCTCGAGTCCATCATCGGTTCGGCGTGGGCCTGGCACTCCCGCCATCCGCACGGCTACTCCTCCTGAGCGGAGGATTGCCCGGAGCGTGCACGGCGTGCTTGCCAACCCCACGGCCGTTCAGCGCAGGATGAATGCATGAGACCCGCGGCCGCCCTCCTCCGAACGTTCTGCCTGGCCGTGCTGACTGGCTTGGCGGCGGCCTCCGAGGATTTCGGTCCGACGCAGGAAAACACCGGCCCGGTCCCGGCCCATGCGCCGGCCGGCATGGTGTGGATTCCGGGCGGAGAGTTTTCGATGGGGTGCAAGGACCCGCGCGGCGATCTGTGCGGCGGAAACGAGCCGATGAGCGATGCCCGGCCCATCCATCGCGTCCGCGTGGACGGTTTTTGGATGGACCGCACCGAGGTGACCAACGCCGAGTTCGCCCGCTTCGTGGGGGCCACCGGCTACGTCACGGTCGCCGAACGCCCCCTGCGCCCCGAGGATTACCCGGGCGTGCCGCGCGAAAAACTCGTGCCCGGCTCGGTCGTCTTCACCCCGCCCGACCACGCCGTGCCGCTCACGAACGCCCTGCGGTGGTGGAGCTACGTGCCCGGGGCCGACTGGCGTCACCCGACAGGACCGGGCAGTGACCTCAAAGACCGCGAACGCCACCCGGTCGTGCACATCGCCTACGAGGACGCCGAGGCCTACGCCCGCTGGGCCGGCAAGCGTCTGCCCACCGAGGCGGAATGGGAATTCGCCGCTCGCGGCGGGCGGTCCGGCGAAGCCTACCCCTGGGGCAAGGACCTCAGCCCCGGCGGCCGGTGGATGGCCAACATCTGGGAAGGCGAATTTCCCCACGCCAACTCCAAGGCCGACGGTTTTGTCGGCACCGCCCCGGTCGCCTCGTTTCCCGCCAACGGCTACGGCCTTCACGATGTCGCCGGCAACGTCTGGGAATGGTGCAGCGACTGGTATCGTCCGGACTCCTACACCTTGCAGGCTCGCGCTGATGCGGCGGTTTCCAATCCGCCCGGCCCCGCGCAGGCCGACAGTTTCGACCCGCAGGAGCCCGGTCTGGCCAAGCGCGTCCAAAGGGGCGGCTCCTTCCTCTGCACCGACCTCTATTGCACCCGCTACATGCTCGGCACCCGTGGCAAAGGGGCACCCGATACGGGCAGCAATCACCTCGGCTTCCGCTGCGTCCGCTCCCCCTGACCCGGCCGGAAACCTGAATCGTCGCCCAAAGCATCCCCGGCGTGGCGGGATTGTTACCTAACCCCGGACGGCGCCGTCTCTTGGGGACTTCCGATGATTGGAGGCCCGGCTTGCCAAGGCGGCACAGAGCGGCTTTCAAGGTGTCGGACCTTGGCCAAGTCCTCCCTCCTCCACCCACCCGGACCTTCCGGGCCCTCATGAACTCACCCCTCCTCCGCCTTTCCCTGCTTTCGCTGCTGCTCGGTGGCCTGCTTGCCCCGCTCTTTGCGCAAACCCCCTCCGGCCCCGTGCCCGCCTCGGCGCCGGCCGGCCCGATGGTCGGGCCCATCATGCTCCGCGACGAAAGCATCGATCAGGTGCTGGCACTGATGGAACGCTGGACCGGCCGATCCGTGATTCGTCCGAACACGATGCCGGCCGCCACCATCACGCTGACCCTGCGCGAACCCGTCACCCAAGCCGAAGCCATCCAGGCGGTGGAAACCCTGCTCAACCTCAACGGCATCGCGCTCACGCCGCTCGGCACGCGTTTCCTCAAGGCCACCCCCCTCGCCCTCGCCAAGTCCGAGGCGCCGGAATTCATCGAGGGATCCACTCTCGGACTCACCCCCAGCGGGCGCATCGCCAGCAAGCTCTTCCAGCTGACCTTTCTCCGCATCGGCGAGTTCATGCCGCAGGTGACCGCCCTCCTGAACCCCGCCGGCGGCAGCGCCCCCATTGTCTTCGAAAAGGGCAACGCCGCGCTCATCACCGACTCGATCACCAACCTGCAGCGCATCGAAACCCTCGTCGCCAAGCTCGACCAACCGATCCTGTCGGCCGTCCAGCCCAAGTTCTACCCGCTCACCTTCGCCAAGGCCAGTGACGTGGTGAACAAGATCCGCGCCCTTTTCACCGGCCCGCTCCAAAGCCAGATCGGCACGGCCACGACTTTCAACGCCGACGACCGCACCAACCAGATCATCCTCATCTCCGACCCGCGCCAGCACGCCTTTTTCGACTCCCTGGTCGCCAAGCTCGACGTCAAATCCGATCCCAACACCCGCAACGAGGTCATCTACCTCAAGCACGCCGTGGCGAAGGACGTCGCCACCATCCTCACCAACCTGGTCTCCGGCCAGAGCAACGCGGCCCGCTCGGCCGGCGCCGACGCCACCCGCCCGCTCACCGGGGCGGCACAGGTCCCGGGTGCCGGTGCGGCCCCTGCCGCCCCCACCCCGGTGCCCGTGGCCGCACCGGCCGCCAACACTGCTTCCCTCGCCGCGCTCGGACTTGATGCCGGTTCCTCCAACCAGTTCAGCTCGCTGCTCACCATCCTCTCCGAGGAACGCAGCAACTCGATCGTCGTCTCCGGCACGGTGGACGACGTCCGCCTCATCAACGAGCTCGTCGCCAAGATCGACGTGTTGCTCGCCCAGGTGCGCATCGAGGTGGTCATCGCCGAGGTCACCCTCAACGACAACGCCAGCTCCGGCATCAGCGAGCTGGGCCTGCAGGTCACCGACGGCAAGCTCGTGGGCTTCAGCTCCGCCGGTGCCGGCTACAACATTGATCAGGCGACCTTCTCCGCCGGCACCACCGACCTGACCGCCGCCATCGGGCTCTCGACCACCCCGCGCAAGACCAACGCCGTCATCCTCTCGCAGCCCAACATCATGACCACCCACAACCGCAAGGGTGAGATCTTCGTGGGCGAGTCGCGGCCGACGATCAGCAGCTACCTGAACGACAACACGACGACCGGGGGCGTCGGCGGCGGCTACCGCAGCACCGTGGGCCAGCAGGAGATCGGCATCGAGCTGATCGTCACCCCGCTCATCGGCACCGACGGCTCCGTCCAACTTGAAATCGAGCAGAACGTGGACGACGTGCTCGGCGAAATCGAGATCGACAACAACCCGCAGCCGCGCGTCGGCAAGCGCAACACCAAGTCCTTCGTCAGCGCCCGCAGCGGCGAGATCATCGTGGTGGGCGGCCTGCAACGCACTTCCCAGACCAAGCGCACCAACCGTCTCGGGCCCATCCCGATCCTCGGCGACTTGTTCGGCAGCCGCAGCCGCGAGAACGCCCGCACCGACCTGGTGTTTTTCCTGCGCCCGACCGTGCTGACCAACACCGCCGCCGACAGCGCCGCCGCGCTGGAGCAGGTGGAAAAATTCCCCAAACGACAGCGCGAGCAGGTCCGGGAAGCCCTCGACCTCGGCCAGCCCAAGTCGTGAGCGCCATGGCCGCCGAATCCGACATGCTGCCGGCTGCGCTGCGCGCCCGGCTCAGCGAGGAACAGCACCGCGCTCTCACCGAAT
>CBINOW010000217.1:0-5457 GCA_966252395.1 uncultured Oleiharenicola sp. | reverse complement strand
CTGCGCAATCCGGAGTTCGTGGCCGCGGACGTCGCCGACAAGCCCGCGCGGCCTTCGAGCTTCGACGTCACCCGCGACCTCGCCGCGTTCAAGCGCGCCGCGCGCATCGACATCCTCGGCTTTCTGCAGGACGCCGCAGCCCGCGACTGGGAGGCCGCCACCGCCCGCCTCGCCGAGCCCACCGCCAACGCCGGCGCCACCCCAGAAGCCGCCCACCTCGCCGAAAGCCGCCGCATTGAGAAAAGCTTCGGCTCCTACTTCGACGCCCGCGGTCGCTATCGCCTCGACCCCGAGGGTCGCTCGGCGCTGAACACCCATCTCGCCGAGGAAGGCGACACCTGGCAGATCGCGCAGGTGCTCGTGGATCCCGAGGGCCTCAACGACTGGGAGGCTCGCTTCACTCTGTCACTCGCCGAATCCCGCGCCGCCGCTGCACCGGTGTTGCGCTTCGTCGCGCTCGCCCCGGTCGGAGCCGGGGATCCAGCGACAGCTTGACCGCCGCCAGCCGGCCCACTGGACTCACTTCCTCCCCCTATCCGCATGGCCTCCCCCACCTACGACCAGCTCCGCGCCGACATCATCACCGCCATGAAGGCCCGTGACGCGGCCACGACCACCGCGCTCCGCACCGCCGACGCTCAGATCAAGCGCGCGGCGATGGATGCCAACAAGGACATCGACGAGGCTCTGGTCGTCGTCACCATGCGCAAGGCCGTCAAGAACCTCGTCGACGCCCGCGCTGAATTTGAGAAGGGCGGCCGGGCTGATCTCGTTGCCGCCAACACCGCCGAGATTGCCATTCTCGAAAAATACCTGCCCAAGGGCCTTGATCAGGCCAAGCTTGAGGCCCTCGTGGCCGAGGTCATCGCCGCCACCGGCGCGACCACGAAGAAGGAGATGGGCAAGGTCATCGGCGCGCTGAAACAGCGTCCCGAAGCCGCGCTCATTGATTTTGGCGCCGTCAGCAAGCTGGTGCAGTCGAAGCTGGCCTGAGGTCAGCCTTTGTAGGGTCGGCGCGAGCGCCGACCTTGCGCACGAGGTCGCCGCAAGCAGCGACCCTACACAATTAGGCGGGGTTCGGAGCCCCCTCCCTACACTTCACCTCACCGGCAGCTTCAGGAAATTGTCCCGCCTCCGCCCGCTATCACCCCGCGACTTGGCCCGCGCCGCCGGATCGCTGTAGCGGTTGCGCCGGTAACCGGGCCGGTGAGGATCGGCGGCGCACGCCATTTGAAACTTCTGCATCCGGTCGAAAATGCTCAGCAGTTGCTCCGGCTGTTCGTAACGGTCGAGTCCACCTTTCTCGAGCACCAGCAGCAGTTCATGCACGGCCTCCAGCGTGGACAGGCAGCCCTCCTGCGGCTGCTGCTTGATCACGTAGCGGCTCGGCGCCGTCGGCGTGAACATGATCCGCGGCAGCCGCTGCAAGCTCGGGCTGAGCCGGAGCATCTTGCGCGCAAGTGGCCACGTCGCGTCGAGCAGGAAAACAACCAGCCGTTTCCCGTCCAAATCGGCCGCCGTCAGTTCGCCCTTCGAGAGATTCCTGGCCTCGCGGCCCGGATAAACCAAGGCACAGTGGTTGGCGGGATCGGCCATCAAGGCCTGCACGCGCTCGTGCCCGTCGAATCCGGTGCCCATATGCAGCTCGCTGTTCGGGAGCGTGAGATGCGTCAGCCGGCCCGTGCCGGCCTTCTCCTCCTTGTATTCCTTCGGGTGCATCAGGAACACGAACCGCGTGCGCGTCGGCATCGCGTGCAGCGACCCACACCAGCAGAGGCTCTGCGGCCAAAAGCACCTGTAACACATCATTCTCATGGCTGAAGGCGCGGCCGGCCACGGAGCGCGGCAGCGCGGAGATGGTCATGCCGCAGGCATGGCCCGGAGGCTGCCATCGCAGCCGGATGGTGACCGGACCGGGTGCCCTCCGGGCAGGGCCGGTCACAAAAGCAGCGGTAGCACATGACTCTCATCCCATGCCTCCGACTTTCAGCACGGCACCGACCAACGTGACCCAGATTAGCAGCGCGGCGATGAACTCCAGGAGGAACATCGCCTTGGCAGACTTGTGCCGGAAGAGAATGATCGCGACAAGCCCGCCCGGCCAGCCGCCGAAGGCGCTGACCATCCACAGGCTAGCCTCGGAAACCCGTCCGCCGCCGCGTCCGGCCTGCCACTTGTCGTAGCCGAACATGGCAAAGGCCAGCAGGCTCATGCCCCCCAGCCAACCGGCCAGCAGGAGTTGTGGGTTCGTCAGGCTCATCACCCCCGAGGCAGAGCGCCGGCCGGCCACGATCAACCTCATTTTTCCGCCAGTTCGCGCTGCGCACGACTGGGCACGTGGCCCGGCACCCACATATCCTGCCACTTCAGGCCGACCTTCTGCTGGATTTCCAGGACATAGGACCAATCGCCGTAATCCTCGGGCGTGGCTGCATCGCTGCCGATGGTGAACTTAACGCCCGCCGCCTTGGCCAGCCGGATGAATGACTCCGAGGGTGTTGCCTCGCGTCGGTTGATCTCAAAGGCCACCCCATGTTTCGCCGCCGCGGCGATGACCCGCTGCATGCGCGCCTGGGTCCATAAGTCCTCGGGCGCCATTTTGGTCAGCGGCGGCACCATCATGACGTTGGCATATACGTCGATCGGCATGGTCTCGATCCTTCGAACCACCTCCTCCACCTGCGCGTCCATTCTTCGGGTGGATTCCGCCTCGGAACCCGTAAAGTAGCCCGCGATCAAGGGCGGCCGGCTTTCCGCCAATAGGAAATCGAACTCCGCCAGTGTCGCGAGAGGAAGATTCGTCGCATCGGGATGCAGGCCAGGGGAGACATCGAGACCCGCAAAGACCGGTTCGTCCTTCAGGGCGGCGATGACCGCTGCCGCGGTGGCCTCGTCCTTCACCTTCCCATCGGCCCTGAATTCGTGGACTATCCCTGGGAAAATGCCGGTGCGCACCCGCAGGGTCTGCAACTCCGCAAGCGTGAGTTTGCCATTGAGCCGCACGCGCAGGTTGACGATCGGAAAGTTGTCCCGGCCGAGCGCCAGACGCCGCAGGTCCTGTTCGCTCATCACCGGCTTGATCACACTCGCATCTTCGCCGGGTGGCAGGCGGCGGACACGGATGTTCCGGTAACGCGCCCGGCTGTCCTCGTCGTGGCACTGCAGTGCGAACGTGCCCCGGCCGAGCAGGTTCAATTTCGGACCAGGCGACGGGAGCACGGGGTTGGCGGGCTCTATGTATTCGGAAACGAGCCGGCCGTTGAGCCGGATTTCCACGCGCGGGCGCGCCACCCGGATGTTCAGGGTGCACCATTCTCCATCAGCGGCCATGGCCTTGTATAGATTGCGGATGCCGTAGAGGCTGGCGGTCTTCTTGTTCTCGCGATAGGTGATGTCCTTGAAGGGTGGCTGCGTGTTGTTCACCTGCGCCTCGAAGCCCGTGGAGGGCCAGCCGGCGTCCTGCCATTTCGTCAGGAAATACACCCCTGAATTCGCCCCGGCTTCGGTCTTCACCTCCAGTTCCAGCTCGAAATTCTCGAACTCGGCCTGCCCGTCTTCACCGACATAGAAGAGGTGCGCCCGCCTGCCCTCGCAGACGATGGCCCCGTCCTCCACGCGCGGCGAACCGGGATGCTCCGACGCTTTCCAGCCGTTGAGCGTCCGGCCGTCAAAAAGCGGAACCCAGTCGGTGGTAGCCGAACAAGTCGTGGCCAACACGAGGGTTGCTCCAATACTGAGGCAAAGACACAAAGAGGACAGACACCGTCCCGAGGGACGGTTGGCGAGCAGGGGTAGGCGCATGACAATGTGATATTCACAACCCTGCGCACGGCAAACACAGCCCTGCTAATCGCCGCCCCCATATTTCGGCTTCAATCGTTGCCGGATTTTCCCAAAATGCAGTCACCCCACCCCTCCTGGTCATGAAAGCTCCCCGCTTCCTTACCTCCCTCCGCTCTGCAACGCGACTGGCGGCGCTCCTGCTGCCGGTTCTCACTTACGCCGCCAAGACGGAAGTCCTGCTGGACTTCAAACACATCTCCCGCGACGGCCCGGAAGGTCCGGTTTATCGCTGTTACGAATACGCATGGAATGACTGGAACAAGAAGATCATCGACATGCCTGGCCAAGGGGCGCTGATCCAAGCGCCCAGCGGCAAGGGCAACCTCGGCGAGAACAAGACCATGCTCAAGCTGCACAAGACGCCGACTATTGAGATCAACTACCTCATCGGCAACGCCAACCAGGCCGGCAGCCTGAACTTCAAGCTGATCGACAAGGACGGCACCGAGTGGACCTGGCCGATCCCGTTGAGCGGGCTTGCCCGCGGCACAGACCAGAAGCTCAGGCTCGACCTGACCAAACCCGGCACCGAGTCCAAACCCGGCAAGACCGCGGGCCTCGACCTCGCGAAGATCAACACCTGGGAAATCATCGGCGACTGGGGCGCGGCCAAGGTCGAGGTCCTGCTTATCCAGGTCGTCGGCATCAAGTCGTGAGGCTCCGGCCGGCCTGAAGCCAGCGTCAGCCTGAACTGGAATCTGGGCCATCCGCCCCGCGTTCGTGCGCGGCGCGTGGCCCCTATTCTGCAGGACTGATCGTCCTGCCTCCACACCATGAAATGGCCCGGAGCATGACGTTCCGGGAATTGCGCGACAAAAAAGGCCGCCGGATTCCGGCGGCCTTCGTTTTCAGGAGGGGAATCGATGCTTACCCGCAGAACGAGTAGTCGTAGGGTGCGCGCATCTCGCGCTTGAGGTAGGTGTTGGCCTCCTTGGCGCCGGAGCCGACGAACAGTTCCTTCTCGTAGTCCCACTTGAGCTTGCGGCCCGTGCGGAGGGAGATGGCCCCGAGGTGGCACATGTTGGCCGAGCGGTGCCCGGTCTCGACGTCGCAGATCGGCAGCTCGCGGGACTTCACGCAGTCGAAGAAATTCAACATGTGGTCCTTGCTGGCGTAGAGACGGGTGGCGCCCTCCGGGAGCGGCTTGCGCAGCAGCTCCGGGTCGCTGGCCTTGATCTCGTCGCGGTTGACCCAGATCCAGCCCTCGGGGCCCTCGAAGCGGACGCCGTTGCGCTGGCCCTCGGGGTTGTTCTTGGCGCCGTAGATCGAGTCGTCCTTGGTCGAGAAGATGTGCAGACCGGTGCCGTCGGCATACGTGTATTTCACCTCGTAGTCGGCGATGGTGGTGTAGCCGCCGGGGATCGGCTCGGAAAGGCGCTTCGACTCGACGATCTGCGGGGCAACCTGACCGACGGCCCAGTAGGCGATGTCGTTGTGGTGTGCGCCCCAGTCGGTCATCGTGCCGCCGGAGTATTCATACCAGAAACGGAACGTGCCGTGGCAGCGCTCCTTCGTGTAGCTGATGGCCGGGGCCTGCCCGAGCCAGAAATCCCAATTGAGGCCCTCGGGAGCCGGCGAGGGATCGGAGCTCTCGATCGTCAGCGCGGCCTTCGG
>CBINOW010000216.1:0-5475 GCA_966252395.1 uncultured Oleiharenicola sp. | reverse complement strand
GGCAGGACTCCACGAGCTTCGAGAGTTTCGCCGTTTACCAGCCGCAGAGCTACACTGTCGGCGCCGAAAACGCCCAGACCGTCTCAGGCATCAGCGGTTCGGCCGACGTGCTCAAGGTCTTTGGTGTGCGGCCGCTGCTCGGACGGTGGTTCGAGCCGGCCGACGAGGCGGTTGGTGCGGGGGAGGTCGTGATCCTCAGCCACGGTCTCTGGCAGCGGCTCTTCGCTGGCGACCAACAGGTGATCGGCCGGAAGATCCGCATCAACGGCGGCGATGCCGAGGTCATCGGCGTGATGCCGGCGGATTTTGAGTTCGTCAGCCCGTGGATGCGCACCGACGACCCGCAGCTCTGGATGCCCCGCAAGTTCGACGACAACGAGAAGAAACAGCGCGACAGCCACTACCTGCTCGGCATCGCCCGCCTCAAGCCGGGCGTTACCGTCGCGACGGCCGAGGCCGAGGTGAAGACCATCGGCAAGCGCCTGACGCAGCTTTACCCGAACTCCAACACGCGGAAGGAATTTTTGGTCCGTTCGCTGCACGACGAGATGACCCGAGAAATTGGCGAGCGCGTATGGCTGCTCTTCGGCGCGGTCGTGCTCGTGCTGCTGGTGGCCTGCGGCAACGTCGCCAGCATGCTCCTCGCCCGCAGCGCGCGGCGACACGGCGAATTCGGCGTGCGCATCGCGCTCGGGGCCTCGCGCGGCGACCTGATGAAACTTGCGCTGACCGAGAGCGCCGTGCTCGCCCTGGCCGGCGCCGCGCTCGGCGTGCTGCTGGCGGCGGGCGGGGTGCAGGTGCTGCAGGTCATCGCCCCCGCGAGCGCGGCGCGCAAGGCCGCCCTGGTGCTGAGCGCGCCGGCTCTCGGCTTCGGTCTGCTGGCAACTTTCCTGACGGCGCTGCTTGCAGGGTTGCCGCCGGCGCTGGCCGCCATGCGCACCTCCGTGGCCGGCGTGCTCCGCGCCGACGCGCGCGGGGCGGTCGGCTCCGCGGCGCGGCACCGCATGCTGCGCGCCCTGATCATCGCGCAGGTGGCGGTGGCTTTCGTGCTCGCCAACGGCGCGGTTCTCTTCGCCCGCGGTTACCTGAAGATTCTGGAGGAAAACGAAGTGCTGGCGTCCGACAATGTGGTTGTCGCCCAGGTCTCGCTCAACGGCGACCGCTACAAGGAGGACGCCGCGCGCGTGCGCTTCTGGTATGACCTTACGGAGCGGGCGAAGGCGCTGCCCGGCGTCCAACACGCCGCCATCATCTCGAAGCTGCCGCTCGAGGGCGGCAGCAACACCAGCGCGCTGGTGAACGACGAGGTCTATGATCCGTCCATCCGACGCATGTCGGTCGAGCGCTCGTCGGTGACCGAGGAATACTTTGCCGCCATGGGCCTGCGCCTGATCAAGGGCCGCACCCTGCAGAACGAGGACCGCACCGGCGAGATCCGCGGGGTGGTCGTCAACCAGGCCACCGTGGACAAGGCCTGGCCCAACAAGGATCCGATCGGCGAGATCATGCGCGCCAACCAGCCGGAGAAGCCGTGGTATGTGGTGCGTGTGGTCGGCGTCGTTGAAAACGTGAAGCAATGGGGCGCCTCGGCTGAAGTGCAGCCGGAGATGTATACCGCGCCCGAGGGACACTGGGGACGCCGGGCTTACCTCGTCTTGCGCACGCCGCTGCCCGTCGCGCAGATCGCCCCTCAACTGCGTCGTGAACTGGCGGCGATCGACAGCGAACTCGCCCTGAGAGACATCCGCACCATGCGCCAGGTCGTGGGCCAGGCGACGAAGGGCGACCGCGCCATCGCGGGACTCGTTAACTTTTTCATGGTGACGGCGCTCGGTCTCGTGGCCGTCGGCCTCTACGGCACGCTCTCGTATCATGTGCAGCAGCGCACCCGCGAGATCGGCGTGCGCCTGGCCATCGGCGCGATCAAGGGCGACATCCTGCGCCTCGTGTTCGCGCAGGGCAGCCGTTGGGTGGGCCTTGGCCTGGCGATCGGACTCGGCGGCAGCTTCGCGCTGGCCTCGACGCTGAAGACGCTCGTTTACCGCATGGACGGACTCACCGCGGTGCCCTTGGTCCTCGCCACTGTCGCGGTCGGATTCGCCGCTCTCGTCGCCTGCTGGCTTCCCGCCCATCGCGCGGCCAAGCTCGATCCGACCGAGGCGCTGCGGGCGGATTGAAGCGCCGGCAAAATAATTTCCCAGGCTGAGGCCGCGACCAGCAAGCGGCCCCGGTTGCGTAAACCAGCGGTTTCCAATTGCATGGAGCAGGCGGTCGCGCCTGGCGGGGTGGGGTGCCTCGTGGCGGGCGATGCCACGAAAACGAAAATCCGTTTGACTAGACCAAACGGTCAACTATTCGTTTTGGCCATGGGTAGAACCTCAGATGCCAACGAACGCCTGATGGACGCCGCTCTCGACCTGATTTGGGAAGAGAGCTATGGCGCCGTCACGATCGATGACATCTGCAAGCGGGCCGACGTGAAGAAAGGAAGTTTCTATTACTTCTTCAAATCGAAGTCCGATCTGGCTGTCGCCGCGCTTGAGCGCCTCTGGCAGGAAGAGAGCAAACCGAAGATGGACGGTATCTTTTCGCCCTCGGTTGATCCCCTGACCCGGATCAGGACCTATTTGGCGAGCATGTATGATTTCCAGACCGAGATCAAAAAGAAGCACGGCAAGGTGTTGGGTTGCCCCGTGATGTCCGTCGGCTCCGAAACGTGCACCTGCGACGAGGAGGCCGCCGTCGGCGCCAAGATCCGCGAGCTTTTCACGCGCAAGCGCCGCTACTATGAGTCCGCGATCCGCGATGCTTTGGCCGAGGGCCTCATCGAGCCGGGCGACGCGGCGGAAAAAGCCACGGCCATCGCCGGCCTGATCGAAGGGTTCCTCACCCAGGCGCGCGTGCTCAACGACCCCGAGGTCCTCCGGCAACTGCCCGACTTGGCGATGCGAATCCTCGGAGCCAAGTCCCCCGCCCAAAGCACTCCCGTCCAAGCCTAAAGCCCTTTCAGCGCACGTTACCCTCGTGCGCATTTTTTGACCCTAAATACTAGATAACCAGTCAACTATAATTCTTCAACACCATGAACCGTAAGATTTTCAACTCTGCTTCGTCTGCCTCAGGTATGCGCCACCCATCCACCTTGCTCGTGAAGTATCCCCGCCGGTTTTCCGTTGCGGGCGTGCGCCTGCCCGCGCCGCCGAGCCGGCTGTGGGACCCGACCTTGCTCGAACGTCTCCAAGCTCCGCTCACGCGCTATCGCGACTGAAGGCACGACCGCTCCGCCCACTTTCCCCCTGAATTCAAATCCACGAACATGAACGCCACCTCTTCCCATCCGGTTTCCGTTTCCAACGATTCCTTTGAGCGCGATGTCCTCGCCGCTTCGCGACAGCAGCCCGTGCTGGTTGATTTCTGGGCTTCCTGGTGCGGCCCGTGCAAGGCCGTCGCCCCCGTGCTCGACGAGATTGCCGTCGAGCGCGCCGGTCGCGCCGTGATCGCCAAGGTGGACGTTGATGCCCATCCGGAGCCGGCCGCCCGCTACCGTGTCCGCTCGATCCCGACGCTGCTCATTTTCCGCGACGGCCAGGTCGTGGACACGATGGTCGGCGTCCACTCGAAGTCCGAGATCCTTCGCCGGCTCGACGCGGCCCGCCCTGAGCATGTCGAACGGGCCCGCCCTGAGCCGGTCGAGCGGCCCCGCCCGGCCACCGCCGCCTGATCCGTCTTTTCTCAACACACAAACTCCACGCTTCATGATCACCGCCACCCTCATTCTCGGAGCCCTCACGCTCCTGGTCTTCGTTGACGACACCCACCCGGCACACACCGCCTGAACCTCTCTTTCAACCTCCGTCCTCCACGCCATCCCATGACCGCCCAATCCCGCACCTCCCTCAACCGCCTCCGTTCGCGCGTCCTGCTTGCGACCGCGGGCGTGCTCGCCGCCGGCGCCGGCCTTTATCTTGCTCTGCCGAACCACGCCCGGGCTGCCCAAGCCTCCGCTCCCTCCGCGCCACCCGCGCCCAAGGTGACCGTTGCCCCGGTTGAACAGCAGCTCATCACCGAATACGAGGAGCTGACCGGCCGCGTTGACGCCACCGAGACGGTCGAGCTTCGCGCCCGCGTCGCCGGCCATCTGGAGGCCGTCCACTTCCAGGCCGGCCAGCTCGTGAAGAAGGGCGATGTGCTCTTCTCCATCGACCCGCGCTGGTATCAGGCGCAATTCGACCTCGCCACCGCCCGCGCCGACGTCGCCACCCGCGAGGCCGCCCGCGCCGAGAAGCTCCTGGCCGCCTCGGCCATCTCTAGCGAAGAAGCCGAGGCCCGCCGCGCCGCCGCCGCCGAGGCCCGCGCCGCGCTGGAAACGGCGAAGCTCGACCTCGAGCACACACAGGTCCGCGCGCCCATCGCCGGTCGCATCAGCCGCGCGCTTGTGACGCCGGGCAACCTCATCGCCGGCACCGCCGGCGGCGGCACGCTGCTCACCACCATCGTGGCCACGGGCGACGCCTACGTTTACGCCGACCTCGACGAGGCCACGCTCCTGAAGTTCAACCGCCTTGCCCGCGAGGGCCGCCTCTTCACGCGCAACGGCCGCGTGCCGGTCGAGCTTCAGCTCGCCGACGAGACCGGTTTCCCGCGCCATGGCTACATCGAGTCGGCCGACAACCGCGTGAATCCCGCCACCGGCACCCTCGCGCTGCGCCTCGTGTTCCCGAACGAAGACAACACCCTGCTCCCCGGTCTGTTCGCCCGTGTGCGCATCCCGGTCAGCGCGCCCCAGAACGCGCTGCTCGTCAGTGAGCGTGCCATCGGCACCGACCAGAGCCAGAAGTTCGTCCTCGCCGTCGGTCGTGACAACACCGTCGCCTATCGCACGGTGAAGCTTGGCACCGTCATCGACGGCAAGCGCGTCGTTCGCGAGGGGCTCCAACCCGGCGAGACGATCATCGTCAACGGCCTCCAGCGCGTCCGCCCCGGCATGACCGTGGCACCCGAGCCGCAGGCGGTCGCCGCCACGCCAGCTCCGGCGCCCGCCGCCGGCAAGGTCGCCACCCTTCGCTAACCCGCACCGCGCCACGCATCAAATAGGTAGGGCGAGTCCTCCGGACGAGCCGCGGCTTATCGAGACGATTCGCCCTACCTGCACTCTAAAGGCCGCCCTTTCGCGGCCCCTCTGGCCACCGCCTTGCCCAAATTTCACCCCCATGAACTTCTCCGACTATTTCATCAAGCGCCCGATCCTAGCGGGTGTGCTTTCGATCATCATCTTCCTCGTCGGCCTCATCTCGATGGGGCGCCTGCCCATCAGCGAGTATCCCGAGGTCGTCCCGCCGACCGTCGTCGTCCGCGCCGTCTATCCCGGCGCCAATCCCAAGACCATCTCCGAGACGGTCGCCGCGCCGCTCGAGCAGGCCATCAACGGCGTCGAGCACTCGCTCTACATGTTCTCGCAGGCGACGAGCGACGGCG
>CBINOW010000215.1:0-5480 GCA_966252395.1 uncultured Oleiharenicola sp. | reverse complement strand
TCAAGGTGGTTGAGCATGTGCATGTCGTGCCGCGCAGCCAACGTGGTGGCGAGGTGATTGAGCCAATGATGAGTACGCAGTGGTTCCTCAAGATCAAACCGCTGGCAGATAAGGCACTTGCAGCCGTTCGGGATGGTCGCATTAAGATCGTGCCGGAACGGTTCGAGAAGGTGTACTTCAATTGGCTGGAGAACATCGAAGATTGGTGCGTCAGCCGCCAGCGTTCGTGGGGCGTTCCGATCATCGCGTTCTACGGCCCCGACAAACAGGCTTACCTCGACGCCGGGGTCGTGCGCGCCGTGGCCGACAAGATCGCCGCCAAGGGCACCAACTTTTGGTATGATGCCTCCGCCGCCGAGATCCTCGACGGCGTGAAGCTCCCCGCCGGCTGGCCCGCCGCCAGCTCGCTCACCTGCGGTCGCGACACCCTCGATGTGTGGATTGACTCCGGTTCCACCCAGGCCGCCGTGCTCAAGCGCGGCCAAAGCGGCACCTCGTGGCCGGCCGACCTCTACCTCGAGGGCAGCGACCAGCACCGCGGCTGGTTCCAGTCCTCGCTCTGGAACAGCGTCATCGCCTCCGGCGCTGCGCCCTACAAGGCCGTTCTCACCCACGGGTTCATCGTGGACAAGAACCGGCAGAAGATCTCCAAGAGCTCCACCTACCAGAAGCCCCAGACCGCCGACGCCTACATCGCCCAGCACGGCGCCGACGTCATCCGCCTCTGGATCGCCTCGCAGGACTTCCGCGACGACATCCCCGTGGACGACGAGATCCTGAAGAACGTCGGCGAGGCCTACCGTCTTTTCCGCAATACCTTCCGGTTCCAGCTCTCCAACCTCTTCGACTTCGAAGCCGCCCGACACGCCGTGCCGGTTGCCTCGATGGACGCGCTTGATCGCTGGGCCCTGCACCAGACGGCCACGCTCATTGCCGAGTGCACCAAGGCCTACGACGCCTACGAGTTCCACCGCGTCTATCAGCTCTGCAACCAGTTCTGCTCGGTCACGCTCTCGGCCGTCTATCACGACATCCTGAAGGACCGCCTCTACACGCTCGGCGCCGCCCACCCGCTCCGCCGCTCATCGCAGACCGCCATCGCGGCGATCTTTGAGTCGCTGGTGAAGCTGCTCGCTCCCTTCCTGACTTTCACCGCCGACGAAGCCTGGAGCTTCGCCAAGACCGGCAAGGAATACTCCGACGACTCGATCCACCTGCAGGACTGGCCTGTGGCCCCGGCTGAGTGGACCAACGCCGACCTCGCGGCTGAGTTCGACCAACTGCTCAAGCTGCGCGCCAAGGCGACCGAGACATTGGAACCCCTGCGCCAGGCCGGCACCATCGGCAAGTCGCTGGACGCGGTGCTCACGCTTTCTGCCCCGGCCGACAGCGCTCTGCACAAGCACCGTGATTTGTTGGCTGAATTTTTCATCGTTTCCCACGTAGCCGTGGAGCCCGGCGCCACCGCCGATGTCACTCTTGCCGCCCGTCACGCCACCGAGGCGGGCCTCACCCGCTGCCCGCGCTGCTGGCGCTGGGTGCCGAAAATCGTCACCACCCCGCACGGAGAGGTTTGCCCTCGCTGTGCGGAAGCCCTTAACTCCTGACCCGTTTTACCGATTATGGCCACGAGCAAGAAATCCACCGCCAAGAAGAAGCCTGTCGCAGCCAAGCCGGCCCCGGCCAAAAAGCCCGCCGCCAAAGCCGCCCCGGCCAAACCGACCGCTCACGCCAAGGCCCCCGCGCCTGCCGCCGCTCCCGCCAAATCCACGTCCAAAGCCCCCATGTCCGCCGCTGATATCAAGCGCAAGCTGCTCGAACGCAAACCCGCCACGGGCACCCGTGCCATCGCTTTCTCCCTCGATGAGGTGCGCGAGATCGCGCAGAAGAACGAGAAGCAGATCGAGGCCTCGGCCAAGACCAGCAAGGCCGCCACGCAGGCCAAGTCCAAGGCCCACGACGTCGCCCACCTCGATAAACCGCACAAGCCGCACCACGTGAAAACCGCTTCGCTGGCGGACATCCTCGGCTTCAACCCCACCAAGGGGAAGAAGGCGCCGACCGCCATGGTGGACGAGTCCGAGGTGCCGGAGAAATTCCGCCGCTACTACCGCCTGCTGCTCGACCTCCGCAGCCACGTGCTCACCCAGCTCGGCGAGCACACCGAGGAGACCCTGCTCAAGTCCGCCAAAGACGACTCCGGCGACCTCTCCGGCTACGGCCAGCACATGGCCGACGCCGGCACCGACACCTTTGACCGGGACTTCGCCCTTTCGCTCGTCTCCAACGAGCAGGAGGCCCTCGCCGAGATCGAGGCCGCCATCAAGCGCATCCACGCCGGCACCTACGGCATCTGCGAAGCCACGCAGAAGCCCATCGCCAAGGAGCGCCTGCTCGCCGTGCCCTTCACCCGCTACTCCACCGAGGCCAAGAAGCAGGTCGAGCGCCACTCGCACCGCGCCATCCAGCGCGGCGGCCTGTTCGGCGACGGCACCGACGAGGAAGGCGGCAAGGTAGCCGACGACAGCGGCGGCGACGACGAATAAGACAGTTTTTGATTTTGGATTTCGGATTTTCGATTGAAGCCTGAACTCCAGCCATCCGGACAGACGGCCGAGCCTGCTTCCGGCGAGTCGGGCCAATCAAAAATCGAAAATCAAAAATCGAAAATCCAACGCTGTTGGAACTACCGCCACCTCTGGATCGTGGGCGTGCTCGTGTTCGCCGCGGACCAGATCACCAAGCAGATGATCGCCGACCGCCTGCCCTTCGGCAGCTACGGCAAGTTTGCCCAGATCGAGGTGATCTCCGGCTTCTTCAACCTCGTGCATGTCGGCAACACCGGCGCGGCGTGGAGCATGTTCACCGGGCAGAGCCTTTGGCTCGCAGTGCTGGCGATCGCCACCCTCGGGGCGATGTTCTGGTGGCGGCACACCCTCGGTCTCCACCACCGGGCCGCCCAACCGGCCTTCGGCCTGCTCGTAGGCGGGGTCGTCGGCAACCTCGTGGATCGGCTCGCGCACGGGCACGTCATCGATTTCCTCGACTTCCACTTCGGCGACTACGTCTTCCCCACCTTCAACGTCGCCGACAGCGGCATCTGCGTGGGTGTGTTCTGGTATATCCTCTGGTCGCTCCGGCAACCGGCTGAGCCGGCGGGGCCGGCAAAGGTCAAATCACAAATGCCAAACGCCAAATAAATCCGAGATCCGAAACATTCGGATTTTCGGATTTGGCCGTTTCTTTGGAGTTTGGACCTTTGGCTTTTGTGATTTGCCGTTCGGCGGCTACTCCACGTTCGCCATCTGTTCCCGCACGCGCTCGAGCTCGTTTTTGAACTCGATCACCTTTTGGGAAACGGCGAGGTCGTTGGCCTTGCTGCCGATGGTGTGGATCTCACGGCCGATCTCCTGGAGAATGAACTCCGCCTTGCGGCCAATCTCGCCCTTGCTGCGCAGCAGCTCCTTGAGCTGCGCCAGATGGTGTCGCAGCCGCGTGATCTCCTCGGTGATGTCGCAGCGGTCGGCGAACAGCGCCACCTCCTTCAGGACACGCTCGTCGTTCAACTCCAGTTCCAATCCCGCCTGGCGCAGCCGCTGCAGCAGCAGGTCGCGGTAAGCGGTCGTGATCGTGGGCGCCCGCTGCGCGATCGTCTCGGTCGCGGCATGCAGCTTCTCCCAGCGCCCGAGAAAATCCACGAGCAGGGCCTCGCCTTCCTTCGCCCGCATGGCCGCCAGCCCGCGCAGGGCCTCGTTGAGCGTCTTGAGCAGGACGGCCGCGCTCTCGTCATCCGCCGGTAAACCGCCCGCGGCGCGCTGGCTGTTGGCAATTTGCCAGAGCAGGTCGGCGCTGGGCTCGAATTTGATGCCCTTGCGCTTCGCCAAGTCCGCAAGCTGATCCAGGCTTTCCGCCACCGCCGCATCATCCCAGTCGCTGCCCCCAGCCGGCTTTCCGGTAACCTCGACGGCCACGTGGACCTTGCCACGCAACGCGACCTTGCGAACCGCTTCGCCGACCGATGCCTCAAACGTTTCCCATTCGTCCGGCAGTTTCATGGTCAGATCGAGCGTCTTCCGGTTCACAGAGTTCACCTGGACGGTGAGTGTTGATTCGCCAAGTGCTGCTGTAGCGCGCCCATAGCCGGTCATGCTGTTCATACAGCAAACTCCAAACGCCAAAGCTCCAAACGCCAAACAAATCCCAATACAAAAACACCCTATTCGAGCTTTTTAATGATGCTGGTGAGGATCAGCTTAAGTTCGAGCGCCTCTTGGCGCAGATTTCCGCGAGCCTCGTCCAACTTGGTGTCCGGTCCGACATTCAAAAGCCGCAACCATAGCTGGCACTCCTTTGCTTCCTTGCGGGCAATTTTGAACCGCATGACACGATCCTTCGCGCCCAAAGCTTCGTTCGCCTCGATGCAATTGGCCGGAACCGACCCGGACGCCCGGATCAGCTGTTTTACATCCTCGATGTTGGCGATTGTCCGAGGAATCAGCCGGACAAACGCGCGAACTTCCTCCGCAAAACTCGCTGTGCGCTCCTCAAGATCAATGGGCATCCCTGACATGGCATTTTTCCTTTTTGGCCCATTGTAATTGAAAATTCTTTGGCGTTTGGCTCTTGGCGTTTGGTATTTACGCCTTCTGCGTCAGAAGGCGTTGCACCTGCTGCACATCCTTGTCTCCGCGACCGGAAAGGTTCACCACGACGATCTTGTCCTTGCCAAGCGCCTTGGCGCGTTTGAGGCCGTGCACCAGGGCGTGCGTGGACTCGAGCGCCGGGATGATGCCCTCCAGGCGCGAGCACAGCTGGAAAGTCTCCAGCACCTCGTCGTCGGTGGCGTAGGCGTAATCAATGCGGCCTTGGTCGCGGTAATAGGCGTGCTCCGGGCCGATGGCGGCATAGTCGAGACCGGCCGATACGGAGTGCGTCAGCTCGATCTGGCCGTCGGGATTCTGGAGAATGTAGGTTTTGCTGCCCTGCAGCACGCCGAGCTTGCCGCCCTCGAAGCGGGCCGCGTGCTCGCCCCGCCGGATGCCATGGCCACCCGCCTCCACGCCGATGAGCTTCACGGCACTGTCCTGCAGAAAGTCGAAGAACACGCCGATCGCGTTGCTGCCGCCGCCCACGCAAGCGACGATCTCGTCGGGCAAGCGCTTTTCGCGCGCAAGAATCTGCTCCTTCAATTCCTGCCCGATCACGCGGTGGAAATCGCGCACCATCATCGGATACGGGTGCGCGCCCAGCGCGGAGCCGAGGATGTAGTGGGTGTTGCGGACGTTGGTCACCCAGTCGCGCATGGCCTCGTTGACGGCGTCCTTGAGCGTCTTTTGGCCGGCCTCGACGGCGACGACTTTGGCCCCCATGAGCCGCATGCGAAAAACGTTCAGCGCCTGGCGCTCCATGTCCACGGCGCCCATGTAAACGGTGCAATCGAGACCGAACTTCGCACAGACCGCCGCCGTGGCCACGCCGTG
>CBINOW010000214.1:0-5507 GCA_966252395.1 uncultured Oleiharenicola sp. | reverse complement strand
GTTGGTGGCGACCAAGGTGCCGTTATTGTCCACGCCCATCAGCTCGATGTAGGTGTTGGCGCCGTCGGAGGTGATGGTGCCGGTGGCGGCGTTGGTGAAGCTCTGGGTGTCCTGACCGAGGGTGAGGATGTTGTTGCCGGTGTTAAGGGCGGTGATGGAGCCCTCGTTGGTGAAGGTGGGCGCGTAGACCGCACCGCCGGAGCTGTTGGCGGTGTGGGTGAGGGAACCCTGGTTGGTGAAGGAGGCGCCGGCGGCGGTGGAGGTGATCTCGAGGTCGCCGGAGCCGGTGGTGCCGGCGTTGAGGGTGGTGGCGGAGCCGGCGGCGAGGGTGAAGCCGCCGTTGAGGGCGAAGGTGAGGGCGGCGTTGCTGAAGAGCGTGGTGCCGCCGAGCGTGGCGGTGGCGTTGGAGGCGATGCTGAGCGAGCCGTCGAAGGTGGCGTTGTTGATGGTGCCGCCGGAGGTGGTGAGGCCGAGGGCGTTGATGGTGCCGCCGTTGATGGTGCCGCCCATCAGCTCCAGTTGGCCGCCGGTGACGGCGTTCAAGGTGGCCGCGGAGTTGTCGAGGACGGCGCCGGAGTAGATGAAGGCGCGGCCGCCGGAGGAGAGGGTGACGTTGCCGATGTCGGCGGTGGTGAAGGTGCCGCGCAGGCGCAGGATGCCGTTGTTGGTGGCGACCAAGGTGCCGTTATTGTCCACGCCCATCAGCTCGATGTAGGTGCTGTTGCCGTCGGAGGTGATGATGCCGGTGGCAGCGTTGACGAAGACCTGGTTATCCTGGCCAAGGGTGAGGATATTGTTGCCGGTGCTGTTGGCGCTGATGGAGCCCTCGTTGGTGAAAGTGGGCGCGTAGATCGCGCCACCGGAAATGTTGGCGGTGTGGGTGAGCGTTCCTTGGTTGGTGAAGGTTGCGCCTGAGGCGGTGGTGGCGATCTGGATATCTCCCATGGCGGAAACCAGTGAGCCCAGGGTCAGATTGCCGCTGGCGCCTACCACCAAGCTCGAGTTGGTGTTAAACATCATGACCATGTCCGGGGTGATGCTGCCTGACTGGTTCCAATTCAGCGTGGTGGAACTGTTGAAATTCAGGTTGGTCGCCGCGTTAAAATTGGTGCCGCCATTGAAGGTAACGGTGCCCGCGATGGTGACGTTGCCGCTGTAAATTTGACCGGTGTAGGTGCCGGTGTTGAGCGTGGTTTGGGCGGCGAGCGGACCGAACAGAGCAAGGCCGATCAGCCAGAGGCCGAACCGGGTGCGCAGCAACGTGGAGGAACCGGCGCGGGACATGCCGGTGAGGTTGGAAAAGCAGAAGACTGAAAGCCAGCCTTTTGCGGGGTAGTGGATGAGCTTATCAGGGCTGCCTTGGGCTGTGACGAGGGAGGACAACCGGCAGTGATAAAAACGGGCTTGCCTAGGGGCAGAATGAACCGCGATATCCCCGCCTCGCGCGCCAACATAGCTCAGCTGGTAGAGCAACGCTTTCGTAAAGCGTGGGTCGCCGGTTCAAATCCGGCTGTTGGCTCCATCCTTCGCTCGCTGCGAAGCTGAAGCAGTTTCTGGTTCGGGTGTTTTCCCGCTGCGCTGAGACGGACTGCGTTCGTGGCGGATACGGATGGCAGGCCATCCCGCCAAGCGCTGCAAAGGGGGCTTGGTTTGTAACTGGAGCCGGGCGCCCTCGTCCCGGGGTTTGACCAGTCCGGGGGGCGGACGGTGCGCCTTATCTTTCGACTTGGAGAAGAGGCGGGTGGGCTACATCTTGCGACGCCATCCGCGAGGGTAGCTCAGCTGGATAGAGCACCGGTTTTCTAAACCGGTCGTCGGGAGTTCGAGTCTCCCCCCTCGCGCCAATTTCGAGAAGGCATATATGTCATCTCACCAAGTCGTTAGCAGGGTTTTCCGACGACTAGGCGAATTTGGTGAGCTAGCTATAGCAGGCCCTAAAAGGTCTTAATCCGCTGCTTAAACAGCTTCAAAACAGCTTCAGCTTGCCATTGCATCTGTGTCGCGGCTGAAAGTATCCAGCGTTATGACCGCCTTCCAAATCCTGACATTCCGGTAATTGAATAAATTCGTTCCGAAACATTTCCCCTTTTCTCGTTAAGGCGACTGTTTGATTGGAATCGAATGCGATACCAAAATCGATCACGCAGGGCAGTCCGATATCGCTATTCCTAAAGATGATGTTCGCCGGCTTTATATCGCGGTGCCCCACATTATGTCGGTGGCATAACTCAAGTGTATCAGCAATTTTCAGTGTGATTACGGCAGCCTGACTTAACCCACCCCCAAGGGCCGCTACCTGCCCGTTATGATCTTCACTAACTCGAACGCCGCTGCATTCGCATCCCGCTTCGGGGTGCGGCGCTTTGCAGGTCTTTTCTTCGGGCGCTTCTTGGCCATGCGCCAAGCCAGAGGCATTTAAGGCGTTGCTTCCAGCGCCTTTTGAAAACTGCCCACTACCCGGTGAAAATAATGACTTGCCTACGCCGGAAGCATGGGGCTTCTTCGCCCTTCCGATGAATCATCGGGCTGTAGCGTAGCCTGGTAGCGCGCTTGCATGGGGTGCAAGAGGTCGTGAGTTCGAATCTCACCAGCCCGACCATTTCCCAAACCGTATCAAGGCGACTTGATGCGGTTTTTTCATGACTGGTTGCGACTTATAATCACTTCAGTCCCTTTCGCTCTTCGGCGATTTCGCCGGGGATGACGGCGTTGGCGCTATTTTCGAAGCTGGCGCGGACGTAGGTGAGGAGGGTAGTGAGACCGTTTCGGCCATTGTGGGATCAGACCAGCATGTTTCTCTGCATCACCTCGCGATACCAGTGCGCGCTGAGCTTCGGGGTGCGCTTCAGAGTCTTGTAGTCGGTGTAGCAGATGCCGAAGCGTTTTGTGAAGCCTTCGAGCCACTCGAAGTTGTCCATGAAGGACCACAAGAAGTAACCCTTGACCGGGGCGCCATCCTGGATGGTCCGGTGCAGTTCGGCGAGGCACTGGCGCACGTATTGGCGGCGGTGCAGGTCGAGAATTTCGCCGCGCGCGTCGGGCACGTCGTCGTAGCCGGCACCGCTTTCGGTGAGATAGATCGTCTTCACGCCATAGATGTCCCGGGCAAGCCGTGGGCCCCAATACATCGCCTCGGGCAGCAGGCGCAACCAGGGAGCGTCGGCCGTGGGGAAGCTGGCGGGGAAGGGCAGCTCTTCGAACCCGCCCCGACGGCCCGCGCGGACGTAGCGTCCGGTATACATGTTCAGGCCGAAGAAATCCGTGGGCAGGCTGATGAGCTTGAAATCGTCGCGTGCGGCCCGCGCGGCATCGCGGCCGGTGAGCTTGCGGTAGAGCGCGGTGTAGCCGCCCCGGAACACCGGGTCGATCGAACGGATGTTCCACTCGACAAAGGCGGCGCGGGCGGCCGCGACGTTGGCGGGAGTCTCGATGACGGGCACGGGAATGATGCTGTCGTCTGTGAGCCCGACCTGCGCGCCGCGGCGACCGTGTTCCCGCACGGCACGGACCCCGTGGCCGTGCGCGAGCAGGGCGTGGTGATACGTCTGGTTCACGACCCGGGCGGATTCCCGCACGCCGGGCGGGCGCTGGGTGTCGCCGTAGGCGAGGATGGTGAAGCAACGCATCTCGTTGAGGGTGATCCAGTGCTTCACGCGATCACCGTAGGCGCGCACGATCATGTCCGCATAGCGGCCGAAGGCGTCCGAGGTGGCGCGCACGCGCCAACCGCCCGCATCCTCCAGCGCCTGGGGCAGGTCCCAGTGAAACATGGTCACCCAGGGCGTGATGCCGTGGGCGAGCATCGAGTCGAACAGCCGGTCATAAAAGGCGAGCCCGCGCGGGTTCACCTTGCCGGTGCCGGCGGGGAAGATCCGCGGCCACGCGATCGAGAGGCGGTAGTGGCGGATGCCGAGCCGGCGCATGAGCGCGAAGTCCCGCGGGTAGCGGTGGTAGTGGTCGCAGGTGATGGCGGGCGTGGCGCCGTCGAGAATTTTGCCGGGGATGCGCGCGAAGCGGTCCCAGACGGATTCGCCCTTGCCGCCGGTGAAGGCCGCGCCCTCGATCTGGGTCGCGGCGGTGGCGACGCCCCAGGCGAAATGTTTTGGAAAACGTTGTGCCATACGGATGAGAAATGTCCGCAGACGAAACGGCGCGCCCCCGTGCCGGCACAACGGCACGCAGATTCATGCGCTTGAACCGTCGGCCGGCGCCGGTCAGCCGCGCACGCGCTGGCGGAACGCGCGCGGCGAGAGGCCGAACCGCCGCTTGAAGCAGCGCGAGAAATAGAACTCGTCGCAGAAATCGAGTTCGGCGGCGATTTCCTTGATGGTGTGGCGTCCCTGGTGGAGCAGGGCCGCCGCGCGGTCGATCCGGGAGTCGAAGTGATAGCGGCCCGGCGCCGTGCCGACGGATTTTTGGAAGCGCTTGCGGAAGGTCTCGTAGGAGAAGCCCAGCTTCCGCGCAACCTGCTCCGGCGCCAGGGCGGTTGCATTGTGATGGCCTGCAAGCAAATCGCACGCCGCGCCGACCCAGTCGTCGACGGGGGCGGGTGCCTCCGCATGCGCGGTGCAGTCCGAAAGAATCTCGGTGAGCACGGCGATGAAGCGGCTGACGATCACCTGCGGGGGCGTTTTCTCCCGGAGGTGCAGCGGCGGGATGATCTGGAAGAAGTGCTTGAGCCAGTGGGCGGGGTTCTGTGGATGGTGGACGGGCCGGCGGGGATCCAGCAGGCGGGTTTTGCGAAGGAGGTCGAAAGCGGGGCCCTCGAACTCAAACCAAATCTCGTTCCAGAATTCGCCCGGCCGCGTGCCGCAACGGTGGGGATGTTTCGGAAAAAACAGCACCAGATCGCCCGGGCGCACCCGCACCTGGCCGGTGCGGGCGTCCTCGTAGATGCCGGAGCCCTCGAGGATGTGCAGCACACTGAAGCAAGACAGGGTGCGCGGCCCCTGATGGCCGACGCCGATGCCGCCCTGGTTCACCCCGCCCAAGCGGATGGTGCCGAGCGGGGACTGCACGGGCCGCAGCAGAAGGCGGGTTTTGACGGTGGGGTCGGCGAGGTGGGGCATGCTTGACCTAAAAACACATGTTTTATCCCAGTGATCCTATTCCGCAAGCAGCAAGCATCGGCTATGGTCGCAAACGAGCATCCCCAAGAAGTTCATGTCAACGCCTGCCCCGATCACCCAGCGCGACCTCGCCCAGGCCTGCGGCGTGCATCCCAGCACCATCTGCCTGGCGCTGAAGGATTCGCCTTCGATTCCGGCCGAGACCCGTCGGAAGGTGCGGGCAATCGCGGCGAAACTGGGTTACCGTCCGAATGCGGCCGCGCGCAATCTGGCGCTGCTGCGCGCGGACAAGGGTGCAGCCGGCAACCTGCCCATCGCCTGGATCAACCAAGAGCCGATCCGCGGCCACTGGCGCACGGACCCGGAGGCCGGCCAGTCTTTCGAGAGCGCCCGGCGCCGCGCGGATCAGTTGGGCTACCATCTCGAAGATCTCTGGGC
>CBINOW010000213.1:0-5681 GCA_966252395.1 uncultured Oleiharenicola sp. | reverse complement strand
GCCCACCACCCGCAGGCTGCGGATCATGGTTTTCAACGGATAGGCGTCGTGCGTCTCGTAGAAATGCTTGCGGCCGCTCAGCACAATCACGGGCACGCCGCTGAGCGTGCCGAGGATCAGCTGGCCCACGTGGCCGGCGACCGTGAGCTCGGGGAAACCGGGCAGCTCGCGGTAGGGGATGATGACGGACCGCTCGACGAGCCGGGCCAGTCCGCCGAGCCCCGAGCCGAGAATGATTGCCAGCTTCGGCCGCGCGCCGGCCAGGGCGGCGGTGATCTTGGCGGCGGAGAGGCGGACGTTTTCGGCGTGGGTCTGGGCGTCGGACATGGCGCGGAGTGTGCCGGAAAGGACGAGCCACACAAGCCCGCTTGAGGCTGACGCAATATCGCTTGCCTGTCATTCTGAGCGCAGCGAAGAATCCAGCCACATGTTCGCCCGCGCGCGTAATTCTGGATTCTTCGCTACGCTCAGAATGACAGGTGCGGTGCTGGGAGGGTTGATCGGGCCGCTTCTCCTCGCCGCCACCACCCAAGCTCCCTTGGGTGGTTCGCCCCTCGGACCGGTGGTCACGGAGGCCTTCGCCGCAGCGGACAAACGCGACACCGCGCACCACAACCGCGTGGCCCTGCTCGAAGGCGGCTACGATGCGCTGCTCCTGCGCGTGCACCTGATCCGCCACGCCCAGAAGTCCATCGCCGTGCAGACCTTTATCTGGAGCAACGACGAGTGCGGCCGGCTCATCACCTACGAACTCATCGAGGCCGCGAAGCGCGGCGTGAAGGTCCGGCTCATCGCCGACCACCTTTTTTCCGAGCAGGACCTCGACTCGGTGGCCTTCCTCGCGACGGTGCATCCGAACTTCGAGGTGAGGCACTACCGGCCGGCCTTCTCGCGGCTCAAGCCCTCGCGCCTCCAGCTGCTGCTCGCGGGCATCAAGTCCTTCCACGCCGTCAACCAGCGCATGCACAACAAGGTCATGCTCTTTGACGAAACGGTGCTCGTGACGGGCGGGCGCAACATCGAGAACAGCTACTTTGACCACGCCCCGGGCATGAATTACCGGGATCGCGACGTGCTGGCGATCGGGCCGGTGGCGACGGCGTCGGCGGAATCGTTCGAGGCCTACTGGGGTTACCGGCATGTGGTCCCGAGCCGGGAGCTGAGCGACGTTGCGGCCGTCATCGCCGACGGGAAGTTCCGGCGCTACCCCCGGCGCGAGGACTGGGATTTCGGCGGGCTCTTCGGCGAACTCGACCGCGAGGCCAACGATGCCGCGCTCATCGCGGAACGCTTCGCCGCCCGGCTGCAAACGGTCGAGCGGGCGGAGTTCATCGCCGACGTGCCGGGCAAGAGTCGCGGCTTCTTTTCCACCAACGCCCGCATCACGCGCGAACTGCGCGGCACGCTCGAGCAGGCGCGCTCGCGCATCACCATCCAGACCCCCTACCTGGTGCTGAGCGGTCCGGCGCAGCGGCTCGTCGCTGAGCTGCAGGCGCGGAATCCCGGGCTGGTGATCCGCGTCTCGACCAACAGTTTCGCCTCGACCGACAACCTGCCGGCCTACTCGGCCAACTACCGCCTGCGCGGGGACTACATCGAGAAGCTCGGCCTGCAGATCCACGAGTTCAAGCCGCAGCCGGCGGCGCGGGCGCTGCTGTTTCCCGGCTACGAACGCATGGCCGAGCGCGCGCGGCAGACCGGCGGTCCCGCGGCCAAGCTGCCGTTCCTCTCGCTCCACGCCAAGTCGCTCGTCGTGGATGATCGCGTGGCTTTCGTCGGGTCCTACAACCTCGACCCGCGCTCCGAGAACCTGAATTGCGAGGCGGGGCTGCTGGTGGAGGACGCGGCTTTCGCCCAGGCGCTGCGGGCCGAGATCGACCGTGACCTCCGCGCCGAGAACAGCTGGGTCATCGCGCGCCGGCGCCTGCCGCTCGGTCTGCAAGGCGTGAACGGGCTGATTGATGGCGTGATGTCGCTGAGCCCGGTGGACCTGTGGCCGATCCAGAACACCGCCAGTTTCGAGCTGAAACCCGGCGCCGAGGAGGTGCCCCCCAATGATCCGCGCTTCCACGAGCACCACCGCGAAGTGGGCTCATTCCCCGGGGCCGACGGTGCGCTCTCACCCAAGGAGATCATGACACGCCTCTACAAGGCCATCGGCACTCCCCTCACGCCGGTGTTGTGAGCACCGGCCGGCCGGCGGCGGTTCAGACGATCGCGACCGACTGCACGATCTTGCCCGAGAACAGTTTCTCCGGCTCGGGTGCATGCCGCCAGACACGCACGCCGTCGGAGTAAATGATTTCACCGGAAGGACCGAGGTCGAAGGCCACGACGTGCTTTGCGAGGACGGTCTCGGTCCCATCGGCGGCCCGGCGCACGAGTTCCCAGGATGCAGGCACCAATTGGGCGTCGTCGTCGAGGTCGCCCTGTTTGTTGAGGATCTTTTCGAGCGCGAGCGTGGTGTCGTGGAAGGTGGCGTGCGGGCTGCGGGCGAGAGGCATTTCCTTCGGGGCCCCCGCGGGCTTGAGTGAACGCTTCGCGAACATGCGCGAGAAGGCGTCGAGAAATCCGAAAACCGCGGCCACGAGGTGGAAGGGCACCAGCAGGAAGCCCTTGATCTTTTGGCCGAGCGGCAGGTCGTCGCGGCCACCGTAGGGCCGGCGGATGTAGCAGAGGTTGCCGGCGGCGTCGGGCCGGGGTTGGAGGTAGTCCCGGTGGCTGTCCTCCAGCACGGTGGTCATCTCGCCGCTTTGGGTATCGAGCCGCTGGATGGAAACCGGGCCGAGGGCCATAAGCTGGCCCTGTTCGTTGCGGGCGACGCCGGCACTCTGGAAATAGAGCACGGCGGGATTGGCGGGATCGTGGCAGGGGTTGCAGTCGTGGCCTTCGCCGGCAGTCAGGCGCTGGCGGCGGCTGCCTTCCTGATAGAGCTCGAGCTTGCCGACGGCCTCCTCGTTGCGCGAGGCCAGCACCAGTCCGCCCGTGGCCCGGTGGCAGGAGAGGCCGCAGGCGTCGTAGTCCTGACGGTGGAACAACCGGCGTTCTTCCCGGGTGGCGAGGTCGTAGCGGAACAGCCCGGAGCTGGCCGACATGGCGAGGGCGTAGAGCAGTTCATTTTCGCCGGGGCCGCGGACGACATTGCGGAAGATCGGATGATCGTGGTGACGGTGGCCGGCCTGCCGCCCCCAAACGACGCCTGCAGAATAAATGTCGGATTCTTCGCGCCCCTGACCCTTCCAGGCGTTGCGGTTGGCCCGATCGGTCGCGCGATCAATCGAGTCGCGCGCAAACGGGCTTTCGATTTCCACGGCATCCCGTCCAGCCTCCTTCAGGAACAGGTCGCCTTCGCTGATGAATACGAACCGCATGGTGTGCGCGGATATCCACGCACACCCCGGGCCAGCCGGGCAAGCGGAGAGTGCGGCTACTGCACCTTGCCGGTCAGGACGGCCGGCTTGGTGTTGCCGAAGCCGACGTTCATCTCGCGCTCCAGCGTGACTTCGTCGTCGGTGAACTTCAGGCGGATCGTCATGATGAAGGGTGTGCGGTATTGGGCCAGCTGCACGGTGTAGGTGTCGTCGGCGGTCCAGGCGCCGGAGGCGGCGACGGGCTGATTCGAGTTGGGGGTCTGCGGGAATTCGCCGCGCACCCAGGCGCCCCGGCCGGGCGTGATGCTGAGGTCCCGGCCGTATTGGCGGGCCTTCAGCGTGACGGCGCCGTCGGCGGCGAGGTCGAGGGAGACCGACTCGAGGGTGGCGTCGTTTTGCGCGAAAGCGAACCTGCGCCCCGCGACCTTCGCCGCGAGCGGACTGGTGGCGGCGCCGGCGGTGACGGGCAGTGAGAGCTGGGCGAGGCGGTCGCGCAGGGCGGCCAAGGCGGCGGGGTTTTCGGGCAGGGGTGCGGCACGGAGTTCGGGCAGAACTTTCGCCCAGAGCATCTTCATGATCGCGCCCATGTCGCGCGTGCCGCTGTTGATGGCGATGACCGTGTCATGCTGCGGGATGACGATGCAAAACTGGCCGAACGCGCCGTCGGCCCGGTAGAAGCCGGGCACGCAGCGCCAGAATTGGAAGCCGTAGCCCTGGTCCCAATCGCCCTGCGGATCACTGCCGTTGGAAACCTGGCGCGAGGTGGCGAGGTCCACCCACTCGGCGGGCACGAGGCGTTGACCGTTCCACTCGCCGCGCTGGAGCAGGAGCTGGCCGAATTTGGCGACGTCCTCCGTGCGCAGGCTCAAGCCGCCGGCGCCATCGTTGAACCCCTCGGGCAGCATCCGCCATTCGGGCACGGGAATGCCCAGCGGCTCAAAGAGGCGCGGCACGAGGTAGTCGCGCAGGGTTTGGCCGGTGATCTTGGTGACCGTGGCCGAGAGCATGTTGGTTGCGGGCGAATTGTAGTAGAACAGCGTGCCGGGCTTCTGCTTCACGGGAGCGGCGAGGAAATTCCTGATGTCGGTCTTGTCCGGGGCGTTCATGTTGATCTGGTCCACATCCTCCTTGTGCTGGCCCGTGGACATCATCAGCAGGTCGCGCAGCCGCATGTTCCGCAGATTGGCCGAGGCATCGGCGGGGACCTGTTCGGGGAAGAACGACACGAGCTTGTCGTGGATATTGAGACGCCCCTCCGCCTGGAGCATACCGATGGCGGTCGAGGTGAAACTCTTGCTGAGCGAGAACAGCAGGTGTGGTTCGTCGGCCGAGTAGGGCGCCCACCAGCCCTCGGCGACGACCTTGCCGTGGCGGACGATCATGATGGCGTGCAGGCCGTGGGCGCGGGCGTCAGCCTCCTCGATGAGGGCTTGGAGGCCGGCCGAGGAAATGCCGACGGACTCGGGCGTTGCGCGCGGCAGGGGCGCGGAGGTGGCGGCCGCCGGCGCGGCGTTGGACAAAAGGAAGGCAGCGACAAGCACGCCGAGGCGGGGGAGAACGGGGTGGTTCATGCGGGGTAGAACGCACGTTTACTCGCGCGCCGGCCGCGCGCAAACGGAGCGGGCGGTTTTGTCGGGCCCGCGTTGCGCTAACAATCCACTGCGGGTGGATTCACGTTTCCTGATGGCCGTTCTGCCCGTTGAGCAGCGATTCCTCGTGGTCCAGCAGGTGCTGCAGCGGGCGGTGGGTTTCGTCGGTGATGACGTTGCGACTCCACAGGTCGTCGAGCGCCCCGCGCTCCGCCCGCAGCGCCGCCAGCCGGTGGGCACGGGAGGAATCGCGGCGGCGTTTGGCGCTCGCCTGGGTCTCGCCGTCGGCCGTGAGCTCGGCGAGCCGGTGTTCGTATTCACCGATGATTTCGCCGAGGGCGGCCGCTTCCTCGGGGGTGGTGGTGACGTAGGAAGCGCCGCGCAGGTGCTTGAGGCCGGCCTCGACGGCGGCGATGCGGGCGAGGCGCTCCTCCTTCACCTGGGTGTCGTCAGGCCGCACGCGCAGCTTGCAGATGAGGAATTCGAGCGTGGTGCCCTGCAGGAGCAGCGTGACGACGATGACGCCCGCGGAGAGAAAGATCACCATGTCGCGGCCGGGAAACGGCGAGCCGTCAGCCAAGGCGACGGGAATCGAGAGGGCGGCGGCGAGCGTGATGGTGCCGCGCATGCCGGCCCAGCCGGCGACGACGAGCCAGGTCAAGGGCGGGCGTGGTTCGTTGCGCAGGGCGTGGCGGAAGAGAAGGAACTCGTCCAGGAAGGG
>CBINOW010000212.1:0-5684 GCA_966252395.1 uncultured Oleiharenicola sp. | reverse complement strand
GTTGACCGACATGTTGAGGAGCTTGCGGAGCTTGTTCTGCTCCTCGCTGACCTCGGCGGCCTGGCTCTCGAACTCGTAGGTCTCCTGCGAGACGCGGTCGAACACATCGAGGTGATGCTTGAGGATCGAGGCGGACTGCTTGAGGGCGTCGTCGGGCGTGATGCGGCCGTCGGTCCAGACTTCGAGCACGAGCTTGTCGTAGTCGGTGATCTGGCCCACGCGGGTGTTCTCGACGGCATAGCGGACGAGACGGACCGGGGAGAACAGGGAGTCGATCGGAATGACGCCGATGGCCTGCTCTTCCTTCTTGTTGTTCTCGCCGGGGCAGTAGCCGCGGCCGGTCTTGATCTCGATCTCAGCCTCGAAGGCCTGCTTCTTGTCGAGCGTGCAGATGACCTGCTCGGGATTGACGATCTTGATGTTCGCGTCGGCCTGGATGTCGGCGGCGGTGACCGGGCCTTCCTTGTTCACCTTCAGCGACAGGCGCACGGGCTCGCGCTTCTCGGAGACGATGAGGATTTTCTTCAGGTTGAGGACGATGTCGGTGACATCCTCGACGACGCCGTCGATGGACTGGAACTCATGGTTCACGCCCTCGATCTTGATCGAGCTGATGGCGCTGCCCTCGATGGAGCTGAGAAGGATGCGGCGGAGGGAGTTGCCGACCGTGTGGCCATAGCCGGCCTCGAAGGGCTCGGCGATGAACTTGGCGTAGGTGGACGTAGAGCCCTCCTCGACCTTGGTGAGCTTGGAGGGAATTTCGAACTTTCCGAGACGCTTGGGCATGTGATGAGGCGAGTTGAGTTGGAGAAGTTTGGATTAAGCGACCGGCAGAAACGGGATCAGAAGCGCGAATAATATTCGACGATGAGCTGCTCGTTGATCGAGGGCTCCATCTCGTCGCGCGTGGGCAGGCGGGTGACGGTGCCCTTGAGGGCCTCGTCGTTGCGCACGAGCCAGCCGGGAACCACGCGGGCGCGGTTTTCCTCGATGGCACGGGTGGCGAGCTGGCGGGAAGAGTTCGAGGAACGGATCTCGATCTCGTCGCCGGCGACCACGTTGTAGCTGGCGATGTCGACCTTGTGGCCGTTCACGCGCACATGGCCGTGGTTGACCAGCTGGCGGGCGGCGGCGCGGCTCTTGGCGAAGCCCAGAAGATAGACGACGCTGTCGAGACGGGTCTCGAGGAGCTGCAGGAAGCGCTCACCGGTGACGCCGCGCTCTTTCTTGGCGATGGCGAACACGCGGCGGAACTGGCGCTCAAGCAGGCCGTAGATGAAACGGAGCTTCTGCTTCTCGGCGAGGCCGACGGCGTATTCGGAGAGCTTGCGACGGAGCTTCGGGCCGTGCTGACCGGGAGGAAAATTACGGCGCTCAAGCACCTTCGGCGAGCCGACGATGTATTGGCCGAAGCGACGGCTGACGCGGGTGGAGGGTCCGGTATAACGAGCCATGGTGGGATCCTGTTATTTTAAGTGGTTGCGATGGACGTTAGACGCGGCGCTTCTTGCGCGGACGGCAGCCGTTGTGCGGCACCGGGGTGACGTCGATGATGGAGGAGATTTCCAAGCCGATGGCCTGGAGCCCACGGATGGCGGAGTCACGACCGAGGCCGGGACCGCTCACGCGGATCTGGACCTCCTTGAGGCCGTGGGCCATGGCGTTGCGGGCGGCGTCCTGGGCGACAACCTGGGCGGCGTAGGCCGTGGACTTGCGCGAACCGCGGAAGTTGCACTTGCCGGCCGAAGACCAGGCGATGACGTTGCCCTTGGAGTCGGTGATCGAGACGATCGTGTTGTTGAAGGTCGCGGCGATGTTCGCGATGCCGGAGCTGATGTTCTTCGAGCCCTTGGCCTTGCGGACCTTGATGGAAGCGAGCTCCTCCTTAAGGAGGTCCTCGGCGGTGGCGGCCTTCGGCACGCCGCCCACGAGTTCAACGGGCTTGGCCGCCTCGGCGGGAGCCGCAGGAGCGGCGCCCTCGGCGGCGGGCTTGTCGGCTTTGGGAGCCTTCGGGGCCTTGGCGGGCTTCGCCTCGGCGGCAGGAGCAGCGGCGCCTTCGGCGGCGGGGGCGACCTTCTTGGGCGCCTTTTCCTTCTTGGGAGCGGATTTGTCTTCGGACATGGAGAGGGGAGTTGAGGATTAGGCTTCCTTGGCCTTGGTGACGCCGACGGTCTTGCGCGGGCCCTTGCGGGTGCGGGCGTTGGTGCTGGTGCGCTGGCCGCGGACCGGGAGGCTGCGGCGGTGGCGGATGCCACGGTAGCAGTTGATGGCCTGGAGGCGCTTCAAGTTGCCGGCGATCTCGCGGCGGAGATCACCCTCCACCACCCACTTGTTGTCGGTGATGATGTGGAGGATCTTGTTGAGCTGCTCCTCGGTGAGATCCGAGGCGCGCATGTTCGCGTCGAGACCGGCGGTCTCGATGATGAGGTCGGCCCGGGCAGGGCCAATGCCGTAAATATACCGGAGGGAGTATCCGATCTTCTTTTTGGCGGGGAGTTCGACGCCGAGGAGACGAGGCATGGTGTTTTTAGTTGAGAGTTAGTTGTTGAGAGTGAGGAAAGGGAGGAAGACTCAGGGGGCCTTCGGGATCGTGAGGATCTCGGGGCCGGAGTCGGTCGTGAGCACGGTGTGTTCGAAATGCGCGGAGGGCGAACCGTCGGAGGTGACCACCGTCCAGCCGTCACTGAGGGTGCGAACCCGGTAGGTGCCGAGGTTGACCATCGGTTCGATGGCGAGGGTCATGCCCGGCTTGATCTTCTCGCCGGAGTTTTTCCTGCCGAAGTTCGGGATCTGCGGCTCCTCGTGCATTGCGCGGCCGACGCCGTGGCCGACCATTTCGCGGACGACACCGAAGCCGTGGGCCTCGACGAAGGTCTGCACGGCGTGTGAAATATCGCCGATGCGGTTGCCGACCTGCGCCTGCTGGATGCCGATCGCGAGGGCTTCCTCGGTGATCTGCAGAAGCTCGGCGGTGCGGGGGGCGATGGCACCGACCGGAACCGTCGTGGCGTTGTCGCCGATGTAGCCGTTGTATTCGACGACCACGTCGAGCGAGATGATGTCGCCGTCGCGCAGGATGCGCTTGAGGGAGCCGATGCCGTGAACGACCTCTTCGTTGACCGAGAGACAGGTGTAGGCGGGATAGCGACGCGATTGCAACTGGTAGCCGTAGCAGGCGCTGCGAGCGCCAAACGAGGCAATGAGATCGCGGCCGATTTGATCCAAGTCGTAGGTCGTAACACCGGGACGGACCTGCTCCTTCATCTTGGCCAGGACGGTGGCCGCAATGGAGCAGGACTCACGCATGCGCCGGATGGCTTCCGAATTTTTGATTGGGATCATCAGGCGGCAGCGTGGAAGGCTTCGCAAGCGAAGCCTTGGGTGCGGTAGTGGGTGACGACGTCCGCCGGAGCGGCGGAAAGGGCGATGCAGCCGGTGAGGTTTTCCCCACGGGCTTCGAGCCATTCATCGAACACCAACGCTTGGAGCAGCGTAGCCGGGAATCCTTCGAGAAGGAATCCCGCATCGGGTTTGCGCGCCCAGAACCATTTGCGCAGCAGCGCGAGATGGGCCTGGTTCACATCCCGCGGGAGGGCGGAACGCGTGCGTCGCGAAATCTCCTGTTGCACAAGGGACGCAGGAGAGACGTGCTCAAGATTCAAAGAACGGACTTGGGCGGCCAGATTCGCGGGAAGCGAACCGATCGGACCAAGGAGAAGGAACTTCGCTTTCGCCGAGGCGAGAGCGGAAAAGGGGCTGGAGTGTTCAGTCCCTCTCACCGAAGTAAAGTATTAAAGAGCCCAGTGGCGGATGGCCCAAGCGGCCAGACCAACCAGAAGCATAACAACCATGAAAGCAGTGATTTGCATCACAGCCTTGTCGCTGGCGGCTTCGCCGAGAGCGACGGAAGCGGAGGTGCTGCGGCCACGGATGCGACCCTTCTTCAGGAATCCGTCGTAATGGCGCTGGAGCAGGAAGGTTTCAATCTGGCGCATCGTGTCGAGGATGACGCCGACCGTGATCAGCATGCCGGTGCCACCGAAGAAGTAGGCGACGCGCGACGGAACCTGGAGTTCGAAGAGCAAGACGTCGGGAATGATCGCGATGATCGTGAGGAAGATCGCGCCCGCGAGGGTCAGGCGGGTCATGATGAAGTCGAGGAAGCTGGCAGTCGGCTCGCCGGGACGGACGCCGGGGATATAGCCGCCGTATTTCTTCAGGTCATCGGCAATCTGGATCGGCTTGAACATCACGGACACCCAGAAATAGCTGAAAAAGAGGATGAGCAGCGTCATGCCGACATAGAAGATCGGATGGCCGTGGACGAGGTTGTTGGAGAACTCGACCAGGAACTTGATGTTATACGCCGCACCAGCCCACGACATGATCTGCTGCGGGAACATCAGGATCGCGCTGGCGAAGATCACCGGCATCACGCCCGAGTAGTTGACCTTGAGCGGGAGGAAGGAGCTCTGGCCGCCATAGACCTTCTGGCCGACTACGCGCTTGGCGTATTGGACGGGAATCTTGCGCTGACCCTGCGTGACGGCGATGATGCCCATCGTGACGGTGAGGAAGAGCGCGAGCATCATGACGCCCTCGATGGCGCCGAGCTTGGCCACGCCGACGGGAGCGAAGAAGAGCTGGTAGGTGGCGACCGCGGCACCGGGGATGTCCGCGAGAATACCGACCGTGATGAGGAGTGACACACCGTTGCCGATGCCGCGCTGGGTGATCTGCTCGCCGAGCCACATCAGCAGCATCGTGCCGGCGGTCATGATCACGGTGGATTGCACCATGAACCAGAACTTGCCGACGACGACGATCTGCCCGTAGGTGTTCACGTCGTAACCGGGGAAAAGGCGGGCGGGATTCTCGAGCGCCATGATCAAGAGGACGCCTTGGATCAAACAGATCAAGACGGTGGCGTAGCGCGTGTATTGGGTGAGCTTTTGGCGGCCGACATCACCCTCCTGCTGGAGGCGGCTGAGGGCCGGCACCACCGCGGTCATCAACTGGAAGATGATCGAGGCGCTGATGTAGGGCATGATGCCCAGCGCGCACACGGCGCCCTTCACAAGCGCGCCGCCCGTGAACATGTTGTAAAGCCCCACGAGCGCGCCGGAGCCCGCCGCAGTCTGGTCGGCGAAGAAGTGCTGCAGCGGCTTCGGGTCGATGCCGGGCAGCGGAATGTGCGCACCGACGCGCGCCACGAAGAGCAAGCCCAGGGTGTAGAGGATCCGCGAGCGCAGCTCGGGGATCTTCATGGAGTTCGTGAAGGCGGAAAACATGTCTGTTGGCGGATTGGGGAGTGCGGACCGCGGATTAGGGACGAATCACGGAATCCGGATTTCAGTTCCGCATTCCGTGATCCGCAATCCGCATTTCATCAGGCGACGATCGCCTGACCGCCGGCCTTCTCGAGCTTGGCCTTGGCGGAACCGGTGAACTTCTGGGCGGTGACCTTGAGGGCGCGGCTGATTTCGCCGTCGCCGAGCACCTTGAGCATGGTCACGTCGGCGCGGATCAGACCGGCCTGCGCGAGCACCTCGGCGTTCACCTCGGTGACCTTGGCGTCAAGCGCGGCGAGGTCGCCGACGTTCACGACGGCGTATTCCGTGCGGAACTCGTAGTTGTTGAAGCCGCGGTGCGGGAGCTTGCGGTAGAGGGGCATCTGGCCGCCT
>CBINOW010000211.1:0-5759 GCA_966252395.1 uncultured Oleiharenicola sp. | reverse complement strand
GCGCGGCAACTTTGACAACAACGGCACGGTGACGGCCCAAAACAGCGGCACGCTGTTCTTCGACGGCAACACCACGACCGCCAACCTCGGCTCCGTTACTCTCGGCACCGGCGGCCGCGCCCGGCTCAATGGCACGGTCGACAACTCTGCCACCACGCTCAACGCCCCGACCGGAGGCGCCTTTGAGCTCTACGGCGGCACGATCAGCGGTGGCACCATCGCCAGCGGTGCGCTTTCCTTCACCTCCTCGGGTGGCTATCTGAGTGGCACGACCCTCATGGGTGACCTGGCCTTGAGCGCTGGTAGCAGCTACGTGCGCCTGCAGAACAACGCCAGCTTCACGGGTGCCTTGCTCAGCATGGCGGCCAACGCCGGCCTCTACTGGCAGCAGGTCGGCACATTGAGCGGCAAAACCATCACCCAGGGCACCGGCAGCTACCTGTATGTGCAGGGCACAAACAACACCCTGACGCTCGATGCCACGACTTCGGTAACCGGTGCGCTCTCCCTCTACACCGACGGCAGCGCCGGCACGGCGATCACCAACCAGGGTTCCCTGACCCACAACACCAACACGACCGGCTACCTCTACGCCGAGACCCTGACCAACCAGGGCTCCCTCGCTGTCAACACCGGCACGCTTTATTTCGGCTACTACAGCGACGACACCAGCACCAACGCGGCGGGTGGCACCATCACGCTGGGCGGGGGCAACATGTATGTTTATTCGCCGATGACCAACCTCGGCCTGATGAACATTGTCAGCGGCACGCTCTTCACGAACGCCAATCTCACCAACACCTCCGGCACCATCGGGGGCACGGGTATCATCAACGGCGGTCTGGCCGTGACCGGGGGCACGCTGGCGCCGGGCAATTCCATCGGCACCCTGACCTTCGCCAACGGCAACTTCAGCGTCACCGGCGCATCCATCTTCTCCATCGAGCTCGATGCCACTACCGCGGACAAGATCGTCTTTCAGAATCCGGGAACAGTTAACATCGGCGCCGGCCTGCTTCAGCTGAGTCTCAACCTGCTCAGTGCGCCCACGGCCAACATGACCTACACGCTCATGGACATCACCTCGGGTGGCAGCGGCATCAGCGGCTATCTGGCCGGCTTGCCCAACAACGGTGATGGATTCACGGCCTATTTTGGCGGCAATCCCTACGACTTCCACGTCTCTTACCTGACCAATAAGCTGACCATCCAGGCGGTGCCGGAACCCGGCACCTACGCCCTGATGGGCGCAGGTCTCGCGGCGGTGGCGCTGCTGCGCCGTCGCCGCAAGGTGAGCTGAACGCCGGACCGGCGCTCAGCGCCGCTGCCAGCGACCACGCGAGAGGTTGCCGAATTTGCGCGACGGATGCGCGGGCTGCTGGCTGTGGCCGCCACCGTGACCCTGCGGTTGGGCCGGCTGCGGGGCCTGAGTCTGGCTGGAAGGCTGGAAGTAGCGCGGTTCGCGCTGCTGCTGGCCACGCCCGCCGCCATGTCCGCCCTGACCACCGCGTCCGCCACCGTGACCGTGGTGCGGCCGCTGGCCGTGGGAGGGGGCGGCGCCTTGGAAGCCCATGGCGGGCTTGGGCTGGGCGTGGTAGTTGAAGCCCTCGAGCTTCAGCTGCGGGACCTTCTGGCCGATGAAACGCTCGATGTCGCGGATCTCGCCGGCCTGGTCGGGCGTGGTGATGGTGAAGGCGTCGCCGACCGCCGCGGCGCGACCGGTGCGGCCGATGCGGTGCACGTAGTCCTCGGGGTTCGCCGGGATGTCGTAGTTGATGACGTGCGATACTCCCGCGACGTCGATGCCACGCGCGGCGATGTCGGTCGCGACCATCACCTCGTATTTGCCGGACTTGAAGCCGGCGAGCGCCTCGACCCGCTGGTTTTGCGAGCGGTTGGCGTGGAGGACCGCAACGGAATGGTTCGCGGCCTTCAGCTTGCGGGCGATCTTGTCGGCACCGTGCTTGGTGCGGGAAAACACGATGCAGCTGTGGAAGTCGGTCTTCTCGAGCAGCGCGACGAGCAGGTCGAACTTGAGCCCCTGCGGCACGGGATAAAACGCGTGGGTGACCGACTGGTTGACCGTGCGGGAAACGCCGATCTCGACCCGGGCGGGGTTGCGCAGCGCGAAGCGGGCGACCTCCTCGATCTCCGGCGGCACGGTCGCGGAGAAGAACAGGGTCTGGCGCTCGCGCGGGCACATGCCGATGATCTTCTTCACGTCCTTCACGAAACCCATGTCGAGCATGCGGTCCACCTCGTCGAGGATGAGGATCTTGACGCCGTCGAGGCGGAGCGTGCGCTCGTTGATGAAGTCCATCAGGCGGCCGGGCGTGGCGATAACGACGTCGGTGCCGGCCTGGAGTTCGCTGCGCTGGCGGCCGTAGCCGACGCCGCCGTGCACGACGGTGGCGCGGATGTCGGTGAAGCGGCCGAAGTCACGGAAGGCGGTCTCAACCTGCGCTGCCAGTTCGCGGGTGGGCTCAAGGATGAGCACACGCGGACCGCGGGGCTCGTGTTTGCCGAGGCGGGCGAGGGTGGGGAGGGCGAAGGCCGCGGTCTTGCCCGTGCCGGTCTGGGCCGAGCCGATGAGGTCGCCGCCGCCGAGCACGACGGGGATGGCACGGAGCTGAATGGGCGTCGGGTCGGTGTAACCCATGGCCTTGACTCCGTTGACGAGGGCGGGCGGCAGCCCGAGCTTGGAAAATGGCATAGCGGGTCATTACCCGGGGAATCGCCGGGCATAGCGAGGCAAATCTCGGACCGCCTCAGATGGCGACATCCTCCTCGGGAAGCTCCCGGTCCGGCGTGGAAGGAGTGCGGAAGAACGCCATCCCCATCGCCACCGGGCCGACACGTCCGAGAAACATAAGCAGGATGATGATGCCTTTGCCCCATTCACTGAGGCTCCCGGTGATCCCGCGGCTCAGGCCGACCGTGCCGAGCGCGGAAGCACATTCGAACATTTGGTCGGCAAGCGGGGCGGTTTCGACCAACGCGAGCGCGTAGATGCCGGCGGCCAGGGTCAGGCAGTAGAACAGAAAGGAGGCCACGGCGGCACGCACCCGGGCTTCCGGAATCTCACGTCCCATGAAAACGGGCTCACGGCGGCGCTTCACCACGGCGGTCATCACCGCCCACAGCGCCGTGAATGTCGTCGTTTTGATGCCGCCGCCGGTGCCCGAGGGTGAGGCGCCGATCATCATCACGAGCACCAGCAGAAACAGGGAACTGGCCGACAATCCGCCTATGGGCACGGTGTTGAAACCGACGGTGGTGCTGGCAGTCATGACTTGGAACCACGACACCAGCCAACGCTCCCCCGTGGGCAGGGCTTGCACGCTGGGTTCGTCGATGAAGAAAAGCAGGGTGCCGACGACGGAAACCAATAGCGTGCTCAGCAGGATGATCTTCGAGGAAAGGGTGATACTGGCACTGCGTCCGCGCAGCGAGTGCCAGAGATCGCTCACGACGATGAAGCCTATGGCTCCGAGATAACTGAGCGCGATGAGGATGAGGTTGAGCGCGCGGTCGCCGCGGTAGGATTCAAAGCTGTCGTTGAAGAGACCGAAGCCGGCGGTGCAGAACGCGGAAACACTGTGGAAGACCGCCTGCCAGAGCGGCTGGGGTGCCCCGTGCGGAAGAAACACCGCGATGTAGAGTGCAACCGCACCCGCTGCTTCGACGGCCAGGGTGAACAGAATCATGAGCCGCAGGAAATGCCCCAGATCAAAGCCGGCCGGCAGGGTGAGCGCCGCGCGGCTCACCCGTTGATGCACCTGGGGCAAACGGCCGGAGAGGGAAAGCATGATGAACGAGCCGATGGTCATGTAGCCGAGGCCGCCGGCCTGGATAAGCATCAGGATCACAAATTCGCCGAAAAAACTATACGTGTCGGCCGTGCTCACGGTCGCCAAACCGGTGGTGGACATGGCTGACGTTGCCATAAACAGATGGTCGAGCGGAGTGGCGCCGGAAGCCTGCTGGCTGAAAGGCAGGCACAACAGCGCCCAGCCGATCAGCACGTAGGACAGGTAGCCGCCGATCACGACGCGCAGCGGGTCGGCGCGTTCAAGACGGTGGACGAAGCGGCCCCAAAGGACCGCGGGAATGGTGTTCATGAATCTCTCCAGCGAAGCGCCGGTGCGGGCACGGTGTTCCCGTGGACGCGTAGGCGTGGTTGATGCAGGGAGACCGTGCAGACATCCGCCCGAGCGGAGCCGCCGTGGATCACCCTTCCCGTTGCCGACGAGGTTAGCTGACGGGCTCGGTCGCAGGAAGTGACCTTGGCCGCGGTTACCCACGGCCGTTCGCCCCGTCCGTCGCACGCGAATGCGGCGGAATTTGGTTCCCCCGTGCCGGCATCCAGGAAGGGACGCCGACTTAGGCGGTGAAAGAACGCGGCCGAAAATGCTGGCGCGCCTCTGACGATCAAGCGGAGCAACACCCTAGAACATGTAATTAGCTATCGCCGGCCCGGATGCGGGATGTTTTTTACCAAGGTTACGCCGATCGTCCCGTGGCGGTCTGCTGCTGCAACCACACCTCGGCGGCGGCGGGATCAGTGAAGACTTCGATCAGGGCACCGCGGTTGATCGCGACCATCTTGCCGATGTAGTTCCGATCTGCCTGGTCGGGACGCACCAGCGTGGCGACGAGGCGGCCGGGCAGGTAGCGGCCGGCCAGCTCCCCGAGCTGATACTTGTCCATGAAAGTGGTGGGCACCGGAATTTCTCGAAAGTCGATCAAGGTGACCTTCGGACGCTTCGCGTCGATCAATTCGCTGATGAGCCGGATGGTGGGCTCCATTTTGCGCAAGATGTCGTCATTGCGCAGGCGAATCCGCAGGCAGCCATCCTGGCAAACATGATCGAGGGCATCCGCGTCGCTCATGACGGGAAGTGTGCCCGTCAGCCTGCCGGCGGCCAGCCGGAAACCATCAAGTTTTGGCTCTCCTTTTCCCGGCGAGCCCGCACGCTGAGGGCATGGAAAAACGTCCGTTCAGCGAACTCGGCCTCTCGCCGGAAATCTTGAAGGCGGTGGATAAGATGGGTTTCGAGGAAGCCTCGCCCATCCAGACCGCCGTGATCCCGCATGCGCTCAGCGGTCGCGACGTGGTGGGCCAGTCCGCCACGGGGTCGGGCAAGACCGCGGCGTTTGCCATCCCGGCCATCGAAAAGGTGGATGTGACCTTGAAGAAGGTGCAGGTGCTCGTGCTCTGCCCGACGCGCGAACTGGCGGTGCAGGTGGCCGAGGAGTGCGGCAAGCTGGGGTCGTTCAAGCGCGGCCTCATGGAGGTGCCGATCTACGGGGGCCAGAGCTACGAGCGGCAGTTCCGCGCGCTGGCGGCCGGCGCGCAGGTCGTCATCGGCACGCCCGGCCGCGTGATGGACCACATGGAGCGCGGCACGCTCCGGCTCGACACACTCAAGGTCGTCGTGCTCGACGAGGCCGACCGCATGCTCGACATGGGGTTCCGCGACGATATCGAGCGCATCCTCTCGGCCGTGCCCGAACAGCGGCAGTGCCTGTTTTTCTCGGCCACGATGCCGCGCGGCATCCAGGAGCTGATCAAGCGCTACACCCGTGACCCCGAGTGGGTGAAGATCGAGGCCCATGCGCAAAACGCGCCCAAGGTGGAGCAGATCTACTTCGAGGTGGACCGCCGTTCCAAGATCGAGGTGCTCACGCGCCTGATCGACCTGCACGACTTCCGCTTTGGCATCATTTTTTGCAGCACGAAGATCATGGTCGATGAG
>CBINOW010000210.1:0-5780 GCA_966252395.1 uncultured Oleiharenicola sp. | reverse complement strand
GGCGTCCGCACGATCCAGCGTCTTGAGCGGGGTGAGGCGGCCACGCAATTGTCGGGTTTTCTGCGCATCTGCCGGGCTTTGGGGCTGATGGACCGCATTGACCAGCTCATGGCCGAGCCGCCGCCCAGTCCGCTCGACCAACTGCGGCTCTACGAGAGCAAGCGTCAGCGCGCCTCGGGGCGCCGCGTGTCGGAGCCGCCGGCGGGAAAATGGACCTGGGGTAAGTCGTCATGATCGCCCGCGTCAGACTCTGGGGGCGCGACATCGGTGCCGTCTCATTGGAGGACGGCGGCGAGGTGGCGGCGTTCCAATACGATCCGGCCTTCGTGCAGAGCGGCATCCAGGTCTCGCCGATCACGATGCCGTTGGGCTCGCTGGTTTACCAATTCCCCGCGCTGCCGCGCCGAACCTTCCATGGCCTGCCCGGCCTGCTGGCGGATTCGCTACCCGACAAATTCGGCAACGCGCTGATTGACGCGTGGCTGGCCGCGCAAGGTCGCCGGCCGGAGAGCTTCAGCGCAATCGAGCGCCTCTGCTACACGGGCACGCGCGGCATGGGCGCGTTGGAGTTTGCGCCGACGATGGGGCCGCGGCCGCAGAAGGCGTCGAAGATCGACCTCGACGCGCTCGTCGGCCTCGCCTCCGAGGTGCTCGCCAACCGCGATGCGCTGACGGGCAACTTCCAGCCGAAGTCGCGCGAGAAGGCGCTCAACGACATCCTGCGCGTGGGCACCTCCGCCGGCGGCGCGCGGGCGAAGGCCGTCATCGCCTGGAACCCCGCGACGCAGGAGGTCCGCTCGGGGCAGGTGCGCGCGGGCGCGGGCTTCGAATACTGGCTGCTCAAGTTCGACGGCGTGAAGGGCAACAAGGACAAGGAGCTCGACGACCCGAAGGGTTTCGGTGCGATCGAGTATGCCTACCACCTGATGGCGAAGGCCGCCGGCATCACGATGAGCGAGTGTCGCCTGCTGGAGGAGAACGGCCGCCGGCATTTCATGACGAAGCGCTTCGATCGCCTGCCCGACGGCGAGAAGCTGCACATGCAGTCGCTCTGCGCGCTCGGGCACTACGACTTCAACGCGGCCGGTGCGTATTCCTACGAGCAGGCGCTGCTGATCATGCGCCAGCTCAATCTGCCGCCCGCGCAGGTCGAGCAACAGTTCCGTCGCATGGTGTTCAACGTCGTCGCCCGCGACCAGGACGACCACGTGAAGAACATCGCCTTCCTCATGGACCGTGACGGCACCTGGTCGCTCTCGCCCGCCTTCGACGTGTGCTACAGCTACAACCCGAGCGGCGAGTGGACGGCCACGCACCAGATGACGATCAACGGCAAACGCGACGGCTTCACCCGCGCCGACTTCTCTGCCTGCGCGGAGGTTGGTTTCCTCAAGAAGACCCGCGTGAACGCGATCACCGACGAGGTCTGCGCTGTTGTCGCCCGCTGGCCGGAATTCGCCGCCGAGGCGAAGGTTGCCGAAGCGACCACCGCGGCGATCGCGCGCGCACACCGGCTGGAAATCCCGGCGGAGTAAGCCGACGCAGACGACTGACGGGATGCGGAGTTGCACCCGAGCCGGCGGGCCGTAGGTCTCGGTGATGTTTCCGACCAATCAGGGTTCGCTCCGCCTGTTCCGCCTGTGGGGCATCGACGTGCATGTCCACTGGAGCTGGCTGGTCGTGGCCATGTATTCGGTTTCGACCCGCGTGCCCAAGTATGACGAGCCGGTCTGGGCGTTGGCAGAGTATCTGATGCTGTTCGTGGTGGTGACCATGCACGAGTTCGGTCACGCGCTGGCCACGCGGCAGGTGGGCGGGCAGGCCAACCAGATTGTCCTCTGGCCGCTCGGTGGCGTGGCCTACGTGGCCCCACCGCAGCGTCCGGGGGCCACTTTGTGGAGCATCGCCGCCGGACCGCTCGTCAATGTGGCTCTCTGGCCTGTCTTCTATGTGATCGGCTGGGCCTTGGCGACGAACGGGATGTTTGACCGGAATGAGGACCTGTATCGATTCGTCGGAGCGATCTACGGGATGAATCGCCTGCTGCTGGTGTTCAACCTCCTGCCGGTTTATCCGCTGGATGGCGGACAGATACTGCGCTCCTTGTTGTGGTATCCGCTCGGCCGCGGACGCAGCCTCCTGCTGGCGACCGGCATCGGTTTGGTCGGCGGTGCGGGCATCGTGGGTCTCGCCGTGTGGTGGAAATCTTGGTGGATGGGCATCATGGCCTTCTTCCTCCTGTCCAACAGCTGGGCGAGCTTCAAACACGCGCGCGAATTGCGCCGCGTGGAGCGGCTGCCGCGCCGTCCGGGGTTCAAGTGTCCGGAGTGCCACGCCTCGCCGCCGATGGGCAACTTCTGGCTGTGTCCGTCATGCCGGCAGGCCTACGATCCCTTCGCCTCGCAGGCCGTATGTCCGCACTGCGCAGCCCCGCTCGACCTCACGACCTGTCCCGACTGCGGCACTGCGCGGGCCCACCGCGCGTGGGATGGGTCAATCCGGGACGCTTGAGGAGCGGGGATACCGCGCAAGACAGGGGAAATTTGACCACGATGAGTAAGTTTTATCAGCCTTTTGCGGGATAGATGATCGAGTCGTGCTCCGGTCAGCGTCTGACACAAACCAAACTACCGGCTTGGCGGTAAAGCGGAAGAGGGCGAGAGTGTGGCCGCGTGAGGAATGCATCCGTAAATCGACCGGAAAGAGACTGTATGGGACTGCGGGTAGTTGCCGGGATGGGGGCGGTTCCAGTGGCGGGAGCGGGGTTGATTCTCCTGCTGGTCGCAGAGACTTGGGCGGGGCGCGCGTGTGCGGTTCTGGCGATTTGCGTCGGCCTTCTTCCCTGGGCTGGGTTTACGGCGTGGGCAAAACGCACGAAACCGTGGACGGTTTCAGTAGTTGGACTCTCGATGCTGACGGTGGCGCTGTGCGCATTGGTGTTGTTGGCGGCGAATGAGCGCAGTGGGCGTTCACCTGGTCGGGTCACAAGTCACTTTGCGAACGGAAGCAATGGACCGGCATGGTTCTCGCCAATCTGCGTCGTTCCGGAGGTCGATCAGCTGATGTTCGCATTCTCGGTTATGCCGCTGGTTGACCCGTTGTTGACCACAACACAAGCAGCCGAACTGCGGCGGCACACGGCGGCGATTTACCGGGAAATCGCCGCAGATATTGATTTCCGCAATTTGCCGTCCGCGATGGGAGAGACTTACGTTGACCTGCTCGGGTTCGCCGGCCGTCCCGAATCCGTAACGCCGGAGTTTCGAGCGCCGGGTTCCGGTGTGGCTGGCGGCGGGATCATCAGCGGACACAGCTTTCTATATGTGCCCGCCAAATTGGACCGGACGAAGCCTGCGGCGGTGATCGTGTTCTTCCACGGAAGCGGGGGAAATTTTCAGGCCTATCTCTGGATTCTCGCGGGGCTGGCGGACCGTCTGGGGTGCGTCCTGTTGGCCCCAAGCAATGGAATGGGGTGGTGGGAGGGCACGGCCAGCGTCGAGGCTTTCGACCGGGCGCTGGCGATTGCCGGGCAGGTCATCACCATTGACCGAAGGCGCGTAGATGTCATCGGGTTGTCGAATGGTGGGCTGGCGTTGAGCCGGCTCGCGACCGCACGGTCCGAGCAATTGCATTCGCTGGTCTTCCTGTCGCCCGTGCTCGACGAATCCGTCATTCATTCGGCAGCCTTTTTTCGTGAATGGCACGATCGCCCAATCCTCTTCATCACCGGCGAGACCGACAACCGTGTGCCACTGGCCTACGTTGAGCGAAACGTTCACCGCTTGAAGTCTGCAGGTGCAAAGGTGGAGCTGCTCAGCATGCCCGCCGATCACTTCCTGATGTTCAGTCATCGGCTGGAGCTCATGAAGAAATTGGAGGCATGGCAAAAGCGATGAACGATGACGCGATTGGCGAGAACATCGGCTTGGCGGCGGCGTGGTTGGACGCTAGACAAGCAGCATGCCGGATTGGTTTTATCGCACGGTCGCGCAGCGGGCGCTGTTTTGTCTGCCGGATGCGGCGGGGCGGGCGTTGGCGTTGGGGGTGATCGGGACGCTCGGGAAGAGCGCGCCCGGGCGGGCGGTGATCGAGTTCATGGGGCACATGGCGCCGGAGCCGCGACTGGCGGTAACCGTGTCGGGCACACGTTACGCGTCGCCGCTCGGACTGGGCTGGCGGGTGGATCCGGAGTGCCGGGCTTCGCAGGGACTGGCATGTTTTGGCGTGGGCTGCCTGGAGGTGACCGAAGCGAATCGGCGTCAGGTGAGCCGGGAGGCCGGGGAGATATTGGAGGACGAACTGGTCTATCCTGAAGGGCCGCAAGTCGGTGCCGTGGGAGTGCCCGTGCTGAAGCGATATTGGGATTTGGACGGTCATGAATGGCTGCGGCTGCCGGGCGGCACCAATCTGCCTGTGCTCGCCTGGGACCACGCGCCGGAAGCGGATTTGGCGGGCGTCGTGTTGCAGGTGGGGCTCCACAATGCGGACGGCGGCTGGTCGGTGCCGGCGGTCATGCCGCCGACGTTGCCCGAAAAGGTCCGCGCGTGGCGCGCGGCCCTGCCGGCCGGAGCCCCGCTCATCGTCGCGGGTGGAGTCGGCGCACCGGGCAATGCCGTTGCGTTGGCCGAGGCGGGGGCTGACCTGCTCTTGGTGGATGCGGGTTTGGTTTATCGCGGGCCGGGACTGGTGAAGCGATGCAACGAGGCGCTGTTGGCGAGGTTGCCGGTGGCGCCCGAAGCGGAAGTCGGCGTGTTCCGGCGGGCGTGGTTCTGGACGGCCATCCTCGGGGCGGCGATGGCGCTGGGCGGCGGGGCCACGCTGGCGTTGTCGCTCACGCGCGTGCTGTTGCCCTATGACGAGCACTATCTGGGGCTGACCGCGCAGCTGCTGGAGCGGACGATGCCGACCTTGTTCGCCTTCATGGCGCACGATCGTGCGACGCTGGCGGGCGTGATGCTCGGGTTGGGCTGGCTTTACTGGTGCCTCGGGCGGGGTGGCACCCGTGCAGCGCGGCATGGTGCGAAGACGGCGGTGGTGGCGTCGGCGCTGGCGGGGTTCGCGAGTTTCTTTGCATTTTTTGGCTTCGGGTATTTCGACACGCTGCACGCGTTCGTGGCGGTCTTGTTGTTGCAATTCACGGTGCAGGTCATGGTGTCGGAATCTGGCGGCGGTGCACGGCCCGCTGTCGCAGTGGACGAGGAGGACCCCGCGTGGCGACGGGCCCAGTGGGCGCAACTGCTGTGGGTGGTGCACGCGGTCGGGCTGCTGTTTGCCGGCGGCCTCATCCTGGGCATTGGCATGACCTCGGTCTTCGTGGCGGAGGATCGTGGCTTTCTCTGCATGACGACGGAGCAGGTGCAGGCGCTCGGCGAACGGCTGATGGGCGTCGTGGCGCACGACCGCGCCACGCTCGGCGGCATGTTGCTCGCGACCGGCACGGCCATGCTGCTCCCCGTGCTGTGGTGTTTTCGCCGCGGCGAGGCGTGGCTTTGGCGCGCGATGCTCGGCCTCGGCCTGCCGGCGTATGCGGCCGCGATCGGGATTCACTACCACGTCGGCTACACCGACTGGCGGCACCTGGTGCCGGCGTGGATCGGACTGGGGTTGTGGGCGGCCGGGCTGGGGTTGAGCCGGGGCTATTTGCGGGCGCGGCCGGTTAGCGCGAACGCATGAAAAAAGCCCGACTGCGGAGCAGACGGGCTTTGTCGGGCTTACGGACCGTATAGGACTTAGAGCGTAGCCAGAATGCCGTTGAAGGTCGCGCTCGGTCACGAGGCCGT
>CBINOW010000209.1:0-5940 GCA_966252395.1 uncultured Oleiharenicola sp. | reverse complement strand
CATGGTAGCCGCCGCCGGCGCTCGTGGTGGTGAGCACCTGGTAGGTGGCGCGGACGGGACCGGCCGGAGTCGAGTATTCGTAAATGGCGATCGCGTTGTCATACCACTCGTGCGTCTTGTAGTAATCCACGCCGCCGCCGGCGAGGACCGAGGTCGGATTGGCGCCGAGCATCCAGTTGAAGATGTCGATCTGGTGCGCACCCAAGTCGGAGATCGGGCCGCCGGCATAGCGCTTGAACCAGCGCCAGTTCCGGAACTCGTGCATGTTGGCGTAGCCGTATTCCGCCAGCTTGGCCTCGGGGAGCGCGTATTTGGCCGGGTAACCGAGGTCCTCGGTGACGGCGCGGTTCCACTGGCCGGAGGCGTTGGTGATGCGGCCGAGCATCTTGGCGTCGCGCACGATCTTGTCGCGGGCGTGCTGGTAACGGGGGTTGCTGCGGCGCTGGTGGCCGACTTGGAGCAATTTGCCGGTCTCGCGGGCGGTGACGACCATCGAACGGGCGGCCTCCACGGTGTGAGCCATGAGCTTCTCGCAATAGACGTGCTTGCCGGCCTTGAGGGCGGCGTTGGTGTGCTCGGCGTGCACGAAGTCCGGCGTGGCGACGATGACCGCATCGAGTTCGGGCACCGCTGAGAGCATCTCGCGGTAGTTCTCGAAGGGCTTGGCCTCGTGGCCGAACTTGCCCAGCAGGCGCTCGGCGTAGGTGCGGTTGTAGGCCCAGATGTCGCAGACGGCCTTGAAGCGGATGTCGGGGATCTTGAGCGCGGCATTGAGCAGCACGCGGCCCTGTTCGCCGCAGCCGATGAGGCCGATGTTCAGGGTCTGGGAACCCGTGGCCGCGCGGATCAGGCTGGGCGCGGCGACGAGCACGGCCCCGAGCTTCGCGCCGGTGGACAGGAAGTCGCGCCGGGTGAAGGACGGGTAGGAGGAGGGGGAAGTCGCGGACATGGCGCGGGGTCAGTTCTTGTCGGCCCAGAGGGCGAAACGGTTGTGCTTCACCAGCACGAGGGCGCCCGCGAAGAGGGCGAGGTGCATGCCGAGCCAGGCCACACCCTCGGCCTCCTGCACGGCCATCAGGCCGAAGGAGAGGCCGACGTAGAGCAGGCCGGTGAAAAAGAGCGTGGCGCGGGTCTTGAGGCCCAGCAGCAACGCCGTCCCGAAGACGATCAGCAGGTAGCCCAGCGACATCGCAAAGGTCTTGGTCATCCACAGCGGCATGAACGAGGCGCCGGTGATGCCGGAGGCCATGCGTGCCATGTTCGCGTAGTAGGCCTCAAAGGAGTACTTGCCGCCGGATTCGAACTTCTCGATGCCGGCCAGCAGGGTGCGCAGACCCAGGAACAACCGCAGCAGCAGGAAGGCCGCGGTGTATTCGTTGCAGATGGACTTGGGGGGGGAGGCGGTGTTGTCGCTCATGGGTTTAATGGATGGGGGCTCAGACGCCGTGGCCGGGGCGGTAGGACTTGGTGAGGTACTGGTTGGCCTCGGGCAGGTTTGTGACCTTCATCGCGGCCGCGTCCCACTCGATGGGGCGGCGGACGCGCACGGCGACGTTGCTCAGCAGGACCGTCTCGGTGAGCTGCGCGGCGTACTCGAAGTTCGATCCGGCGGGCCTGCCGCCCTTGCAGGCGCGAACCCACTCCTTGAAGTGGCCCCCCTCGACACGGGGGAGGGTCTTGGCGGGGAGCGTGGGGGCGAGTTCGCGGCGTTTGACCTCGGGGATGATGCGGGCGCTGGAGTAATAGGTATCGGCGAAGACGGTGGCCTTGCTGCCGACGACAAGGGTGCCGTTGGGCTCGAGCTGGCGGGCGGCCTCGAGGTCGGGCGGCAGCAGCGGCATGAGGCCGCCGTCATACCACGTCCACTTCAGGGCCGGGTATTTGCCGCGGGCCGGGAAGTGATAGGTGACCACTGAAGCGGTCGGCGGGCTCAGGTCGGTCTGGCGGGCGCTGATGGCCTCCACGCGCGTCGGCTGGGTGAGCTCAAGGGCCCAGTAGGAGCCGTCCATGATGTGACAGCCCATGTCGCCAAGGGCGCCGGTGCCGAAATCCCAATAGCCGCGCCACGCGAACGGCACGTAGGCGGGATCGTATTCCCGCATGGCGGCGACGCCGAGCCAGAGGTCCCAGTCGAGCGTGGAGGGGACGACGGGCATCATCTTGCTGTGATCCGGGGCGCCGACGCCCTGGGGCCAGATCGGGCGGTCGGTCCAACTGTGGAGTTCGCGGACTTCACCGAGGACGCCCGCCTGGTGCCATTCCTTGATGAGGCGCATGCCTTCGTTGGCGTGGCCTTGGTTGCCCATCTGGGTGGCGACCTTCTTCTCGCGGGCAAGTTTGTCGAGTTGCCGGGCCTCGGCGACGGTGTGCGTCAGGGGCTTTTCGACGAACACATGCTTGCCGAGCGACAAGGCAGCCATCGCGATCGGGAAATGCATGTGGTCGGGCGTGGAGACCGTGACCGCGTCGATCTGGTTGCCCATTTTCTCCAGCATCTTCCGGAAATCGCGGAAGCGGGGAACGTTCGGGAACTCCTCGTAGGTCTTGGCCGCGCGCGCCTCATCCACGTCACAGAAGGCCACGAAGTTCTCGTCCTTGAGTCCGTCGATGGCTGACCGGCCTTGTCCCCCGACCCCCACGAGGGCGATGTTGATGCGGTTATTCGGCGACATCGACTGCTGGCTGCGCAGAATGGCGGGGGCGGCTAAGGCCAGGGAGGCCATGCCGGAGGTCTTGAGGAAGTGGCGACGGGAGTATGTATTATTCATGGGAAGGGAAAGCGCTTGATGGGACCAATCGTGCAGACCGGAAGGGGGAGTGCCCTCAGTCCTAGTTCGCCTGCCGATTGCGCCGCAAAACGAAAGCACTCTCCGCCTCTGCTCTCGTTGGTGAACCCGTCTACTAGAACATACCTCATCACTAGCTTTCTAGGTCGTGCCGATCCGTTTGGAATCCACCGGCTGACTCACGTTAGCCGCGTATGGCTCTGGTCGCGGGGGCGCAAGTAAAAGGAGTTGGAAATGCCTACTTGGTGCGGAGCGGGCCAGTGGGGTAGGATGGGCTGGCGGGACAGAAGGAAACGAATGTGCGGTAACGTTGTGTTGGGCTGGAAACAGGAGGCCTGCAATCGGCCCACCTGGCCCCGGCGAGTATGCCAAAAGGGATGAAACGCCACACTGGCGGGAGGGCGGGTGGGGTGGCCTGGGTGGTGAGGAGAGTGGGGAGGCTGGAGCAGAGTTGCATCTCTGGGGCATGGCTGGTCGTCGCTCCCTTACTCCTCTCGAAGAACGCATGCTCCTGTCGGTCGTCCGCGAATTGTCACCGCGTGATCGCACACTCGTCACGGCGCAGTGGTTCACCGGATTCCGGATCTCGGAGATCCTGTCCCTCACCGTCGGCTCCGTCCTCCGCTCCGGGGAAATCGTGAGCAAGATCGGTATCGCGCCGCGCAATATGAAGGGCGGCTACGGCCGCACGCGCTGGATCCCGGTGCTGCCCGAGTTGCACCGCGCACTCGAGAGCTACATCGGGTGGTTACGCCGCCGACTCGAACTGTCGCCCGACATGCCGCTCTTCATCTCCCGCGAAGGCGATGGGGAAGGGAACCTGCGTCCGCTCTCGCGCGAAAGCGCCCGGCGCATCATCCATGCGGCCTTCACCGCCGCCGACATCGAGAACGACGGTCGCCTCGGCACGCACACGTTACGAAAGACCTGGGCCCGGAAGGTCTATAAGAATAGCGGGAACGACCTGATGATCTTGAAGGCGGCGCTGAATCACAGCGACGTCTCGGTCACCCAGAAATACCTCGAGGCCGACGAGGATGATGTGATGGCGGCGATTCAGAAGTGCGACTTTACTCGGAAGGTGCGGGTGTCGCGGGCCGCGTTGGCGCCAGCGGGAAAGTCGCTCACTGGCGAAAACACTCAGTGATAGATGCGACTGTAGGTGTGTTCACAAATAGAAACGGCGAATTATGTAACAAGAAGCTAAGTATCTAATCGCGGACACGTGCGGAGCCTACGAGGGTTTCTTCCGCGATTTGTGTTCATTTAGATGAATAGAGTGCGAAGTCGCTAACTCCTTAAAATGCTTCTCACTGCTCCTGTGATAGTAAGTCGCCGGTAGCGAATACGGAGCGCACTTTCGCGTGCAGGTTAGGTGCCGAATTTCGAAGCGCATGAGCGAGCGGCATTCCGGCCGGCGTGATTGTGTGCAATGTCATTCCTGGTCGCGCGATGGCCGTAACTTGCCCTGCAAACACATGCACAATTTTCCCAAGAGACAGGGCCTGCGCCGCAATGGCGCCGGGACCTTTACCTTCCATGGAAGTCTCATCAAACCGGCCTTCCCCGGTCAGCACGATGTCGGCGGCGGCGATTTTTCTGTCAAGATCGAGCCACGCTGACACCAGCTCGAAACCAGGCAGCAGTTTTGCGTTTGCTGCTGCCATTAAGCCAAAAGCTATACCGCCCGCTGCACCCGTCCCCGCAGCATTTTTTAGATCTGTTGATTTTCCTGCCGACGCGCACAACATTTCTGCGATGCGCTCGCTCCCGGACTCAAGCTGCACGGAGTGCTCCTCTCGAAGCCCCTTTTGCCTTCCATATACTGACACCGCGCCGCGCGGACCGAGCAACGGATTGGTGACGTCGCACGCGATGTAGACAGGCGGGAGATGAGTAAGAACAGCACCTTCAATCGCCACGATTGAAGGCCAACGAGCTGGCACTGGCGTGGTAACCACATTGCCGCATGCATCCAAGCTTCGCAAACCTAGGGCGGTCAGTGCGCCCAGGCCAAGGTCGTTGGTCGCGCTTCCGCCGACACCTAGAACAATCGCGACCACACCGGCAGCCGTGGCGATCTGCATCAGTTCGCCGGTGCCCAGCGTTGTGGTTATTCGGGGATCGCGCTCCTCCGGAGAAAGCGCCGCGAGGCCACTGGCTGCAGCCATTTCGATTACGGCGATGCGGGCTTTTGCGTGAATTAAATCCGGTAACCGCAGCATCGCACGTGCGCCCGAGGGTATTTTCTCCACACTGACAAAACCGAACGCCGCTTTTATCGCACGCCCGTGCGGGCCAGTTACGGCCTTGGTGACGAACTCACCGCCTGCGGCTTGCGTAAGGATCGCGGCAAACCCCTCGCCTCCATCAGCAAGGGGCGCTGATTCGATAGACCAGTCGGGCTGCGCAGTGCGCAACGCCGTGGCAGCCGCATCAACCGCCTGCGTTGCGGTCAAGGCGTCCTTGAATTTATCGAAAGCAAGTAATACCCGGGTCATTGACTTGGCGGTGCATCCACTTGTCACTGGCTGCCGGGAAGTTTCCGCGCAGATATTTTATGGCCTAGTTGCCTTGCGATTCCGCGCTTTGTGCTTTCTCCGCCTCTTGCCTCAATGCACGCCTGCGCCGGATTTCGGCAGCTACCATTTCGTGGGGCTGTTGGACTTCACTGCTAGTTTTATTCGTCGGAGGGTTTTCAGATCGATCATCTCGGTTTGCCAAAAGCCGGACCCGGGCTCGTTTGAGCAAAAGCATGGATTGTCGGCCAGCATTGCTGATCTGCAGCTCTTCCCTTTCCTGATCAAAACCCAAGACCACAAGATCTTCACATGCGCCACCCACCCGAAGCCAATAGCTGCGGGATCTGTCACCCTGAGCGAGGACGATGGAGAAAATAGTTTTTCCTTCCTCAACGACGTATCCTCGAAACTCTACATCGGGAGTTATCTTTCCTTCTGGACTATCAGCAGTTCTGCCAAACGGAGAGTTGGTGATTAGTGCCCCAAAGAGCTTGCCTTCGTAGTTGGCAGAGGTTGCAGCTGAAGAAGCCGACAAGCTAACAAATGTCATCAACGTGCTTCCTGCAATCACCAGACGGCTATTTCGAATCGGCATATGCTGGGTGCTGTTGCAGGGCGTCTGATCCGTTTGA
>CBINOW010000208.1:0-5963 GCA_966252395.1 uncultured Oleiharenicola sp. | reverse complement strand
CCGAGATCAAGCAGCTGCTCGATATCGTCATCCACTCGCTCTACACGGAGAAGGAAATCTTCGTCCGTGAGCTGGTCTCCAACGCCTCCGACGCGCTGGAGAAACTGCGCCACACGCAGCTGACCGAGAAGGAGATCCACGACGACCTGCCGCTCGAGATCACGATCACAACTGACGAGACCGCGAAGACCATCACGATCCAGGACTACGGCATCGGCATGACCCGCGAGGAGCTGGTCAAGAACCTCGGCACCATCGCCCACTCCGGCTCCAAGCAGTTCCTCAAGGCCCTCGGCGAGGGCGGCGCCAAGAACTCCAACCTCATCGGCCAGTTCGGCGTCGGCTTCTACTCGGCCTTCATGGTCGCCAAGTCCGTGAAGGTTTACTCGCACTCCTGGAAGAAGGACGAACCCGGCCACGTCTGGACCAGCGACGGCTCCGGCAGCTACACCGTCGAGGAGGCCGCCGACCAGCGCCGCGGCTGCAAGATCGTCATTGAGCTCAAGGACGAGTGCGACGAGTTCGCCAAGGACTGGCGCATCAAGGAAATCCTCACCCGCTACAGCGCCTTCGTGGGCTTCCCCATCACGCTCAACGGCAAGAAATTCGAGACCGTCCAAGCGCTCTGGCTCCGCAGCAAGAACGAGATCAAGGAAGAGGAATACACCGAATTCTACAAGTTCCAGGCCCACGCCCACGACGAGCCGATGCTGCGCCTGCACTTCTCGGCCGACGCTCCGCTTGCGATCAACGCGTTGGTCTTCGTCCCCTCCGAGAACACCGAGCGCTACGGTTTCGCCCGCCTCGAGCCATCCGTCGCCCTGCACTGCCGCAAGGTCCTCATCGATGCCAAGCCCAAGGACCTGCTGCCCGAGTGGCTCCGCTTTCTCAAGGGCGTCGTGGACAGCGAGGATCTCCCACTGAACATTTCCCGCGAGACGATGCAGGACAAGGCCCTCATCGAGAAACTGAACAAGGTCATCACGAAACGCTTCCTCAAGCTGCTGGAGGAGGAGGCAACGCAGCGCCCCGAAGCCTACGTGAAGTTCTATTCCGAATTCGGGCTCTTCCTGAAGGAGGGCGCCGCCCTCGACTTCACGCACAAGGACCAGCTCGTAAAGCTGCTCCGCTTCGAGTCCTCGCTTACAGAGAAAACCAAGCACACCTCTCTCGCCGACTACGTCTCCCGCATGGGTGCCGACCAGAAGGAAATCTATTTCCTCGTCGGCAAGGACCGCACCGCGATCGAGAGCGGCCCCTACCTGGAAGGTTTCAAGGCCCGCAACCTCGAGGTGCTCTTCTGCTACGAGCCGGTGGACGAATACGTTTTCAACAACGTCCGCGAGTTCGACGGCAAGAAGATCATCGCCGCCGACCACGGTGACGTGAAGCTCGCCGACATCCCGCAGCAGGGCGAGGCACTCAGCGAAGCCGAGGTCAAGGACCTCGCCAAGTGGCTCAAGGAAACCCTCGGTGAACAGGTGGCCGAGGTGAAGAGCTCCGACCGCCTCGTGGACTCCCCCGCCCTCGCAACCAACGCCGACAAATTCATGTCCGCCCACATGCGCCGCATGATGAAGGCCATGAACAAGGACGGCGCCGACACCCCGACCAAGGTGGACCTCGAGATCAACCCGCGCCACGCCGTGATCAAGAAGCTCGCCGCAATGCGCACCACCGACGCCGACAAGGCCGAACTGGTCGCCGAGCAGCTCCTCGACAACACCCTCATCGCCGCCGGCATGATGGAAGACCCGAGCCGCATGCTCGCCCGCCTGAACAAGCTCCTCGAGAGCGTCTGAGTGCGGCGGAAAGCAAAGCGCCTCCGGTTTTCACCGGAGGCGCCGAGGTGACCAAGAGACGTGGGCGGCCAAATCAGGCCAGAAGATGCTGCCACTGGTCCTCGCGGGCCGAGCGCGCCGCCTTCAGCGCACCGATGGCCACGAAGCGCTTGTAGTCGTTGCCCGCCAGGCGGACCTTCGGCGACTCAAAGCCCTCCTCCGTCAGCTTCTGCTGGAGCACCGTATCGAGCCCGCGGACGCGACTGCCGCCCCCGGTGATGACGATGTTCTGCAGCAACTGGGCCACCGAATCCGACGAGGCCCGCGCAATCAGGGCGGTGACGGCCGGATAAATTTTCTCCAGCAGCCGGTTGCAGGCGCGTCCGATGATTTCGCCTAGCTCAAGCGTGTGGCTCTTGCCGCCGATCAGCACCTTCACGTCGATCGGCTTGCGGATCGGCCCGACGTAGGAGTGCTCCTCCTTGATCTGGCGGATCGTGGTGCGGGACAGGCCGTTGTTGGGATACAGGCGCTGAAGGTCGTCCTCAATCATCCTGTCCACCGCGTCGCCGGCGAACGCGAGGCTGATCTGGTCGGCCGCCGTCGGGAAATAGCCCTGGATCAGACAGAGATCGCTGGTGCCGCCGCCGATATCGATGAACAGCGAGTTGGTGACGGGATCGACGTAATTGGACTGACCGAGCCGCGAATCATCGCGGAATCCGAGCGCGGCCAGGAACGGCTCGGGGATGAGCAGCACCCGGTCGAAGACCCCTGAAGCGCAGGTGCGGATATCCTCGCGCGCGGGCTGGCCGGCATTGGCCGGCACGCCGATCACAGCCCGGATTTCCGCGGTGTTGGTCGGATCAATCACCGCGCGAATGCGCCGGATGAAATCCCGCGCCTCGGCCGGATGCGCGATGATGCCGTCCTCCAAGGGGGCGGTGAGCTTGAGCTGCAGGCGGTGATTGAGCGCCTCCTCGCCGATCAGCATCGTGGCGTTGTTGGCGATGATGCCCTCCAGCAATCCGTCGCGGGCATAACCGACAACGCTCGGGATGACCTTGCTGACCGTGATTTCCTTGCTCTCCGCGGGTCCGGCGAGGATGCAGGAGGCATTCGTGCCGAGGTCAAAGCCGACGAGGATCCGTTTGCGATCTGCGCGCCGGGGTGCTGCGGCGGACTCCCCCGGGCGCTCGATAAAAGCGGTGGGCGTGGAAGCGGTGGCGACGACGGGTTTCTTCTCGATGGTGGTGGTTGTCATGTTTCGTGGTGGTTCAGGGCTGGTGTGGAGCGACCGCCGACAGGCGGCCGGAGCGCTCGGCCGCCAGCATGGCGTCGAGCAAATCAGAAATGGCCGGCGGTCCCGCCGGGATGGCCGCCGGGCGCGCGTCTGACGGCAGTGACCGGGCGACCGGCCGCGTGACAGCGTCCGTCCGGGCCGCGGACAAGGCCGCCAGCAAACGGGGCAGCAGCAGTTCGCTCAAAATCACGGCATCCGCCACGCGCCGCTCCTCGGCGGCGAACAGGTCCAGCAAGTCCTGATCCGGCAGCGCCTCTGCGCCGTGTCTCCGGCGAAATTCGTCCACGGCCCCCGCCAAATCATTTTCCCGTAAACGCCCGGCCGCGATCATGTCGCCCTGCTCGCGGAAAACACAGATCTGCCGGATCAAACGCACGATGCCGGACTTCATCTCCACCTCGGGCAGATGTCGTTGGGGAAAAGTGACTGGGTTCAATTGTGGTGGCCTGCCAACTCGAGCGTCAGCGATTGGTTTCAAGGTTCGCGGTGAACGGACACGCACCGCGGAGAGTCCTGCCCCGCATCCCATAATTTCAGAAATTTTTAGCCTATGATTTCGCGCCGTCCGGAATCATTTCGGTTCCGATTCACCGAGGTCCGCTTGCCTCCGCCGCAGCGTCTTGCACTTGCGGGACCCGCCGGGGATTTCCACGCTGGCGCATGCGATCTTCCTCATTCTGGCGTTCGATCCTCCTCTTTGCCCTGGTTGCGACCGGCCTGGCCCAGTCACAGACGGCCGAAACCACGGCGCGCAGCATCCGGTCTCACGCCACCTTTCTCGCCGACGACCTGCTCGAAGGGCGCGGCACCGGCACACGCGGGCATGAATTGGCCGCCCGCTATGTAGCCAGCCAGCTAGCCCGCCTCGGGATCGAGCCCGGCGCCGACGGCGGCGTCTATGAACAACCGGTCAAGCTGATCGAGTCCGCCAGCAATTACACCGCCGCGCGCCTCGTTGTGCGCACCGGCGACAAGGAAGACGCTCTCACGCCGGTAAATGACATGATGGTCACGATCACCCCGGGACAGATGGCCGACAGCGTCACCGCGCCCGCCGTCTTTGTCGGCTTTGGCATCCGGGCGCCCGATCTCCAGCACGATGATTTCGCCGGCGTGGACCTGCAGGGCAAGATCGCCGTCATTCTCTCGGGCGCGCCGCAACGCTTCCCCAGCGAACAGCGCGCGCACCACGGCAACAGCGAGCAAAAGCGCACCCTGCTCGTCCAACACGGGGCGATCGGCGTGGTCACGATCATGACGCCGTGGGATGAAGTGCGTCGTCCTTGGGCCATGACCGTGGCGCTCAGTCGTTTTCCCAGCATGCGGTTGGTGGAAGACGCGGGCGGGCTGGTGAACGGCTTCCCGCAGCTGCGCGTGCTCGGCAGCGTAGCCAACGCCGCCGCCGGACGAGTCCTGATCGGAGCACCCAAAACGCTTTCGGAAATCTTCGCCACCGCCGAGCGCGGCGAACCGCAGAGCTTCCCCCTCGGCGTCACCCTCACCCTCGCCGGCGAGGCCACCCTCCGGCGCGTCGAATCGCTCAACGTGCTGGGCCGCCTGCCGGGAACGGATCCCGCGCTGGCCGGCCAGCCGCTCGTCATCACGGGGCACTTGGACCATCTCGGGATCGGCACCGCCGTGAACGGCGACACGATCTACAACGGCGCCGTGGACAACGCCCTCGGCATCGGGGTGCTGCTGCAGGTTGCCGATGAACTCGCCCACGGCCCGCGACCGCGCCGCCCCGTGCTGTTTGCCGCGGTCACCGGCGAGGAGAAGGGCCTGCTCGGTTCGCACCGCCTCGCCACGCATCCACCCGCCTGGGTGCAACGCTTTGCCGCCAGCCTGAACATTGACATGCCCCTCCTGAGCGCTCCCGCCCGCGACCTGATTGCCTACGGTTATAGGAATTCAACCCTCGGCGCGGTCTTGGAAAAGGTCGCCGCCCGGCACGGGATGGTCGTCAGTCCCGATCCCGCCCCGGAGGAAGTCCGTTTTGTCCGGAGCGACCAGTATTCCTTTGTGCTGACCGGGGTGCCCGCCATGAAGGTCGATCCGGGCAAACAAGCCGTGGATCCCGCCGTGGACCTCGTGGCCGCCGAGGCGGACTACCGGAAAAACCACTACCACCGGCCCTCCGATGAACTGAGCCGGCCGATCGACTGGGCGGCGGCCGCCCGCCACACTGCGTTGATGGCCGACCTTGCCCGCACCGTCGCGGACGATCCTCAAGCGCCCGCGTGGTTGCCCGGGGATTTCTTTGGCGGACTTTTCGGTCCGAAAAAATAACCCGGGGCGGGCGACAGGCGCCTCATCCCCGGGAAGAGATCCATCCGTCCGTCTTTACTCCTTGATACCGACGTGGTGAAGGAAGGCCTTCTGCGAGCGCGGACGTCCGAGGAATTTTTCCACCGACTCGGCCACGTCGCGGGTGTTGCCGGCAGAATACACTTCGTCGCGGAGACGCCGGCCGATTTTCTCGTCGAAGTAGCGGTCCGGGGCGGACTCGAACACGCTGGCCATATCAGTGGCCATGACCTTGGACCACAGGTAGCCATAATAGCCGGCATCGTAACCGGTGAGGTGGCCAAAGTAGGCGACGAACGCCGTATCGGGCGCCGGCGTGACGCACACGCGCGCACTCACTTCGTTGCTCAATTTCACCACATCGGCGGTCCAGGCGGCATCCACCGCCAGCGTGTGCAGACCGAGGTCGATCAGGCCCAGCGAGAGCTGACGCCGGTAGAAATAACCCTCGGTGGCTTCGCGCGCGCGCTCCATCGCGGCGATGGTCTCGGCGGGGATCTTTTTCGACGGATCGCGGTAGTCGGCGGCAAAGGTGTCCAGCACCGCCTTGTCCCAGACCCAGTTCTCCAGCA
>CBINOW010000207.1:0-6037 GCA_966252395.1 uncultured Oleiharenicola sp. | reverse complement strand
GGGCTCGGCGACCAGCACGCTCTGGGGAAGTGCGTTGATACCGGCTTGCGCGCCGGCCCAGTGCCAGGTGCCTTCGGTCAACAGGCCGGCGCCGTCCTTGCCGGCGGTCACGCACACGAGGGCGCAGCCGTATTTCTCGGCCAGGGCGCGGGCGTGACCTTCCTCGCGACCGAAGCCGGGCTGGGCTTCGGCGAGGCGCGCGGCCTCGTCGGCGTTGAGTTTGAGCAGGGTGGCCTTGCGGGCGAGTTCGCTGATCAGCGCGGGGGCGTCGTGCGGGGCGCGGAGGTTCACGTCGAGCACGCGGAGGGCGCCGGCGGGCAGGATGGCGAGGAGTCGGTCGAGGCTGGCGCGGTTCACCGTCGAGCGCTGCGCAAGCGAGCCGAAGACCAGCGCCTGGGCGCCAAAGACGGCGCGCAGGGTGTCCTCGCCCGGGATGATCTGGTCCCACGCGACCTCGGGGGCGATCTCGTAGGTCGCGCTGCCGGTGGCGTCGAGCACGGCGCGCACATGGCCGGTGGGCAGGCCGCGGTGGCGCGTGACGCCTTCGAGTTCGAGGCCCCAGCCTTTCAGGCGGCGCAGGAGGTCGTCGCCGAGCAGATCATGGCCGACGCCGCTCACGAGGTGGGCGCGCAGGCCGAGGCGGTGCAGGTGGTAGCAAACGTTGAACGGCGCGCCGCCGGGAAACGCGCCGCGCGGCAGGAAATCCCAGAGGATTTCCCCGAAGCACACAACGGTGGGGCGCGGGTCACTCATGATCCGTGCGGCCGGGTTCGATGCCGACTTCCTGGCAGGCGCGGATAAACGACGCGGCGCTCCACGCCTGGAAGGCCTTGCCCATGGGCCGGCCGGTCTGGCCGTGGGCCCACTCGTTGAACTCCCACTCGTGGTCGGCGCCCAGCTGGTTGAGCTGTGCGAGGCGCACGAGTTCGCGGCAGGCGACCTCGTGGAAGCCGAGGCGGTGGATAAAGCGCACCCACATGCCGCCGATGAAGGGCCAGATGCCGCCGTTGTGGTAGTGGTGCGGCAGGTTGAGCAGGTTCACCGTGTAGTAGGCCTTCCAGTCCGGATCGCCGGCCTGCACCACGGGGTAGAGGTTGGCCACGGGCCAGGGCTGGTTCACGCCGACGCCCCACATGAAGCGGAAGGCGGTGCGCGCGCGGTCCACGTCGAGGAGGTTCATGAGGAACGCGAGGATGTTGGCGTAGGTGTCACAGCGCCAACTGTAGGAGAACGGCGTGATCTCGGCCAACAGATACTGCGAGTCGCCGAGGCCGGACTGGCGCTGGGCGAAACGGTTCTGCGCCGCAGCCTGCGTCGGGTCGGCCGGCTGCGTGCTGGGCCAGAAGAGGTCGAGGATGCGGCCGCGGATGCGCTGCGAGGCGCGGAGGTAGTCGGCGGCGCGGTCGAACAGGCCCATGAGCTCAAGGATGCGGCCGTAGCAGACGTTGGCGCGGAACCAGAGCACCTCGTCGTAGAGCACGTTGTAGCTGCGGCCGAAGAGGTCGGTCCAGTCGCCCGCCTCGGGGATCTCGAGCAGGCCGTCGTTGTTGGAATCCTGGGCGCCGAGCCAGTTCATGATCGTCTGCAAGCGCGGGGCGTGGCGGTAAAGGAGCGAGAGGTCGCCGGTGCGGTAGGCGTAGTTGTAGATGGCGATCATCAGCCACAGGCCGCTGTCAATCGAGGCGATGTTGCCCACGCCGGAGTAATCGGGCTCGCCCGTGTCGATCCGGACGTTGGCCGGCACCTGCCCGTTGGGCGTGGTGGCGTTGAGGAGGGTCTCGAGTGTGGCCAGGGAACAGGCGCGGAGGTCCTCGTCTTCGAGGTGCAGGCAGTTCCAGACGGTGATCGAGCCGTCGCGCGCCCAGACGCTCCGGTAGTTCACATCGGTGCCGGTGACCTTGTTGTGGTCGAGCGAGCAGGCGGAGAAGCCGAGGGGCGTGATGTTGCGGCGCAGGGCGGCGACGGCCTGGCCGTAGGCGGTCGCAAGGAAAGTGCGCTCCTTCTCGGTGAGCGAACCGAGCTTGGTGTCGGAGAACATCATCCGGAAGCCCGGCTCCATCTGGTCGCGCTTCACGCGGGATTTATCCTTGGTGGGGATGATGCACACGACGCCGTGGTGGCAGAGGCCGTCGAGCACGCCGTCGGCGAGGATGTGCCGCGAGCTGTAGGTCGGCACGTCCACCGTGGCCTCGTAGAGCTCGGGCAGCGTGTTTTCGAGGACGATGCCGCGGACGCCGGGCAGGCGAAACATGGAGGCGTCGTTGCCGCTGTCGCCGGCCACGAGCACGGTGTCGAACGGCACGCCGAGGCGCTCGCACAGCCAGCGGAGCGCGCCGCCCTTGGTGGCGTTGCGCGGCAGAATGTCGAGGTCGCGCGAGCTGGAATAGACGACCTTCACCTTGAGGCCGGCGTCGGTGAGGCGCTGCTTGAGGTCGCGGAGGGTGCCGGGAGTGGCGTGGTCCAGGAACCAGCTTGATTTGAATTCGTGCTGGTAGCCCGGCGGCTGCGGGCGCGTGCCGGGGAAGTGTTCGGCGACCTCGTGCACCTTGGCGAGATCCCAGCCGTCCGTGAGGTGGTGACGAAACTCATCGAGGCGGCGGCCGGCCTTTACGTCGTGGATCTCCGCCCCCACGCCACCGATATAGTAGTCGGCGGCGGGCAGGATGCCGTCGTCCACGAAGCGCTTCAGGTCGTCCACCAGCCGGCCGCTGTTATAGACCAGCAGCGGGCGCGCCTCCGGCGACAGGGACTCCCACGCGGCCTTGAAACGCGCGGTGGACTCGGGGTTGCCGAGCAGCGTGCCGTCGAGGTCGGAGGAGAAGAGGCGGACGGGCGGGGGCTGGGTGTCTGAGGTCATAAGGAAGGCTCTGGGGCGGAAGCGCGGCGTATTTCGCGGATAAGGTAGAGCAGCAGCAGACTCCACGGCAACAGAAGCGCGGTGGCCGCGGCAAAACGCCCCAGCACCAGGGCCATCGGGAGCATGAAGGTGAGCACCTGCCAGGCCAGCGCGGCGGCCAGCCGCACCCCGTCGGCGGCGTGTTCGCGGCGGCCGGCGCGACTCCACTCCCGCGGCCACCAGCCGAATGGTCCCACCCGGTCATGAAAACGGCGCAATGTCTCCATTGGCGTGCCCGGGGTGAGGAACGTCACCCCGACGGCACCGACCAGGGAAAGTCCGGCGACGGCCAGGAACAGCTGAGCCTCGTTCCATCCTGCGGGCGGGTGCAGACGTAGGGCGACTGCGGCGGCAAAACCGGAGCCGACCCCCACCGTGAAGCCCGCGCCGTTGAATCGGGCCCAATACCAGCGCAGGGCGAATGGCACGAGAAAAGCCGGAAACAGCAACATGACGATGCCGACCCACACCCCGAGCACCGAGGCTCCGGCCGCCAGCGCGATGCCGAGCCCGAGGAGGACGATAAGGGCGGAGGCGGCGTAGCCGACCCACACCAGCTCCCGGGCGCCGGCCCTCGGTCTCCAGGGCGCGTAGAGATCATTCACCAGATAGGAAGCGCCGGCATTGACGGTGCTGTCGAAGGTGGACATGGCGGCGGCCAGCAGTGCGGCGATCATCAGTCCACGCATGCCGGTGGGGATGAACTCCGACTGCAACACCGCCGGAAGCACGCGTTCGGCGGCGAGATGGTCGGCCGGCAGACCGAGGCGGATCGCCAGGATGGCGAAGCCCAGGACCATCGGCCAGCGGAACGCGAACAGCACGGTCCAAAGCAGGCCCGTTTTCATGCAATCGGCGTCGGAGCGGGCGGCGTAGTAACGCTGGGCCATGTAGGCCGAGCCCGGACTGCCACCCAGACCTTCCAGCAGGCCTTTGCCGGCCCAGACGCATAGGAACCAGCCGAACGCCCCATAGGGAGCCAGGCCGGGGTCGTGCCAGCGCGGGAAGAAGTCGTTGAACTGTGCGCCTGGCCAGGCCGCAAGGAGGTCGGGCGTTACTTCCCGGGCGGCCACCACCGATAGGTATACGGCCGCCGCTCCGATGATCCCGGCTTGGAATACATCGGTCCAGACCACGGCGTAGAGCCCGCCCGCAAGAGTGTAACCGAAGGCGACCAGAGCCATGCCGATGGCGCACTGCCACGGCGTGAAGGGCAGAAACTCGGCGAGGAAGCTACCGCCGGCCGTGAAGAAGAACACGGTCATCGCGACGGTGATGACGAGATACGTCAGGGCGGCGGTCGCGCGCGCCGCCCGGCCCTGCGCGCCATCACCAAAGCGGAGCAGCATCCACTCGGCGGTGGTCATCACCGCACTGCGGCGGTGCCATTTGCCCATGAAGGCCAGAAAAACCGCGATCGGCAGCACCACTCCTCCGCGCATTTCGATGAAGAAGCCGTGCAGGCCGTAAAGGTGCAACAGGGCCACGATGGTCATGGTCCCGGCCACGTCGAGATTGCTGGCCATGCCCGATGCACCGAGCGCCCACCAGGGCAGGGCCCGCCCGCCGAGGAAATAGTGCTCCGCGCTCTGGCCCGCGCGGCGGGCGATGACCACGCCGATCACCGCCAGACCGGCGAGGTAGGCGGCGATGATGGCGTAGTCGATCGGCTGCATGGCCGGCTATTGGCGGCGCACGGACATGACGGGGCAGGGGGCGTGGCGCATGATTTCCTCGGCGGTGCTGCCGACGAGCACGCGCTTCAGGCCGCTGCGGCCCTTGGTCGTGAGCACGATGAGGTCGATGGTCTGCTTGCCCGCGAGGGCGAGGATTTGCTCGGCGGGTTTGCCGGTGAGCACGGCGTTTTCGGCGCGCACGCGCGGCGGGAGCAGTGAGAGGCTCATCTCGCCGAGGCGCTTGAGCGCCACCGTGCGTTGCCGCGTCACCTCGTCCTTCGGCGTTTTGCCCGGGTCGGGCAGGACGTGGACGAGATGGATGCGGGCGGAGAACTTCTGCGCGAGCGGCACGGCGTAGCGGAGCGCCTGGCGCGACTTGCCGGAGAAATCGAGCGGCACGAGGATGCGGAGCAGGCGCGGGTAGGAGGCGCGGACGCGTCCGAGCACGGAGGCGGACTTGCTGGAGTTCATGCGGCGGTTCCTCCGGCGTTGTGCCGCAGCTGATCACCCAGGCCCGTGGTGCAGGTGCCCAGACGGCGTTTGAAGACGCGCTGAAAGAAGGTGTTGTTCGGGATCATCACCGATTCGGTGTCCGAGACCTGCAGCGTGGTGAAAATGAGGCTCAGATCAGACACGCGGCCCTTGACGTTGTCGGCCGGCAGCTCGAGCTCGTCGCCGACGCTGAACGGCTTGAACATCACCAGCACGAAGGTGCACAGGAAGTTGCTGAGCACGCTCCAGACCGCGACGAAGCCGATGGCGACGAGGCCGAGCACGGAGCTGATGAGGGCGAGAATGGTGCCGATCTGGAAGCCCCAGAGGCTGAGGATCATCGCAAGGGCGATGACGAGGATGGCGTAGCGCAGAATCAACCGCACCGGCGCGAACGCCAGCCGCGGCAGGCCGGCCCAACGGGCAAACTGCAGGATGCGACCGCGCAGGCCGAAGAACAGGGTGAACGCGATAACCAGGATGACTCCGGTCTCGATGAGGCGGATGAGGGTGGGTTGATCGAGGGAAAAGGTGGGCATGTCTTTGAGTGAAGAAGGTTGAATGAAGAAGGAGGAACCTGCGGGGCGGCACTCAATCGCCGTCGTTCCACGGCTCGTCCCATTCGTTGTCCGTGAAGGCGAGGGCGGTCGCGCGCTCCTCGATGAGGCTGGTGAGCTGTTGGGCGATGCCCGTCCAGGTGAATAGGCTGCGGGCCTTGTGGGCGCCCATGCGGGACAGGCGGTGCGAGAGCCGCGGGTGGCGCAGGACTTTCACGATGGAGATGCCGAGATCCTCCTTGTCGAAAGTGTCGGCGTAGAGGGCATGGCGCCCGAAGGTCACGGCGCGGAACAGGCCGCCGTGGATGGTCACGACGGTCGGCGTGCCGCAGGCCATGGCCTCGATGGCCGTCATGCCGAAGGGCTCGTAGCGGCTGCTCAGCACGAAGACGTCGGCGGCGCGGTAGTGGTCGGCC
>CBINOW010000206.1:0-6071 GCA_966252395.1 uncultured Oleiharenicola sp. | reverse complement strand
GCGGTAGAGCCGGGCACCTGGCTGGCGTTCGATCCGCTGGCGCGTGCGGTGATGCCTGCGGTCTCCCTCCTGTTTCTTCTCTGTGCGGCCTACGGCGTGCCGTATCTGGCGGTGCGGACGGAGCGGCCCAATCGGGTGTTCGTGGCGCTCCTGCTCGCGATGCTGGGCCTGCTCAGCGCGGGCCACCAAGCGCGGCATCTCGGCCTGCTCTGGATCACGCTCGCGGCGGTGCCGCTGCTGCACTTCAACGGCACGGCGCGCGCGTTCGAGGCGACGTGGAAATACCTGCTGGTTGGCGGCACCGGCATCGCGCTGTCGCTGCTCGGCTCGTTTTGCCTCGGCTACGCCTCGCTGCACGGCGGTGGTGGCGGCGACCTGACCTTCGAGGCGTTGGCGGCGCAGGGGGCGGGATTGTCGCGTCCGTGGGTGCTGGCGGCGTGGGTGCTGTTGCTCGCGGGCTACGGCACGAAGATGGGCCTCGCGCCCATGCATACATGGAAGCCGGACGCCTATGGCGAGGCGGCGGGCATCGTGGGCGCGCTGCTGGCGGGCGGTGTCACCACCGTGGCGTTCACCGCGATCCTGCGCGTGCGGGCGGTGATCAGCGCGGCGGGCGAGGGCGCGGCGGCGGACCGCACCCTGCTGGCCATCGGTCTTTTCTCCATGCTCGTCGCGGCCCTGTTCCTCCTGGGGACGCGCGACTACAAGCGCATGCTGGCGTATTCCAGCGTCGAGCACATGGGCATCCTCAGCCTCGGCGCGGCGCTCGGCGGGGCGGGTGCCTGGGCGGCCCTGTTCCACGTGTGGGGCAACAGCCTGACCAAGGGCGCGCTGTTCCTGAGCGCCGGCAACATCCGGCGCGCGGCGGGCGGGCATACGCTGGACGAGGTGCGCGGGATGTCCGCGCTCACGCCGTGGTCGGCAGGCATCTTCGTGACCGGCATGTTCGTGGTCACGGCGCTGCCGCCGTTCGGACCGTTCTTCAGCGAACTCGGCGTGCTGCGCGCGGCACTGGCAACGGGACGCTGGGGCGTGGCCGGTCTGTTCCTCGGTTGCCTGGTCTTCGCCTTTTTCGGCCTCACGCGGGTGGTCTTCGGCGTCGTGGACGGGCGCCCGCGCCCGGCGACGCGCGCGGTGGCCCGGCGGTTTCCGGAGACGGCGGGCATGATCGTGCCGCCGCTCATCCTGCTCGGATTCTCCCTCTGGCTGGGCGTGGCCACGCCGGAGATTCTCCGCGAGGCCTGGACGGCGGCGATCACCCAGCTTTATCCGGTCCCATGAGTGCCTCCCCGTCATTCGCCCTGCTGGCCAACGCCACCGCCCTGCCGTGGGCGGAGGTGCCGGCTTGGCCCGCAGCGGAGCTGGTGCGCGCGACCGCAGCGGAACTCGCGCAGGGTGGACGGTTGTGCGCCTGGTTCGGCGTGCCGTCAGGGACCGGCGTGCAACTCGTGGCTGTCGTGGCCTTCGATGCCGACAACACGCTGGCCGTGGCGCGGAGCGAGCCGATCACGGGCGGTTATCCGTCGCTGACGGTCCTGCAGACGCAGGCCCACCTTTTCGAGCGCGAGGTGTGGGAACAGCACGGGCTCGTGCCCGAGGGGCACCCCTGGCTCAAGCCCGTGCGCCGGACCGGCAACGCGGCCGCGCCGGCCAACGGCGAATTTTTCCGGGTGGGCGGGCGCGAGGTTCACGAGGTGGCCGTCGGTCCCGTCCACGCCGGTATCATCGAGCCGGGGCATTTCCGTTTCCAGTGCGCGGGCGAAGAAGTGCTGCACCTGGAGATCGCGCTCGGCTACCAGCACCGCGGAGTGGAGACGGCGCTCGCCGGCGGTCCGCACCGCGCGACGATGAGCCAGCTGGAGACGGTTGCGGGCGACACCACCGTCGCCCACGCCACGGCGTATGCCACGGTGTGCGAGGCGCTGGCCGGCACGGAGGCGCCGCTGCGGGCACAATGGCTGCGGGCCGTCGCGCTCGAGCTGGAGCGACTGGCCAACCACACCGGCGACCTCGGCGCGCTGGCCAACGACGTGGCGTTCCTGCCCACGGCCTCGGCCTGCGGAAAGATCCGCGGCGATTTCCTCAACCTCACCGCGTTGCTCTGCGGCAACCGCTTCGGGCGCGGCCTGGTGCGGCCCGGCGGTTGCCGCCACGATCTGGAAACGGCGCGCGCCACCCATCTGCTGGAGCGGCTCGCGCCCGCCTTGGCCGAGGTCGAGCAGGCGGCCGGCTGGCTCTGGGAATCGGCCTCCGTCCGCGCCCGGTTCGAGAACACCGGCCCGGTCTTTCCGCAACAGGCCGCCGAGATCGGGCTGGTCGGCCCGGCGGCGCGGGCCAGCGGCCTCGTGCGCGACGTGCGCTACGACCACCCGGCCGGCTGGCACCGCTTCGCCCAGGCGCCCGTGGCCGTGTGGCCGGGCGGAGACGTGCTGGCCCGTGCGCGCGTGCGCTGGCTGGAGGTGCAGCGCTCGGGCCAGTTCCTCCGCGAGCAGATCGCGGCGGCGCCCGACGGCGGGATCGCAGACGCACTGCCCGTGACCGCCCCCGACAATCTCGCGGTCGCGCTAGTCGAGGGCTGGCGCGGCGAGGTGTGCCATGTGGCGCTCACGGACGCGGCCGGGCGTTTCCGCCGCTACAAGATCACGGATCCCTCGTTCCATAACTGGACCGGACTCGCGCTGGCGCTGCGGGGACAGGCGATCTCGGATTTTCCGCTCTGCAACAAAAGCTTCAACCTCTCCTACTGCGGCTTCGACCTCTGAAGCCGCCCTGACCGCCATGCTCGTTCCCGACATCCTCACCAACCGGCTCAAGCGCGGCTGCGAGACCATGGCCTATCCGGCGGGTCCGGCCCCGGCGCTGCCCGACCGGCACGGCGGGGCGTTGCGGGTGGAGGCGGCGAAATGCGCCGAGCAATGCGACGCGTGCGTGCCGGTGTGCCCGACGCAAGCGATCGTCCGTCCCGCAGGCCAGCCGGTGGCACTCGACCTAGGGCGCTGCATCTTCTGCGCGGAATGCGTGGCGGTGTGTCCGACGCAGGCCATCACGCAGACCGGCGACCACCGCATGGCCGTGAGCCGGCGCGAGGACCTCGTGCTCGGCGCGCCCGGCCGGGAGCAACTCCGTCTAGCGGCGGCGCTGGACGAAAAACTCCGCAAACTCTTCGGCCGTTCGCTGCGCCTGCGGCAGGTGAGCGCCGGGGGCTGCAGCGCCTGCGAGGCCGACACCAACGTGCTCGGCACGATCGGCTGGGACCTCGGGCGGTTTGGCATCCAGTTCGTCGCCTCGCCACGACACGCCGACGGCCTGCTCATCACCGGTCCGGTGACGAAGAACATGGAGCTGGCGCTGAAGAAGACCTGGGACGCCGTGCCCGGGCCGAAGATCGTCATCGCCGTCGGCGCCTGCGCGATTGCCGGCGGACCGTTCGTGGGCAATCCGGAGCACCTCGGCGGCGCGGCCTCGGTGGTCCCGGTGGACCTGTTCATTCCCGGCTGTCCGCCGCATCCGTTGACGATCCTGGACGGTCTGTTGCGCCTGCTCGACCGGCTTGACGAGCGCCGCATCCGTCCGCCTGCAGCCTGAAGCAGGCGCGACGAGGGCGCACTTGAATCTGACGGGGAAAGCACGTTCACCGGTTGTGACTTCGCGTCGATGACCGCTCCTGCGCCCGCTTCCGGCCCGGTCGAACTGGGTGCGTTGCTCAACCGGGCGGGCCGTTGCTGCCGGAGAGGGTGCGGGTCCGCCTCGGCTGGGCGGCGACGCTGACCAGTGCGCAGCGGGCGGGCATGATTGAACGCGCGGTGCACGTCTTTCCCGTGACTGAGCCAATTCTCTTAGAGGCTTCCTGCGATAGAATGATTAAAAATCAACTCCCCAGCACTTTCTTCAGCACCCGACCAAGATCACCCACACGGTAGGGCTTGGTGAGGTAGCCGAGAAATCCCATGTCGAGGAACTGGCGGGCCATGTCGTCGTTGTCGTAGCCGCTGGCGATGATGGCGCGGACTTCGGGATGCAGATCGCGCAGGGCGCGGAAGGTCTGCTCGCCGCCCATGCCGCCGATGATCGTGAGGTCCATGATGACGACGTCGTAGGGGCGGCCGATGTTGAGGTAGCGCTTGTAGAACTGCACGGCCTCCTCGCCGGTCTTGGCGATGTCGAACTTGTAGCCGAGGCCCTCGAGCATGCCGCCGGTGAGGGCGCAGATCTGCGGGTCGTCGTCCATGAAGAGCACGCGGCCGGTCTTGGTGGCGACGTTGAACGACGGTGCGCGGCGGGCCTCGACCTCGGCGGGCTGCTCGGCCACGGGCAGAAAGACGGTGAACGCCGATCCGACGCCCAGTTCGGACTCGACGCCCATCTGGCCGCCGTGGCGTTTGACAATGGAGAGCACGGTGGCGAGGCCCAGGCCGGTGCCGGTCTTCTTGGTGGTGAAGAACGGCGCAAAAATCTTCTCCAAGTGCTCGGGCTTGATGCCGCTGCCGTTGTCGCGCACCTCGACGGTGACGTAGGTGCCGCCGACGAGGCCCGACACCTCGGCTGGCGCGAGCTTGACGTTGGCGGCCTTGATCCAGATCCGGCCCTGGCCGGTGGGCATGGCTTGGATGGCGTTGATGACGAGGTTCTGGAAAACCTGCAGCATCTGGGCGCGATCCACGCAAACGGTGCCGGTGTCGGGCGCGACCTCGACCTCGACCTTCACCGTCGAGCCGGCGGCGGCGAGGCGCACGGTGTCGCTGAGGATGTCGGCCAGACGCACGACCTGGCGGACACCGCTGCCGCCGCGCGAGAAGGTGAGCAGCTGCTTGCTCAGGGCCTTGGCGGCGAGGCAGGCGCGCTCGCTGTTTTCGAGGCCGGCGTAGTCGCGGTTTTCCTTGGCCAGCGATACGCCGCCCAGGATCGTGGTGAGGAGGTTGTTGAAATCGTGGGCGATGCCGCCGGCGAGCTGGCCGAGCGCCTCGAAGCGGTTGGCGCGCACGAGTTCCTCGGGGGTGAGCCCCATCTCGGCCGGCAGGCGGAAGACGACGACCGCGCCGTTGGGGCGGCCGGTGGCGTCGGACACGGCGCGCGCGCTGAACGCGACGGGTTGCGCGGGGCTGTCGCCGGTTTCCAGCGCGAACTCGGTGTTTAGCGCCGTCGGCTCGGCGGTGGCGAGGACCTTGGCGACGGGATTTTCGCCCGGCTGGCCGTTCTGGAGGTGGACGAGGCGGAAAACTTCACCGGCGTCCTGGCCGAGGCACTGGGCGAGCGTGCGGCCGAGCAGTTTCTCGGCCTTGGCGTTGAGATGGAGAACCTTGCCGCCAACATCGGCCACGAGGACGCCCTCGTGCAACTCGGAGAGCAACGCAGCGAGCGACGGGGATGAAAAAGCTTCCTCAGGCGATGGCGCAAGATCATCGGGCAACGGCATGACGTAGCCCAGCACGCGTTGGAGCTCCTTCTTGCGCGAGATTTGGCGGATGATGCAGGCCTGCACCGGAACGCTGCGGTTTTCCCGGTGGCGCAGGTGGATCACGTCGAAGTAGGCGATTTTCCCGGGGTGCCGGGAGAGGAAATAGGCCTGAGCACCGCCCGTGGTTTCGTCCATCGGCAGGCTGCGTAGCACGGATTCGAGCGTGTCGGGCAGTTCGCTCTCGGAGTAGCCGAGGAAGGCCTTGAAGCCGGGCGAGAGCCAGTAGAGGCCGGTGCTGAAATCCAGATCGAAGAGCCCCGCGCGGCCGGAGCTGCCGAACTCGCGCATGCGCTCCTCGGCGCGCAGGCCGGCTTCCTCGAATTCCTTGCGGTCGGCGATATCGAGGTTGGCGCCGATCACCCGCTGGAGCGCACCATTGGGACCGTAAACCTGCACGCCCGCACACTGGAGCCACACATAGTGCCCTTGGGCGTGCTTCATGCGGACCTCGTGCGAGAACGGCCGCGTGCCGGTGGCGGCGCGGCCCTGACGGTCGGGCGCGGCCGCGGAGTCGTCGGGGTGGATGAGCGCGAGCCAGGCGTCGTAAGTGTTGGGCAGGTCGGCCTCGGCATAGCCGAGGAGCTTCTTCCAGGTGGGCGAGTAATAGACCTCGTTC
>CBINOW010000205.1:0-6076 GCA_966252395.1 uncultured Oleiharenicola sp. | reverse complement strand
CACCTGAACCCAATCCGAGACCCAAAACCGAAAAACAGCATGGCCCCACAATCTGGACCCACGCCCCCGGTAAGGAATCTATTAGCCCCCCCCGGCCTTGGGTAAGGTGTCGGCGTCCCGCGCCGCTATTCCGCGGGCGCTGTCCGAAAAGTTGGCGTCCCGCTCCCCGCCCGCGCTTTTGCCCCTCTGTCGCGACCGCGCTACAGTTTCACCGATCCGCGCTGGCTGGCTCCCGATATTGGAAAGAAACGCCCGACTTGTAGCCTTCGCTGATGACTCGGCGCTTGCGCCGGGGCCAGAAAATTTCGAAGCTGCGGCCGTGCTCCTGTGGGGCACCCGATTGTAACCGGAAAAAACGCAGACTCAAAATTGCAGCCGCATCGAAAGCGGGAGGCCACTGCGTGGCCTGTTTCAACCCGCCTAGGTGCGGCTGCTTCTTTGGAGATTACCACCCATGAAATCGATCACGATCCAAGTATCCGACGAACTGGCTTCACTGGCTCAAGGCTTCGCCGGATTCCACGGCCAGACCCTCGAAAGCTACGTCGGCGAATGGCTGCTCTCTGGCGTCCAGGCTGACTGCGAGGCACATCACCACAAAAGCATCCCGGAGTATCAGGCGCAAATCTCCGCCGAGGCCGCTACAACCTGACGACTACTGTTGTCACGATGTTGCCAAAACGGCTGTTCTTTGTGCGTCTCCTTGCGTCTCCTTGCACTTTGGAGACGCAAGGCCCCGCCAGCGCAACTCACGGATTACACGATATTTCATAGCCAAATACCCACTTATGCCCTATCAGGCAGGCTGCGGCGGAAAACGGTTCGAATCCCTCTCTCTCCGCCACTTTTCCCATCCGGAAAAGTGCCATCCGTAGGCCCGGCGAAGGATGGCCTTTCATTTTCGAAGACCTTTCGCGTGCCCTCCCCGCTCCTCCTCGATTTCCAGCACCTGACCGTCCCACGCGGTGACCGCTATGTGTTGAGGGATTTCTCCCTCCAGATCGGCCGTGGTGAACACGTGGCCCTTCTGGGTCCCAACGGCTCGGGCAAGTCCACCCTCATCAAGGCCATCACCCGCGAGATCTACCCGGTGGACCGGCCGGGATTGCGTTTCGAACTGCTCGGCCATGCCGACTGGGACGTCAACGACCTGCGCGGCCACTTCGGCATCGTGGCCCTCGATCAGCTCCACAACCTTTCGCACGAAGTCGTGCTTCGTCAGGTCACGGCCCGCGAACTCGTGCTCTCCGGCTACTTCAACAGCCTCGGTCTCTGGCCGCACCAACGCGTGAAACCGGCGCAGGAGCGCCATGCCCTGGAGATCCTGCGCTTCCTCGAAATTGCTCACCTCGCCAACCGGCCCGTCTCAGAAATGTCCTCCGGCGAACAGCGCCGCGCCATGATCGGCCGCGCGCTCGTGCACGATCCCGAGGCGCTGGTGCTCGACGAACCGACCAACAGCCTCGATCCGGGTGCCGTGCGCGAGTTCCGCGACCTCCTGCGCAAGCTCGCCCGCGCCGGCCGCACGCTGCTCCTGGTCACCCACCATATCGCCGACGTCATCCCCGAAATCGAACGCGTCATTCTCATGAAAGACGGCAGCATCGTCGGCGACGGGCCCAAGGCGGCAATGTTGACGTCGGCCAAGCTCTCGCGGCTGTTTGGCGCCAAACTGAAAGTAGTGAAGGCAGGACGGAATTACGACGTGGTGTGAGAAGGTGGAGAGCGGCCTCCGGACGCGCTTTGCCCGTCCAACCCGTCCAGAGGCCGGGTTCCACCTGAGGCCGGTCGAAGACCGGCCCTACCTCACTCATCCCGATGCACGGTGGCGGGCGAGAAGGCCGGCAGGCAGACGGCGATGTATTCGGCTCCGTCGGGGTGAGGCGTGCTGTATTGGACCCACTCGCCTTTCGGCGTGTGGACGGCTTGGCCGGCCTTCACGGTGAGCGTCGCCGCTTTGGTTTTCACCTGCAGTTCGCCGCGCACAACGACTGTGTATTCGTCGAACTCCGGCGTCTGACCCGGCTCAACCCAGCCGCCGGGACTGCGCATGCGGGCGATGCTGGTGGACGAAGTGCCGCTGTTCACGCGGCCGAAATATTCCTCGATAAGCTTGGGCTTGTTGCCGGCAGCTTCGATGACGGTGGGCTTGGCGATCAGGGTGGCCATGGGAGAAGAAAGTCAGACTTCAGAGGCGTGTCATCCTGAGCGCAGCGAAGGATCCAAGATTATTCGAATACCACATGCGCCGAAGTCTGGATTCTTCGCTTCGCTCAGAATGACAAGGAACGAGAGTGAAAAACAAAAAACGCCGCGTCGTGAAACGCGGCGTTTGGTTTGAAGTTAATACCGGTAGTGCTCGGGCTTGTAAGGGCCTTCGACGGGGACGCCGAGGTATTCGGCCTGGGCTTTCGAGAGAACGGTCAGCTTGGCGCCGATCTTCTCGAGGTGCAGGCGGGCGACTTCCTCGTCGAGGTGCTTCGGCAGGCGATAGACGCCGACCTTGTAGGTGTCCTTGTTCTTCCACAGGTCCAGCTGCGCGAGCGTCTGGTTGGTGAAGGAGTTGGACATCACGAACGACGGATGGCCGGTGGCGCAGCCGAGGTTCACGAGGCGGCCCTCGGCGAGCATGTAGATGCTGTTCCCCTTCGGGAACGTATACATGTCGTATTGCGGCTTGATGTTGGTGCGCTTCGCGTCGGAGGCATTCAGGCGGTCCACTTGGATCTCGTTGTCGAAGTGGCCGATGTTGCAGACGATGGCCTGGTCCTTCATCGCGCGCATGTGCTCGAGCGTGATGATGTCCTTGTTGCCGGTCGTGGTGACGTAGATGTCGGCCACGCCGAGGGTGGACTCGATCGTGTTGACCTCGAAGCCCTCCATCGCGGCCTGCAAGGCGTTGATGGGATCGATCTCGGTGACGATGACACGAGCGCCGAAGCCCTTGAGCGAAAACGCGGAGCCCTTGCCCACGTCGCCGTAGCCACACACGCAGGCGACCTTGCCGGCGATCATGACGTCGGTGGCGCGCTTCAGGCCGTCGGCGAGGGACTCGCGGCAGCCGTAAAGGTTGTCGAACTTGGACTTCGTGACGGAGTCGTTGACGTTGATGGCCGGGACGCGGAGCTTGCCCTTCTCCATCATCTGATAGAGGCGGTGCACGCCGGTGGTGGTCTCCTCGGAGACGCCGCGCCATTCCTTGGCGATCGTGGTCCACTTGAGCGGGTCCTCTTTGTGGACCTTCTTGAGCAGGTTCTTGATGACCTGCTCCTCGTGGGAGCCGGACGGGGTGTTGACCCAGTCGCTGCCCTCTTCGAGCTCGCAGCCCTTATGAATGAGGAGCGTGACGTCGCCGCCGTCGTCCACGACGAGCTGCGGACCCTTGCCACCGGGGAAGGTGACGGCCTGCAGGGTGAGGTCCCAGTATTCCTCAAGGGTCTCGCCCTTCCAGGCGAAGACCGGAGTGCCGCTGGCGGCGATGGCCGCGGCGGCGTGGTCCTGCGTCGAGAAGATGTTGCACGAAGCCCAGCGGACGTCGGCACCGAGCTCCTTGAGGGTCTCGATGAGGACGGCGGTCTGGATCGTCATGTGCAGCGAGCCGGTGATGCGCACGCCCTTGAGGGGCTTGCCGGGACCGAACTTTTTGCGGACGGAGACGAGGCCGGGCATCTCGTGCTCGGCGACGGAGATTTCCTTGCGACCCCAGTCGGCGAGGCCGATGTCCTTGACCTTGTAGTCGGTGGCTTTGGCGGAAGATGAAGCGGTGGGCATGGTGCGGGGCTCTTAGTGTTTGATGGCGGCGCGGAGGGCGGCGGCCTTGTTGGTGGTTTCCCACGGGAGACCGGCCTTGCCGAAGTGACCGTAATTGGTCGTCTCGCGGTAGATCGGGCGGAGCAGGTTGAGCTGTGAAACGATGTCGGCGGGTTTGAAGCTGAACACCTGCTGCACGGCGGCCGTGATCTGCTCGTCGGAGATGCCGAGCTTGGCGGTGCCGAAGGTCTCGACGCGAACCGACACGGGCTGCGGATGGCCGATGGCGTAGGCGAACTGGATCTCGGCATGGGTGGCGAGACCGGAAGCGACGATGTTCTTGGCGACCCAGCGGCCCATGTAGGCGGCCGAGCGGTCAACCTTCGACGGATCTTTGCCCGAGAAGGCGCCGCCGCCGTGACGACCCCAACCACCGTAGGTGTCCACGATGATCTTGCGGCCGGTCAGGCCGGTGTCGCCCTGCGGGCCGCCGATGACGAAACGGCCGGTCGGGTTGATGAGGTATTCCGTGTTCTTGGTCAGCATGCGGGCCGGAATGACCTTCTTGATGACATTCTCGATGAGGTATTTCTCGATCTCGGCGTGCTCGACGTCCGCAGCGTGCTGGGTCGAGATGACGACGTTCACGACTTCCACCGGGGCGTCGTTCTCGTAGCGGATCGAGACTTGGGACTTCGCATCGGGACGGAGCCACTTCACCTTGCCGCTCTTGCGGACCTCGGTGAGTTTCCGGCCGAGGCGGTGCGCAAACATGATCGGCGTCGGCATGAGCTCGGGCGTTTCGTTGCACGCGTAGCCGAACATGATGCCCTGGTCGCCGGCGCCCTGCTCCGCGGTCTTCTTGCCCTTGGCCTTCTTGGCGTCCACACCCTGCGCGATGTCGGGCGACTGACCGGTGAGGTAGTTATTGATGAAAATCTTGTCGGCGTGGAACACGTCGTCGTCGTTGACGTAGCCGATTTCGCGGACCGCATCGCGAATGATCTTCTCGAAATCGAGCTTTGCCTTGGTGGTGATCTCACCGGCGACGACAGCAATATTGGATTTCACCAAAGTCTCGCAAGCCACGCGGCTGTATTTGTCCTGCGCGAGGCAGGCATCGAGCACGCTGTCCGAAATGAGGTCGGCAACCTTGTCCGGATGACCTTCGCCAACGGACTCGGAGGAAAATACAAAAGAGTTAGCCATGGCGCAGAGAACGTCACAAATCCAGGCCGGGCAAGTAAAATATCATCGCATCAGGATTCCATGATGCATGCAGATTTTGCCCCAAAATACCCTAAGGATGACCCAAGGCCGTGCCGTATAACTGGCTGCGCATTACGACCATGAATCATCCCCCCGAGACGCCCAAGCCTGAGCTGGCTGGTCGCCGAGTCCTCATCGTAGATGATGACCGGCTGAATGTGCGTATTTTGACAGGTATCCTCAAGTCAGAGGGTTACGAGCTGCGCGCCGTCCATTCCGGCGAGGAAGCGCTGGCGGTTTACGCCGACTTCAGCCCCGATCTCGTGCTGCTCGATGTGATGATGCCCGGCATCAATGGGTTTGAGACCTGCCGCACGCTGAAGGCTCGTCACGGCGAGCTGCTGGCCCCGGTCATCTTCATCACCGCCAAGTCCGAATCCGACGACGTGGTCGAAGGCCTGGCCGCCGGTGGCGTGGACTACCTGCCGAAACCCTTCAAGGCCCGCGAAGCCCTCGCCCGCCTGCGCACCCACCTGCAAAACCGCCTGCTCAACGAGCAGCAGCGGCAGCTCGTCTCCCAACTCAGCGCCGCCAACGCCTCCAAGAACAAGCTGCTCGGCATCGTCGCCCACGACCTGCGCAATCCCCTCGCCTCCATCCGCGGCCTCGCCGATTTCCTGGCCGACGGCACGGTCGGAGATCTCACGGCGGACCAACTGGATCTCGTGAAGACCATCCAGGAAACGAGCCAGTCCATGCTCACCATGGTCAACGAACTGCTCGATATCTCCGTGATCGAGTCCGGCGAACTGAAGATCCATCCGGAAATCCGCCCCATCGCCGAGCTGCTCAACAAATCGGTTTACCTGAACAACATCAACGCCGCCAAGAAAGGCTCCCGCATCGAGCTCGAGGGCATCGACGCCGAGACCGAGCTCCACATCGACGGCGACAAGATCAAGCAGGTCATCGACAACCTTCTCAGCAACGCCATCAAGTTCTCGCCCCCCAACTCCGTCATCCACGTCAATGTCGAGCGCGGCGAACAGGGCTGCTCGGTGCTCGTGCGCGACCAGGGGCCGGGCATTCCCGACAGCGAACGGCACAAACTCTTCAA
>CBINOW010000204.1:0-6111 GCA_966252395.1 uncultured Oleiharenicola sp. | reverse complement strand
GATGCAGCCGACGTTGAGGCAGGTGCCGCCGAGGGTGGCGCGTTTCTCGACGAGCGCGACCTTGAGGCCGAGCTGGGCGGCGCGGAAGGCGCACACGTAGCCGCCGGGGCCGGCGCCGATGACGATCAGGTCAAAATTTTCAGAGGACATGGTTCAAGTCGTTCTCGTTATCGTAATCCTTCTCGTTCTCTCGTTCAGGTCGTTCCCTTCAGGGGAGAGCGATTACGATTAAGAGAACGAGAACGATTGGTTACGCTCCGATCAGAAGGCGGGAGGGATCCTCGATGGCTTGCTTCACCTTCACCAGGAAGGTGACGGCTTCTTTGCCGTCCACAAGGCGGTGGTCGTAGCTGAGGGCGAGATACATCATCGGGCGGATGACGACCTGGCCGTTGAGCGCGATCGGGCGCTCGTTGATGGCGTGGAGGCCGAGGATGGCGCTCTGCGGGGCGTTGAGGATCGGCGTCGAAAGCATGGAGCCGAAGATGCCGCCGTTGGTGATGGTGAAGACACCGCCGCTGAGGTCGTCGAGGCCGATCTTGCCCTCGCGGGCCTTCTTGGCGGTCTCGGCGATGGCCTTCTCGATGCCGGCCATGTCGAGCGTGTCGCAGCCGCGGATGACGGGGACCATGAGGCCCTTGTCCGTCGAGACGGCCATGCTGATGTCGTAGTAGTGGTTGTGGACGACGGTGTCGCCGTCGATGGTGGCGTTTACGCCGGGCACCTCGCGGAGGGCGTGGACGACGGCCTTGGTGAAGAAGCTCATGAAGCCGAGCTTCACGCCGTGCTTCTTCACGAAGTCGTCCTGGTATTTTTTGCGCAGCTCCATGACGGCGGACATGTCCACCTCGTTGAACGTGGTGAGCATGGCGGCCTCCTGCTGGGCGGAGACCAGGCGCTTGGCGATGGTCTGGCGCAGCTTGGACATCTTGGTGCGCGTCTGCCTCTCCTTCGCTGAAGCTACGGAGGGTGCCGCCACTGGAGCGGCGGCAGCGGGCGCAGGCGCGGCGAAAGGCGGTTTGCTGACCGAGGCGGCGAGCATGTCGCCCTTGGTGACGCGGCCACCCTTGCCGGTGCCAGCGACGCTGGCGGGATCGATGCCGGTTTCCGCGGCGAGGCGGCGGACCGCGGGGGAGGCCGTGACTTCAGCCGCGACCGGGGTCGGGGCTTTGGGGTCCGGGGTCTGAGCTGGCGCTGCAGACGAAGCCGTCGCGGTTTCGTCGATCGTGGCGACGACTTCGCCGATCTTCACGTCGGTGCCGGCGGCGACCTTGATGGTCAGTTTGCCGGCGGCTTCGGCGGTGCCCTCGGAGGTGATCTTGTCGGTCTCCAGTTCGAAGAGCGGCTGGTCTTTCTTGACGATGGTGCCATCGGCGACGTGCCACTTGGCGAGCACGCCGGAGGTGATGGATTCGCCCATCGGGGGGATTTTGACGTCAATGGCCATGAGAAACAGGTGCTAGGTGCTGGGTTCTAGGTTCCAGAGGGACTGGGTTCAGAGCGTGAACGCGTTGCGGAGGAAGGTCGCGAGCTGCATGCGGTGGAGGGCGAGGAGGCCCACGGCGGGCGAGGAGGCGGCGTCGCGGCCCGCGTAGGCGGGCTTGCGGCCGAAGATTTCCTCCAGCTGCGGCGCGATGAAGGACCAGGCGCCCATGTTCTGCGGCTCCTCCTGGCACCAGACGAGGCGGGCGTCGCGGCCGTAGGCGTCGGCGAGCTCGGCGAGGCGGTCGCGGTGCAGCGGGTAGAGCTGTTCGACGCGGATGATGGCGGTGTTGGCCACCTTGTTCTTCTCCCGGTAGTCGATGAGGTCGTAATAAACCTTGCCCGAGCAGAGGATTACGCGGTCGCACTTCTGCGATTCGATCGGATCGTCGATGATCTCCTGGAACGAGCCCGCGGTGAAATCCTCGAGCTTTGAAACGGCGCCCGGGTGACGGAGGAGGGACTTGGGCGACATGACCACGAGCGGCTTCTTGAAATCGCGCTTCATCTGGCGGCGCAGGGCATGGAAGAGCTGCGCGGGCGTGGTGAGGTTGGCGACTTGGATGTTGTTTTCGGCGCAGAGCTGGAGGAAGCGCTCGAGGCGGGCCGAGGAGTGCTCGGGGCCCTGGCCCTCGTAGCCGTGGGGCAGGAGGAGAGTGATGCCGCTGTTGCGCTGCCACTTCGATTCGCCGCTGGTGATGAACTGGTCGATCACGACTTGGGCGCCGTTGGCGAAGTCGCCGAACTGTGCCTCCCAGATGCAGAGCATGTCGGGATAGTCGAGCGAGTAGCCGTAGTCGAAGCCGAGCACGGCGGCCTCGGAGAGGAGCGAGTTATAGACGCAGAACTTGCCCTGCTTGTCGGGTTGGATGTTGTTCAGCGGGGTGTGTTTCTCGCCCGTCTCGGTGTCGTTGAACACCGCGTGGCGGTGGGTGAAGGTGCCGCGCTCGCAATCCTGGCCGCTGAGGCGCACCGGCGTGCCGTCGAGCAGCAACGTGCCGAAAGCCAGCGCCTCGCCCATGCCCCAGTCATAGGGGCCGCCGTGCTTGTGGGCCTCGGCGCGGGCCTCGGTGAAGCGCTTGATCTTCGAGTGGACCTTGAAGTTTTCGGGGACGGTGGTGAGTGCGCGCACGACCTGGTCGAGCGTGGCGGCGTCCACGGCGGTGTTCACCGGCGTGTGCTTGAAGGCCGGCTGGAAGACCGCGGTGGAGCCCTTGTATGCGGCGGCGCCGGGGTCCTCGTTGGCGGCGGCGGCCTTGCGCTTCTCGGCCTTGGCGGCCTCGCGGGTCTTGGCCTTGGCGAGGTTTTCGTCGAGCGCGGCCGAATACTCGGCTTTGATCTCCTCGCCCTCGGCCTCGGAAATGGTGCCGGCCTCGATGAGCTGACGCGTGTAGATGGCCGAGACCTGCTTGTGCGCGGCGATCTTGCGGTAGAGCATCGGCTGGGTGAACGACGGTTCGTCGGTCTCGTTGTGGCCGTGCTTGCGGTAGCAATACATGTCCACGAACACGTCGCGCTTGAACTGCACGCGGAAGTCCACGGCGATCTGGGCGACCATGCACACGGCCTCGGGATCGTCGCCGTTCACATGGAAAATCGGGGCCTCGACGAGCTTGGCGATGTCGGTGCAGTAGTGCGTCGAGCGCGAGTCGCGGGGGTCGGTGGTGAAGCCGATCTGGTTGTTGATGACGAAGTGCACCGTGCCGCCCGTGCGGTAGCCGGGGAGCTGCGAGAAATTGAGCGTCTCGGCCACGATGCCCTGGCCGGCCACGGCGGCGTCGCCGTGGATGAGCAGCGGCATGACCTTGCGGCGTTCCTTGGCGTCGCCGCGGATACGCTGGCGGGCGCGGGCCTTGCCCTCGACCACGGGATTGACGATCTCGAGGTGCGACGGGTTGGCGGCGAGGCGGACCTCGACCTTCTTGCCGGAGGTGGTGGTGAGGATGGATTCGTAGCCGAGGTGATACTTCACATCGCCGTCGCCGGCCACGGTGTCGGGGATGTAGTTCTCGGAGAACTGCTCGAAGAGCTGGTCAAACGACTTGCGCATCACGCTGCAGAGGACGTTGAGCCGGCCGCGGTGGGCCATGCCCATGACGATCTCCTCGACGCCTGCACCGGGGCAGTGGTCGATCACGGCATCGAGCGCAGCGATGATGGTCTCGCCGCCCTCGAGCGAGAAGCGCTTCTGGCCGACGTATTTCGTGTGGAGGAACTTCTCAAAAAGCTCGGCCTTGTGGACGCGGCGGAGGATGCGGACCTTCTGGGGTTTGGTGAACTTGGGCTGGAGTTTCGTGGACTCGATCCGCTCCTGAAGCCAGCGGCGGGCCTCGGTGTCCTGGATGTGGGCGTATTCGACGCCGACATGGCCGCAGTAGGTTTTCTGGAGGGTGGCGACGATATCGCGGAGCTTCAACTGACCGCCGCCGAGGTAGGTGCCAGTGTCAAAGGACGTGTCGAGGTCGGCCGTGGAGAGATTGAACTGATCCAGCTGGAGGCGCGGCTGAGGGGCGGGAGCACCGCTGAGCGGGTCGAGATGCGCCTGCGTGTGGCCGATGGCGCGGTAGGCGTTGATGAGGTAGTGGACACTGGCCTGTTTGAGGCTGTCCACGATGGCCACGCTGCCGGCCGCCGGCGCGGCCGAAGGGGCGAGTTGGCCGCCGCCGAGGGTGAAGCCCTGGAAAAAGGCGCGCCACGTCGGATCGACCGAGTCGGGGTTGTCGAGCCAGCGCTGGTGATACTCCTCAATGAGGGCGGCATTGGCGCTGGTGGAAACGGTAACGGAATTCATGGAAGGGAAAAGGTGTCCCCGCTTGCTACCGCGAAGGCGGTTAGTAAACGGGGGAGGTGCATAGATGCATCACGTCGAAAACGAGACAAGTGGATTCCCGGGCCCACGCGGCCGGGGCAGCTGTCTTGGTGCCGACCTAACTCTTTGGTTTAGATTGTTTAATAAAGTCATAAACCCATGACCGAAGCCAAAATCAAAGACGCGCTTATCCGTTTCAATGGCGCGATAAAGAGTTCTGATGGGGTGGCGTTGTCGGGCGCCTTGAACGACGTCGAGGCGCTGCTGAACGCACATCGGGCGGAGTTGCACCCGCAGCTCCGGCACTTCCTGGAAGGCCGCAGCTACGCCAAGGCGCTGGCTTGGCTGGGCGGGACCGACGAACTCGGTTCGCGTCCGTCCTCGCCCCCGGGCGGCTGCGGAGGAGGGCACGCATGACTCCCCCCGACAAAATCCCTACCGATGGCGGCCAATCGCTCGGCGCCAACCCTTTCGCGTCGCTGAGTGCCGCGGGTTTGCCTCAGGCCACCGCCGGGCGAAGCGAGCCCGGCAAACCGGGGTCACCGACCCCGGCTAAAGCACCTGCCAAAAACCGCGGCCGCGTGGACATCAAGCGCACGACCGCCGGGCGCGGCGGCAAGACCGTGACGCTTGTCACCGGCTTCGTCGGCATCGGCGTGCCCGAAAAGGAATCTCTCGCCAAAAAAATGCGCAACGCCTGCGGTTGCGGCGGCACCGTGAAGGACGGCGACATCGAGATCCAGGGCGACCAGCGCGAGAAGATCGCGCAGATCCTCACCGACGCCGGCTTCCGCCCGGTGTTCGCGGGCGGGTGAACCCGTTTCTCTTCGGGCAAGCTTCCGGTCCAGGGAGTGGTCGAGCAGCCACGCCCCTCCAGCGTCCGCTGAGCACGCTGCCTATTGCAGCTCGCTCAGCGGGATCTTCTGCGTGAAGCGAGTCTCACCCTGCTTGTCGGTGCAGGAGATGACGAGTTCGCGGGCTTCCTTGGTGCCGTGGACTTCCACGGTCACGAAGTTCTGGTCGCCGACGAGGGTCCCGGGCACGAGGAAGGGGTCATTGGCCTTGGTGCTCTTCTCGACATTCCAAGAGCCGCTGGAAAAGGGCGAGGCGGTGATCTCGTAGACCCACGGGCCGTCCTTCACGAGCTGGCGGCGGTAGAGGCCGGAGTGGTGGACGTCGCCGGTGAGGAAGACCACGCCGGTGATCTGCTGCTCGCGGATGAACTCCAGCAGTTCCTCGCGTTCGCGGCGGTATTCCTGGTGGCTCTCCGCACCGGTGAGGACCTGGAGCATCTGGTTGCCCGTCGCGATAAAGAAGAACTTGAAGTGCTTCAGCTCCTTGGCGGCGATGAGCGACTGCTTGAGCCACTCAAGCTGGGCGCGTCCGAATTGGGATTTCCCGGGGTGCAGGTCCTGGTTGAGGGTCGCGGCGTCGCGGTGATAGTGGTTGTCCAAGAGGAAAAACGCGGCGTCTCCCCAGTAGAACTTGGTGTAAACGCCGGGGTTGTTGCGCTCGCCGTAGCTGGGATTGCCCCAGTAGGCCTGGAAAATCTTCAGCGCCTCGTCCTTGTATTCATAGGTCCAGTTCGAGTCGTTGGGGCCGTAGTCGTGGTCGTCCCACGTGGCGTAGTGGTTCATCGTCGCGAGCAGCTTGCGCATCTCTTCGAGGTCGATTTCCAGTAACGCGCCCAGCAGGCCCGCATACATGATGTTCTTCAGCAGGATGCGGGCGCGGACGCCTTGGAAGGTTTCGTTACAAATGCGCGCGAGCGGTGCGCCGAGAATCGTGATGTCGTCGCGCTTCAGCAGCGCGGGCCGCGG
>CBINOW010000203.1:0-6237 GCA_966252395.1 uncultured Oleiharenicola sp. | reverse complement strand
TTCCGCGGCAACAACCCCGTGCGCGAGGCCATGCACGCGGCCTTCCTCTACCACGCCATCGCCGCCGGCATGGACATGGGCATCGTCAACCCCGGCATGCTCGAGGTTTACGAGGAGGTCGAACCTGAGCTGCTGACGCTCGTGGAAGATGTGCTGTTGAACCGACGTGCGGATGCGACAGAGCGTCTGGTCACCTACGGAGAGCAGCTCAAGGCCGGAGGTCAGAAGTCAGAGGACAGAAGTCAGACCGGAGGGCCGAGCTCCCGCGAGGCCGACGCTTGGCGAAAAGGAACGGTTGAAGAGCGTTTGAGCCACGCCCTCGTCAAAGGCATCGACACATTCATCGACGCCGACACCGAGGAAGCCCGCCAGAAGCTCGGCAAGCCGCTGCTCGTCATCGAAGGCCCGTTGATGGACGGCATGCGCGTCGTCGGCGACCTCTTCGGCGCCGGCAAGATGTTCCTCCCGCAGGTCGTCAAATCCGCCCGCGTGATGAAGAAGGCCGTGGCCTACCTCCAGCCATTCATGGAAGCCGAAAAAGAGGAGGCGCGTAAGCGTTCTGCCAATCCTCAGGTTTCAGGTTTCCGAGCCACAGCGGAGGCTGGGCGACTCGTCCCGGGCGGCCAGGAGGCCGCAACGGGAAGCCCTCAGGTTTCCCCGGTCGCGAAGAACGACTCCGCAGGCCGCGTCGTCATGGCCACCGTCAAGGGCGACGTCCACGACATCGGCAAGAACATCGTCGGTGTCGTCCTCGCCTGTAACAACTATGAGGTCGTCGACCTCGGCGTCATGGTGTCCTTCGAGAAAATCGACGCCGCCGCCGTGGAAAAGGGTGCCGACGTCATTGGCCTGTCCGGCCTCATCACGCCCTCGCTCGACGAGATGGTCCACAACGCGAAGGAACTCCAGCGCCTCGGCTCGAAGCTCCCGCTGCTCATCGGCGGCGCCACGACCTCCGCCGCGCACACCGCCGTGAAGATCGCCCCGCACTACGACCAGCCCGTCGTCCACGTGCTCGACGCCTCGCGCGTCATCGGCGTCGTCTCCCAGCTCCTCAACCCCGACAACAAGCCGAAGTTCGTTGCCGACCTGAAGGCCAAGCAGGAAAAACAGCGCACCGACTTCGCCGAGCGCCAGGGCACCCGCAAGCTCCTCCCGCTCGAGGAAGCGCGGAAACGCCGGCAGGCCTTCGATTGGACGCAGGTGGATATTCCCGTGCCCGAGTTCCTTGGGACGCGCGTGTTCTCGACCGCGCTGGACCAAGGACCAAGGACTAAAGACCAAAGACTGACCGATCCCTCCGCAGTCCCTAGTCCTTCGTCCTTTGTCCTTTGTCTCGACGAAGTCGCCGCCTTCATCGACTGGGGCCCCTTCTTCTCCGCCTGGGAACTGCACGGCCGTTTCCCCGACATCCTCACCGACGCCGTTGTCGGCACCGAAGCAACGAAGCTCTACGCCGACGCGCAGGCCATGCTGCAGCGCATCATCGCCGAAAAGCGCTACACCGCCAAGGCCGTCATCGGCTTCTGGCCCGCGAACGCCATCGGCGACAGCGTCGAGGTTTATGATCCGCTGAGCCTGCCTGCGGTGAGCCCGTCGAACCCGTCGAAGGGTGGCCGGCCCAAGCCCCTCAAAACCTTCCACTTCCTACGCCAGCAAAACGAAAAACCGACCGATCAGCACAACCACTGTCTCGCCGACTTCATCGCCCCGAAGGACTCGGGCCGCATCGACTATCTCGGCGGCTTCGCCGTCACGGCCGGTCACGGCGTCGAGGAGTTCGCCAAGGAATTCGAGGCGAAGCACGACGACTACAGCGCGATCATGGCCAAGGCCCTGGGCGACCGCCTTGCCGAGGCCCTCGCCGAGTTGATGCACAAGAAGGCCCGCGACTACTGCGGCTACGGCCGGACCGAGAACCTGGAGATGAAGGACATCATCCGCGAAAAATACCGCGGCGTCCGCCCCGCCCCCGGCTACCCGGCGTGCCCGGACCACACCGAGAAGCCCGTGCTGTTCGACCTCCTCAACGCCACCGCCCTCACCGGCATCGAACTGACGGAGAGCTGCGCCATGCACCCGCCGTCGAGCGTCAGCGGCCACTATTTCAATCATCCCGACTCAAAATACTTCGCCGTAGGCAAGATCGCGAAGGACCAGATCGAGGACTACTCAGCCCGGAAGGGCATCGCGGTCACTGAATCTGAGAAGTGGTTGGCTCCTTACTTGGACTACTGATCGAAATGTCGGACTGCCGTTTGCGGCACGTCTCCTCCGTCCGTTGGGGCACGGACTTGCTGTTTCCAAAGCACCCAATCCCAGCAGTTTTTTAACCACTTATGGATTCATCAACGGATGAATCCTTAAAAGCGTGCTTCGACTGATCGTCTCCGCCGATTGGTTTCTGGGGCCGGCTAATCGCCGGCTCGTTTTCCCGGTCTGCGATCAGCAGACCCCACGAACCAAAACCGGAGACGATCAGTCGGAGGGGACGCTCAAAGTTTCGGCCCTTGGCGAAACTGATTAGTGGTTCACCCCACTTCCTCCGCTTGTGTTTCTTACCGGTTCTTCAGGAACGCCCGCACCTGATCGTGATTGCCGACCATACGCAGGATCGCCGTGCTGCCTGCGAGGGTGAATACCGCGCGGAGATCCCGACCCACCCGGAGCTCGAAATAGTTCCGCTTCAATCGCCGGATGCCCAGACCACGATGAATGTGCGGTTGACCGAAAGCGGCCGGCAGTTGCCCGAGCGCCTGTTCGAGCCCGTCGAACTGCTCCTTGGCCAAGGAACTCGCTTCGTCCCGGAAACGCTCGGTGTATTCAACTCCTAACGGCGGCACGGAGATCACCCTTGTATTTGGTGACACGCCCGGCCCGGCGGTCTCGTTTCAGTTCGGCATCAGCCCGTTTCACAAAAGCTTCCAGCTCCTTGTCGGTCACCCCGTATTCGCGCTTCGCGTAATCAGCATCCTCCGAGAACACGCGCACCGGGCGCAGGGCGATGACCTTGTCCCCGCACAGGATGCCGATGTCCTCCCCCGCTGATGCCTTCTTCAGCCAGTGGGTTAGATTCGCGCGCGCCTTGGTCGGAGAGAGCGTCGTCATATCGTCGCAATAAAGCCGTTATCGGGTAACAGTCCAATCCAATTTCCGGCCTGCCCCGACACTCCTTCCGTCCCCACGCCAGACCACAAACTACAAAGCCAGACCCCGTCCTTCCCTCCGACGTCCAGTCCCCCCGCTGAACTATTCTTGGATCCCCTATCTCGTCAGAGCTTGGCGAAGATGGATAGCGATCGGTAAACCATGGCAGATATATTCATTTCTGGTAGGCATTCCCTAGTGAAACCGGAACGACATCACTACATCCCTGAGTGGTATCAGCGTCGCTTCATTCCCAAGGGAGCCAAAGACAACAATCTCTGGATCCTCGACAAGGCTCCCGACCGCATAGCCCATCCCGGCGGCTTCCACTACGCGCCGGAACTCCGGCGTCGGGGGCCTGACGTTAGCTTCTGCGAGGAAGACCTCTACACGCTGCACTTTGGCAAGACGGCCTCCAATTTTGTCGAAAGGCGCTTTTTCGGGGAAATAGATCGCCTCGGCAGTGTCGCAATCGCTGGGATGGCCGAGTTCGAATTCGGCAAGTCCTCGGGAGACCACTTCAAACAGGCGCTCCGCTACCTCGATGCTCAGAAACTTCGCACGCCAAAGGCGCTCGAACTCCTGAAGGCGGTCACTCGCGCGGCCGATCACGAAACGGCCGTCCGCTGGATGGGCCGACTCTCCCAGGTGCACAGCACAATCTGGTGCGAATCTATCTGGGAGGTATTCAAGTGCGACCACACGCCCACTAAGTTGATCTTTTCGGATCATCCCGTTACGAGCTACAACCGACTGCTCTCACCGTCCGCGCCCGAATGCCGCTACCCCTATGATCCGGAAGTCAGCCTTCTGGGCACTCAAACGCTTTTCCCGCTTTGTCCCGAAAGACTGCTCGTCATCACCAACCTAGGCTTTGCCCGGAATCACTTCGCCAATCAGAAGGCCGAGCGCATCAATGCCCGTTCCTTTGACGACTCGATCATCTTTCTCGGCAATATTCACAGCGGACGGAAGCTGAATGAGGGCGAAGTCCGAGCGGTCAACTATATCATCAAAGAGCGGGCCCGGAAGTTCATCGCTGCCGGCGAGGAGGAGTGGCTCTATCCGGAACACACGGTCAAAACTAAAGTTTGGCGAGAACTGGGCGGTGAGTTCTTTCTCCGCCCCGACCCCCGGCGCGTCGGTTTCTCTGGTGAAATCTATGTGGGCTGGAAGGACGGCAGCTCCTGGGGGAAAGATGAATACGGGCGCATGCCGCGAGATGATAACGAACGGAAGCGGGAACGGTCGCTCGAGTGGACGGACTATACCCGGAGCACGGATCTTTGGGACAAGAAATTGGGACCGGCACCCAAGTCAGCCAAAGGCGGGTCATTCATCTGACGCGGGATCAGAGCGCTGAAAGGAGCTGAGGGGGGGCAGTCGCGGGTATTGATACGGAACCAAGTCCCCGATCCTTTGCGTCTCTGCGGCTGCGTGAAACTTGATCTCGGCTCCGACCGCCCATCGCGGCACGCGACCGCCGATGGAGATTGGGGTGAGCCGGGGCGACGGCGGAATAGTTGTAACCCGACGAACCCGACGCGGGTTCTCTTGCCAGAACCTCGAACCCAGGACCCGACATGTATGCCTTCTTCATGGGACTGAAGTCCATCTCCCCGGCCGACCTGAACCAGCTCATGCTGGCCGAGCCGATCACCATCGTCGACGTCAACGCCCCCGAGCGCTGGCGCGAGACCCACGTCCCCGGCGCCAAGAACCTCGACCCGGAAAGCTTCAAGGCCAAGGACCTGCCCGCCGACAAGGCCGACACCGTGGTGTTCTATTGCTCCAACTTCATGTGCAGCAAGGGACCCAAGGCGGCCAGCCGGGCGAAGAAACTCGGTTTCGCCAACGCCATGGTCATGTCCGCCGGCCTCAAGGGCTGGCTCGCCGCCAAGCTCCCCGTGCAGTCCGGCAGCTGAGAGGCCCGAGACAAGGGGCAGGTCTTGATGCCCAAGGCCGGAGTCCTTCACCGCCGAGTCTCCGCTCCTCTGCGTCTCCGCGACTCTGCGTGAGACCTGATTCCACCCACCCTCCGCGCGATCTGCATTCGCGCCTCACTCCGTCCCAAGCCACGCTCGACGTGCCCGGCTGATTCTGCATCGTTCCGCCCACGGGCCGATATTCTCATGAAGAAGAATTACGCCCAAAAGCATCCTGCCGGCGTCTCGATTGACGGTGTCATCCACACGATCCGCGGTGAACGCGTGATCCTCGATGCCGACCTCGCCGCCCTCTACGGCGTCGAGACCCGTGTCCTCAACCAGGCCATCCGTCGCAACCGCGCCAAGTTCCCACCGGACTTCCTGCTGGAACTCAACCCTTCTGAAGCCGAGCAACTTAGGCGTTCAAGGTCACAATCTGTGATCTTGAAACGTGGCCAGAACATCAAGTATGCGCCGCATGCCTTCACTGAACACGGCGCACTCATGGCCGCCAATGTTCTCAACAGCCCGCAGGCAACGCAGATGAGCGTGTTCGTTATTCGAGCGTTCGTCCGCATGCGCGGCCTCCTCACGGACACGCACGAACTCGCGAAGAAACTGGCGTCCCTCGAATCCGAACTGAAGTCCCGCCTCGACACCCACGAGGTCGCGATCACCGAAGTCCTGCGCCGCATCATGCTCCTGCTCGATCCGCCGTCGGGACCGGCGACGCCGACCAAAGAGATGGGCTTCCACACCACCATGCCCAAGCCGGCCAGGCGCTGATCCCTCTTTGCGGTGACCTTGCCGCCAGCGGGCCAATTCATGACCGCGACCCGGGAGAATAGCGTTGTCGGGCAAAGGGGGCCGGCGCAGCCTGCGGCGCGTGAGCTCAGCGTCCCCCACCCGGCTGCCGTGGATCGATCATCTGCGCACGGGCGTGATCGTGCTGGTCGTCAACATGCACGCCTGCGTGACCTACAGCCACGTGGGCGACTGGTATATGATGGCCGAGCCCGAGCCGACGCTGGCGGCCAAGGTGCCGTTCATCGTCTGGCAGGGTATGCTGCAGTCGTTCTTCATGGGTCTGCTCTTCTTCGTCTCGGCCTATTTCGCCGCCGGCTCGCTCGCGCGGCGCGGCCCGGGGGGCTTCGCACGCGAG
>CBINOW010000202.1:0-6282 GCA_966252395.1 uncultured Oleiharenicola sp. | reverse complement strand
GCCGCCTCGGCACCGCTCACCGCCGCTCCGGCCGCTCTGCTGCTGTTCTGAGCTGGAACTTCTTTCCCAAAGGCCGCGACTCGCGTCGCGGCCTTTTTTTGTGTCTGTCCGGACCCGCCGTTGCCTTGCGTTCGTGGCGAATCGTGCAATTTGTGTCCTTCTCCCATGATCGACTGGACCCACTGGCACAATGAACCCGTCCTGATCGGCGGACTCATCTTCCTCGGCTGGCTCTACGCGATCCTGACAGGCCCGTTCCGTGAAAAACTCGCCCCCGGCACACCCTACCCGAGCGGTCACGCCGTCCGCTTCTACGCGGCGCTCTTCATCTTCTACCTCGCCGTGGGCTCGCCGCTGGACCAGCTCGGCGAGCGCTTCCTGCTCAGCGCCCACATGCTGCAGCACCAGCTTATCATTTACCCGGCGGCCGTGCTGATCCTGCTCGGATTGCCCGACTGGCTCGTGCGCCCGGTCACCGCCCGTCCGGGCCTGCGTCCGGTCCTCCGCGTGCTGACCAACCCCGTGGTTTGTGGCGTCGTCTACACCGGCATCATTACCGGCTGGCACATGCCCCTGCTCTACGATCTGGCCCTGCAAAATCGCCCCATCCACATCCTTGAGCATTTCACCATGTTCGGCGCGGCGTTGTTCTACTGGTGGCCGGTGCTCAGTCCCTCACGCGAATTTCCGCCCGTGTCCTACGGTTGGCAGATGCTCTACCTGCCCGCCGTCATCATCGGGATGACGCCGGTCTTCGCCTACATCACCTTCTCGCAGGACGTGCTCTACCCGACCTACGAATTCGCCCCGCGCATCAGCAGCCTGACCGCCGCCGGCGACCAGCTTCTGGCCGGCGCGATGATGAAATTGATCGGCATGGGCGTAGCCGGGCTCACTTTTGCCGTGAGCTTTTACCGCTGGTATCAGCAGTCCGAACGGCGCTAACGACCGGCGCCGCGCCCGAGCAGCTCCCGGACGATGCCCTCCCACTCGGCCCGCAGATCACCGCTCGCCGCCGGCCGGCCGGCTCGCGAATACCAATAGAGCGCGTTCGAGTCGTCGCCCTCCTTGCGGTGGAGGTAGGCATGCACCCAAGCGCCGTCGCCGCCGTCGGCCTCCTGCGCCATGGCATGGGCCGTCTCCCAATCGCCGTGCGCGTCGTGCCAGAGCGCGAGCAACGCGCGGCCCATCCCGTTCGGGGCCTCCAGGCTCGTGCTGAACTCCTCAAATGACATTTGCCGGGACATCGTAATTCGCTTTCGTAAACGTTCCTCTCTGCGCTGCGACGCCAAAATTTCATGCCTCAAACTGAAGTCACCATCCTCCGCGAACTGCTGGTCAGCGACACGGGCTACGTCTCCGGCAACAAACTCGCCAAGCAACTCGGCCTCTCGCGCGTCGCGGTGTGGATGCAACTGCAGAAGCTCACGAAACAGGGCTTCGTCTTCGAGGCGGCGCGCAGCCGCGGTTACCGGCTCGTGCAGTCGCCACCGCAACTTCACCACGCGCTGATCCTGGCGCACCTGGCCAGCCGGGCCAAGGCCCCCGCCCTCGTCACCCTGGACCGGGTGGACAGCACCAATAGCGAAGCCAGCCGCCACCTCGCCACCGGCAGCCGCACCCCTCTCGTCATTCTGGCCCGCGAGCAGACCCAGGGCCGCGGCCGGCGCGGACGGGTCTGGCACAGCCCGGCGGCGGGCAACCTTTACAGCACCTTCGTCTTCCGCCCGAAACTCGAGCCGGCCCGCCTGCAGGACTTCACGCTCTGGATGGGGCTCAACGTCTGCGAACTCATCGCCAACTTTTGCTCGATCGAACCCGGCCTCAAATGGCCCAACGACGTCTATATCCAAGGGCGCAAGGCCGGCGGCATGCTCACCGAAGCCCGTATCGATGCGGACGAGGTGCACGACCTCGTTTTCGGCCTCGGGCTGAACCTCAACGCCCGCTCCTCCGAGCTGCCCAAGGAGCTGCAAAAGTCCGCCATCTCGCTCGCCGAAGCCGTCGGCGCCCCCGTGGACGTGAACCGCTTCGCCGCCGCCCTTATCGGCCGGGTGCTCACGGCCTGCAGCCGTTTTGTCGAGGGAGACTATCGCGACAAATTCGCCGAGCTCTGGCAGCGCTTCGACATCCTGCGCGGACAGCCGGTCAGCGTCACCCAAGGCGACCGCACCATCGCCGGCACCGCCACCGGGATCGACGGCGAGGGCTCCCTGATCGTGCGGACTTCCACCGGTCGCACGGAGCGTTTCCGCGCCGGCGAGGTCACACTTAGCCGCGACGTTGCTTCTTCCGCCTGATACGAGGCTTGCGGGGCGGACCGATTCCCCGTCTAACTCCCTTCGCATCCGCGGCATGGCCGACATTCCCGACATCACCATCGAGGTCTCCAATCTCGTCAAAACCTACGGTTCGCTGATCGCCGTGAACCATCTCAGTTTCACGGTGAAACGCGGGGAAATCGTGGGCCTGCTCGGCCCCAACGGCGCGGGCAAGAGCACGACCATGCGCATCCTCACGGGTTACCTGCCGGCCACTTCCGGCTCGGTGCGCATCTGCGGCCAGCCCGTGGCCAGCCACCCCGAGGCCACCAAGCGCCACGTCGGCTACATGCCCGAAAACAACCCGCTGCCCGAGGACATGCGCGTTTCCGAATACCTCTGGTTCCGCGGCCGGCTGAAGGAGATGCCCCGCGCCAAGCTGCGCGCCCGCATCGACGAGGTCCTCGAGCTTTGCGAGCTCAAGCGCAACCGCCACCGCATCCTCGGCCGCCTCTCCAAGGGCAACAAGCAGCGCGTCGGCATCGCCGAGGCCATCCTCGCCGAGCCGGCCGTCATCATCATGGACGAGCCGACCATCGGCCTTGACCCGCAGCAGATTCTCAACGTTCGCAAGCTCATCGCCGGCCTCCGCGGCCGCATGAGCGTGATCATCTCCAGCCACATCCTCCCCGAGATCGAGGAAACCTGCGACCGCGTGCTCATCATCAACGGCGGACGTATCGTCGCACAGGGTTCGCCCGCCGACCTGCGCCAGGAAATTTTCGGCCACACCACCTACCGCGTCGAACTGGCGGGCGACACCGCCGGCCTCGCGGCCGCCCTCGCAGCCATCGATCCCAGCCTGAAGGTTTCCAGCCAGGAAGACGCCGGTCCCGACGGCTTCCTCGTGGCCACGCTCATGACCGAGGCCACGACCGACCTGGGCGAGAAACTGCTTCTCGGGCTGCCCGCGCGCGGCTACCGCATTCGCTCGCTCGGCCACATCCAGCCCTCGCTGGAAGACGTCTTCCTCGCCGCCACCCGCCGCAGCTGGGATGCCCGTCTGCCCGACAAGAAAACCGAAACCCAGGGCGACAGCCGGGCGCCGTTGCCGAAAGTCTGACGAGACCAAAGACCATGGACCAAAGACAAAGGACCACCGCCAGACCGACCGCCCGGCTTCCGTTGCCTGCGGATCGCTGGCCTTTGCGTCCCGGTCCCTGGTCCCTCGTCCCTGGTCCCTAGTCCCTGGTCCCTAGTCCAGCCCCCCATGCGCCACTACCTCACCATCGTCTCCCACGAGATCCGCATGCTGCTCTACAACCCGAGCACCTACATCGCGGCCGTGCTGTTTCTGCTGGTGATGGGTTTCATCTTCACCGGCATCCTCGACTCCTACAGCCGCAGCCCGCAGGACACGCCGCCCGCCGTGGTGTTTTTCCAGCTCTTCTGGATTCCCGTGCTCTTCATGGTGCCCCTGCTGACGATGAAGTCATTCGCCGAGGAGCGCCGCCTCGGCACGCTGGAAACACTGCTCACCACGCCGGTCAGCACCGCCGAGGTCGTGCTCGGGAAATTCTCCGCCGCCTACTTCTTTTACCTCCTGCTCTGGGGTTCCACCCTCGGCTTCCATTACATCCTGCAGGTTTACGCCCGTGACATCCGCTACCTCGATTCCGGTCCGCTGATCGGCGGCTACCTTTTCGTGGCCGTCAGCGGCCTGCTCTTCATCGCCGTCGGCATCCTCGCCAGCGCCCTCACCCGCAGTCAGGCCGTGGCCGGCATCCTATCCTTCACCATCCTGCTCGGCCTGATTGGCGGGCTCAGCTACGCCAGCGAATTGGGCACCCTGCATCAGGAATTCCTCTCCCCCGTCCGCACCGCGCTCGAGAACCTCCGCATTCCGGGCCACGTCGAAGACTTCACGCACGGCATCGTGGATACGCGCCAGGTCTTCTTCTACCTCACCGGCTGCATCCTCTCGCTGCTTTTCAGCGTCCTCGGGGTCGAGGCCAAGCTCCTGAACAGCTGATCGCCCATGGCCAATTACGACAGCTTCCGCGCCGCCCGCTGGATCCGGTTCATCAACCTCATCCTGCAGGCCCTGCTGTTCCTGTCGCTGTTCGGCGGACTCAACTACATCGCCCTGAACCATGCCTGGCGCTTCGATCTCACGGAAAACCGCCGGCACTCCCTCTCCGCCGAGACGCGCGCCTACCTGGGCGAACTCGAGCGCGACGTGCAGATCTACGTCACGATCAACACCGACGGCGCGGACGACGAGCTTGAGCAAGCCCGGCGCAACATCACCGCGTTGCTGCGCGAATATACCTACTACACCCGCAACAGCACCCATCGGATCGAGGTGCGTCAGCTGGACATCTACCAAAATCGCCGTGATGCCGAGGCGCTCGGGCTGGACCAGCCCAACCAGGTGGTGCTGGTAACCGATCGCCACCGCCGGGTCCTCGCGCTGGGTGACTTCTATACCACGCGAGACCTGCAGCTTGAAGGATTCCACGGTGAGGCCACCGTCACCGCCGCGCTGCTCGACGTGACCAAGGCCGAGAAGAACAAGATCTATTTCCTCACCGGTCACGACGAAATGCGACCCGACGACGTGGATAACCGCCGGGGCCTATCCCAGCTCCGCGACGAGTTGCGGCGGCGCAACTTCGAGGTGGCCGGCCTCGACCTCACCCTCACTCGCAAGATCCCGGACGACGCGTCGCTCGTCATCGTGGCATCCCCGCAGAAGCCGCTGCGCCCCTTCGAGGAATTGATCCTGCGCGATTACCTCACCACCCGGGCCGGCCGCCTCATCCTCATGCTGGAGCCAGGCGTGGCCCACGGGCTCGAGAACCTCGCCCTCGACTGGGGCGTGATCATCTATGACAACGTCATCTTCGATCCCGATCCCCGCAGCACCACCGAGTCCAACGACTTCCGCCTGTGGCGTTTCCTGCCCGACCCAGTCAGCGGTATCACCGACAGTTTCGTCAACGGCAGCGGCCTGCCGCTGATCGTCACCTTTGCCCGGGTGGTCAGCGACGATGGCGGTCGTTCGCTCGACGAAGGCCTGCGGGTCAAAAAACTCGTCGCCACCAGCAAGGATGCCTGGGGCGAGGCCAGCTACCGCCTGCGCAATGTCTTGCCGGCTTACACGCCCGAGCAGGATTTGAAGGGTGAACTCGGCGTCGTAGTCATCTCCGAACGTCTCAAGCCCGACACTCTGCCCCTCAGCGTCCGCGGCGGCCGTCTCGCCGTGTTCGGCACCGGCGACCTCGTGACCAACGCCCGCATCGTCTCGATCGGCAACCTCAGGTTCTTCATCGACACGGTCAACTGGGCCGTCGATCGCGAGAACCGCCTCAACATCCCCGTCCGTCCCATTGAGCGCTTCCAGCTGACGCTGAGTGCGGAGGAACTCACCCGGCTCCGCCTCGGTCTCCTGCTTGGCCTGCCCGGTCTCGTCGCCGTCATCGGGCTAATCGTTTACTGGACCCGCCGGAACTGACCGGCTGACCAGAGACAAAGGACCAAAGCCCATGACTGCCATGACTCTCTCATCGCCCAGTTCACCCGCAACGGCCTCTGTCCGGTCCTTGGTCCCTCGTCCCTAGTCCTTGGTCCCATCCCGCCCCTCCCGCCATGCGCTCCAAAGTCACCGTTGTCCTCCTTTTCCTGAACGTCGTTCTCTTCTTCTACATTTTCCAATTCGAGGAAAAGTGGCGCGCGGAACGGATCACGCTCGAAGCCAAGCGCCGTGTCCTGCCGCCGGAGATCGCCAGCCTGCAATCGATCACCCGCACCGCCCGCGCCGGCGAAGTCGTGAAACTGGAGAAGCGCGCCAACGGCTGGTGGCTTGTCGCCCCCTACGAGTGGCCGGCCAACCCCAACGCCGTTTCCCGCATCCACAACGAGCTCCAGTATCTCGAGCACGAGACCAGCTTCGCCGTCGCCGACCTCGCCAAGGGCGGCCAGACGCTGGCCGACTACGGCCTCGCCGAGCCCGCCCTCA
>CBINOW010000201.1:0-6388 GCA_966252395.1 uncultured Oleiharenicola sp. | reverse complement strand
AACGGATGAAGAGCTTCGCATCGGACTGGTAGGGCGGGGGATTGAGTTTGTAGAACGCCGCGGCACCGCCCAAGCCCAGCACGGCGCAGATAACAATCTTCCACTTGTGCCGGAAGAGGATGTAATAGATGTCGTCCAGCTTGAAGGCGGGAGCGGAAGAGGGCGAGGTGGCCATACGTGGAAAACGTGCGGGCGGTTAGATACGAGGAGGTTAGGCTCCGAGCCCAGCCTCGTCCATGGGAATAATGTTAACCATCAACAATTATGAGTTCAGTGGCGGGTGTGAATGTCTGGGGTGGAGCACTTGCCATCGGATTTGTAAATACTAGCGGCATGGCAATGCGATCAGCCAATATGTCGGTAAAGGATCGAACCGGCTAAGCGCGAAAACAGGGTCGGAAGGTTTCGGAAAACGTGGTTGTGCCACCCATGGGCTTCGTCTTTGGCCGTCACATAGCGGCTGGTGCGGAAATCATAGCGCGTGTATTCGGCCCGCTCCTCACGCGTGCCCCAGCTAAGCTTGAATTTACGCAGGCCTTCGTTGCCCAGGGAGGTGCGCCCGTAATCCAAATCGAGGAAGCCTTGCTTGGCGTAATGCTGGATGCTTCGCCAGAAAACCAGGTTGTTGGCCCGCAGCTCCTGTCTGGACTCATCCGAGGCACCGAATTTGTAGATGGCTCGCCGGTTGAAATGCAGGAAGATCGCGCCGGCCACAGGTTGCCCGGTGGCATCCCGTCCGAGAACGATCCAGCCCTGCTCACGCTCGGCCAAAACGTGACGTTGGATGTTCGCAAAGAAACGGTAGGGCTGGGGCGGCACGCCGTGGCGGCGGCGGGTCAGGCACATGAGTTGGTAGAAGGCATCCATCGCCTCGGGGGAGCGGGAGAACTCCACCTGCACCCCGCTGCGCTCGGCCTTGCGGATCGCGCGGCGCACGGAGTCGTCAAACCCGGCCAGCAGCGCGGCTTCGCCAATGCCCAGGCCGAGTGAGTGGTGCAGAAATTCGGTCGAGGCCGGAGCTTCGGGCTGCCAAGACTTGCCGCCCCGGCATTCGAGGTATTTCCAGCCGCGGGATCGGCCCATCGCCAAGGCCGCATCGTGCAGTTCGCGGAAGGTCGCGGCATCGGAACAAAGCGGTTCCGCCATGTCGGTGAAAGGCAGCCCCACGCCACGTCTTCCGGTCAGCCAGCTGGAAACCTCCATCAGGGGCAGAAGAGCGGTCGGTCTTCCCGCCGGGTCGGTCTTGGCGACGTAGAGCGGGTGATAGCCGTAGGTCTCCTGCAGCACCCGTGCCCAAGCGGCAGAGTGGAAAAAGGACGTTCCGTCCAAGGCGCCCACGTTCTCGTCCCAAGCGGGAACCGTGAGGGGGTTCAGCAGGTGGATACCGGCCGTGCCGGGAGCGAGGGATGGGCTCTCGACCGGTATCACATTGGAGGTGCAGGCTGGCCGCGATCAGGCGGCTCCGCCGGCGACAAGGCGCAGACAATCCTTGAATTCCCGGACCACGGTTTCGATCTGCTGGTTGGTCAGCTCGGGGAACATCGGCAGGGAAAGGAACGAATCCGCGCAGGCCTCGCTGACCGGGAAGTCGCCCCGGTGATAACCGAGGTTGGCGTAGGCCGCCTGCAGGTGCACCGGGACCGGGTAGTGGATGCCCGTGGCGACCCCACGTTCGCCGAGCATCTGGATCAAGCGATCGCGATGGGCGACGCGCACGGCGTAGATATGGTAGATGGACTGTCCGTAGGCCGCCTCGACCGGCAGGATGACGCCGGGGGTGCCGGCGAGCAGCTGATTGTAGAGGGCGGCGGCACGGCGGCGCTGGTTGTTGGCGGCCTCAAGATACTTGAGCTTCACGCTCAGCACGGCCGCCTGGATGCCGTCCATCCGGCCGTTCCAGCCCACCACGTCGTGGTAATATTTCTTCTTCTGCCCGTGTTCGCGGAACATGGTCACCTTCTCGCGGAGGGCGGCGTCGTTGGTGGTCACGGCTCCGGCCTCGCCCCAGGCACCGAGGTTCTTGCCGGGATAGAAGCTGAAGGAAGCGGCGTGCCCGATGGTGCCGGCCTTGCGTCCGCGATAGGTGGTGCCTTGGGCTTGGGCGGCGTCCTCCACCACGAACAGGTTGTGTTTCTTCGCGATCGCCATGATCGGGTCCATGTCGGCGCACTGCCCGAAGAGGTGCACGGGCATGATCGCTTTGGTGCGCGGGGTGATGGCGCCCTCGATCTTGGTGGCGTCGATCGTGTAGGTCTGCGGATCGATGTCCACAAAGACGGGCTTGGCGCCGGCGTAGGTGATCGCCTCGGCCGTGGCCATGAAGGTCATGGGCACGGTGATGACCTCGTCGCCGGGGCCGACACCCAGGGCCAGCAGCGAGAACCAGAGCGAGTCCGTGCCGTTGCCGACGCCGATGCAGAACTTGGCGTCGCAGAATTTGGCGTAGGCCTCCTCGAAGCGGGTGACGAAGGGGCCGCCGGCGAAGGCGTTGGCGTCGATCACCTCGTTCATCGCCGCCATGACTTCCTGGCGGATCGGATCGTGGTGGGCTTTAAGGTCGAGGAACGGGATTTTGGACTGGGACATGATGAGGCTTGAGGAGGGAAAGTGGGGCGGGGCGAGGAAGGCCGGCGGGATGCGCGGGGTGGGGTGCTCAGAGCGAGCGGAGGACCTTGGCGGGGTTGCCGGCAAAGACGGTCTTTGGCGCGACGTTCTTGGTCACATCATCGCCGGCGCCGAGGATCGCACCCTCGCCGATCGTGATCCCGCACAGGAGCGTCGCGCCGGAGCCGATGGAGGCGCCGCGCTTGACCACGGTGGGCAGACACTTCCAGTCGGCCTCCGTCTGGAGGCTGCCGTCGGCGTTGGCCGCACGGGGGAACATGTCATTGGTGAAGGTCACACCGTGGCCGACGAAAACCTCATCCTCGATGGTCACGCCTTCGCAGATGAAAGTGTGACTGGATATCTTGCAGCGCCGCCCGATCTTGGCGCCCTTTTGGATTTCCACGAAGGTGCCGATCTTGGATTCGTCGCCAATCTCGCATCCATAGAGATTGACGAAGCCGAAGACCTTGACCCCTTGGCCGAATTTGACGTTGGCGGCGATCTGTTGGTTGGGTTGCGCGGGATACGACATGGTATGGCCGGGTGGATTGCGGGCGTATCAGCCTGCCTTGTTGGCAGGGTCTCCGATCGGCTTGATGGGGCCGACCGAGAGAGGGGAGCGGGAACCGCTGCTGTCGGACATCGGGGGGCGGCTGGAACTGGACGCAGGGGCGGCTTTGGCTGCTCCCTGCAACTCGATCGGGGCGCCATGCAGCTTGAGCGACTGGGATGAAGCCTCGAGGATCCTCACGATTTCCAAGCCGCGTTTTCCGTCAGTGATCGGGGTTTTGCCCGTGCGGATGCAATCGAGGAAGTGCTGGCACTCGGTCTTGAGCGGTTCGTCCTGCTTGATATACGGACTATACATGTCGCCGTAGTGGTAAGCGTAGTGGAACTCGGCGAAGGTATCGTAGTGGGGTGGGCGTTCCACGCGGACGTCGAATATCTTGATCTTCTCCTGAGCGGCGACGTCGTCGTAGACAATCATGCGTTCGCTGCCGACGATCGTCATCTCACGGATCTTCTTCGGATCGAGCCAGCTGCTCTGGATGATGGCGGACTTTTCCCGGGTGAAAGAGAGGCTCATGGACGTGACGTCCTCGATGCCCGGCGTAACGTGCGCGGTGCCCTGGCAGTTCACGCGCAGCGGAGTCTCGTTCATGATGTGCAGGATGATCGAGATGTCATGCGGGGCCAGATCCCAGGCGACGTTGATGTCCTTCTGAAAAAGGCCGAGGTTGAGCCGGCGGGCGGAGATGTAGCGGATCTCGCCGATGTCACCCTTGTCCACGATTTCCTTCATCTTGCGGACGGCGGGGGAGTAGAGGAAGGTGTGGCCGACCATCAGGATAAGGCCCTGCTTCTTGGCGAGGGCCACGAGTTCTTCGCACTGGGCGACCGAGGCGGCGAGGGGCTTCTCGATGAAGGTGTGTTTGCCGGCGAGCAGGCTCGACTTGGCCATCGGGAAATGGTGCCGGACCGGCGTCGCGATCACGATCGCGTCGAGGGTGGTGTCGTTCAGGAGGTTTTCGAATTTGGTCTCGGCCTCCACTTCCGGATAAAGGGTCTTGAGGTGGCGCAGCCGGTCCTCGCTGGCGTCGCAGATGGTGCGCATGCGGCAGTCGGACAGGGAGCGGAAATTACGGATCAGGTTGGGGCCCCAGTAGCCGCAGCCGACGACGCCTACATTCAGAACTTTGCTCATGGTTTTGTTGGTGATGATTACAGTCGGGAGAGTGCGGTCACGGGACCCTTGGACGCCTGCCAGCTGCGTCAGTAGGTCTGGATCACGCGAGTGAGCAGGACGCCACCAAAATATCCCCGCGTTTCCAAGCCGAGATTTTCAGCGCGCCACATCCGGATTCAGCGGACGTTCATGGGCGCGCGGGTCTGCGTCATCGAGAAAGGAGCGGCGGTGTGCAGACTCACGGCGGCAGAGCGGCGGCCAACGCGTGTGTCATAGAGCTGCACCAGCAGGGCGGGAATGGTCAGGGCGATGATCTTGATGTCGAGCCAAGGCGACATGTTCTGCGAGTAGCGGATGTCGAGGCGGATCATCTCATCGAAGGTCGTCCGGTTCTTTCCCGATACCTGCCAGAGCCCCGTGAGGCCGGGGAGAGCGTTGAACCTTTCCTTCTGCCAAGGTTGATACAGGTCGGCCTCGGAAGGGAGGCACGGACGGGGCCCCACCAGGCTCATCTCGCCACGCAGCACATTGATCACTTGGGGAAGTTCATCCAGACCCGAAGCCCGCAACAGCCAGGCGCCGGGCAGGAGGCGTGAATCACCTTTGGCGTCCAGCTTCACCATGGGGGCATTGGTCCCGACGAGTTCCTTGAAGTGGGTCTGGTGATTGGTCGTATCGGCGTTTACCCGCATGCTACGGAATTTGTAGATCTTGAAAGTCTGCCCATGGAGCCCAACTCGTTTCTGTCGAAAAAGAACCGGGCCGGGCGAAACGGCGCGGGTGATCACCGACATGATCAGGGTGCAAACGGCAAGGAGGGGGAGCACCAGCAGGCAGCCAGCGATGTCAATGCAACGCTTCCAGACTGGAAGCGGGCGGCGCGCTTCGATTGCCTTTAGGCGGGCCTTAGAGCAGTAATATTCCATGTGGCGGGTGGCTGGGGCGCTGATCAATCCAGATTCGCTAACAGCAGGGATGGTAACAGGGCGGTCGGGAGCAGCCCCGAACGTGTGACTAGAACTGGATAACCTGCAGCCGAACCGATAACACCAGATACATTACTCACTGAGTGCTCTGCTGTCATGAGGCGTGGGCTTTGCAGGAGGGCAGGGTTCACAGCTTTTTTAAGCCAGAAACGGGCGTATATGAGCAAGACTTTTTAATTCACAAACCCTGTTCGTAACCTATTTAACACAAAACATTAGGGCCGGCCGAATCGGAATTTCTGAGGGAGAAAGGAGGTGTGTAATAATTTATTAATGAAAAAATTATGCAATTATATCGGCCGTATCTTTCCCTGTCCGTATCCGGCTGAATGGACCTAATTTCGATGAGCAAGCCTCTTTCTATTAATTACGTATGCTTATCGCTTAGAGGAGCGCAGAAAGGGCTTTTATTGCCATAATCATGCAACAACACGCGTGGTTTGTGTTTTGAACTCCTCCACGCATCGAAGCCCGAGTTAATCTGATGTGCCGTTGCAAAGGTTGCTTCATTCATGCGCGCAATGGGCCGATACTGTGGCTGTGAGCCTGATCATCACATTTGCAGCGATCATTGTTCTGAGCGGAACCGCTTCGCTTGTTCGTGCCGTGATTCGGGCCCCGGAGGGTGCAGAGGAGGAGTCGGGTTTTTCCCACGCGCTCGAATCCAGCCATCTGACCGTTGTCGAGAACTCTAATGGGAGGCCTAATTCGCCGGCCCCTGCTTTGGCGATCCAAGGCGTGAAGGCCGCTTGAGGAGATAGTTCGGCGCTATCCCGCGCAGGATAGGATATTCGCCGCGGGTCTGTCCAATGCTGCAAACAATCCGGCGTGAAGCCGGGATCAGAACCAATTGAATTTTTCCGGGACGTAGACCGTGTCGAACGGCTTTAGAAAAAACGGGGCGCTCTGGCCTCCCGTGATCACTTGTTCGAGGTTGAGCGTGTAGCTTTTGCTCTGACCGTTTTCCTGTCGAACCACGACGACCGCCTTGAGGTTTGCGCGCGCCTTGTCAAAGCCGCCGGCCTCCATGATCGCGTCGAAGGCGGAAATTTTCCGGTCGGCGACTATCTTGCCGGGACGCAAAACCGCTCCGGTGACATACAAAGTG
>CBINOW010000200.1:0-6450 GCA_966252395.1 uncultured Oleiharenicola sp. | reverse complement strand
CGGCGCCGCCGTCGCCGACCAGAAACCCTGAGCGAATCCACCCCGCCCCTCGTGCACGTTGACCGCGTGGAAAAAATCTTCCGCCGCGGCTCGGAGGACATCCACGTGTTGTCCGAACTCAGCCTCGCGGTCCCCGCCGGCGAATTCCTCGCCCTGATGGGCCCCTCCGGCTCCGGCAAGAGCACGCTGCTGAACCTGATCGGCGGCCTCGACCGCCCGACCCGCGGCTCGGTGACGATCGCCGGCGACCGACTCGACCAGCTCTCCGACCGCCAGCTCGCGGCCTGGCGCGCACGGCACATCGGCTTCGTCTTCCAGCTCTACAACCTGATGCCCGTGCTAACCGCCGAGCAGAACGTCGAACTCCCTCTCCTGCTCACCCACCTGTCCAAGGCCGACCGCCGCAAGCACGTCGCCGCCGCCCTCGCCCTCGTCGGTCTCTCGCATCGCGCCGGCCATTATCCGCGCACGATGTCCGGCGGCGAACAGCAGCGCGTCGGCATCGCCCGCGGCATCGTCACCGACCCCACCCTGCTCCTCTGCGACGAGCCCACCGGCGACCTCGACCGCAAATCCGGCGACGAGATCCTCAACCTCCTGCAGGCGCTCAACCGCGAGCACGGCAAGACGATCGTCATGGTCACGCACGACCCGCACGCCTCGGCCCGCGCCGCGCGCACCGTGCACCTCACCAAGGGCCGGCTCACCAGCGAGGCGCTGCCATGAAGTTCTTCCACCTCGTCTGGGGCAACCTGAAGCGGCGCAAGCTCCGCACCGCCCTGACGCTGCTGTCCATCCTGGTGGCGTTCGTGCTCTTCGGCTTCCTCTGCGCCATCAAGCAGGCGCTGGTCGGCGGCGTGGCCCTCGCGGGCGCGGACCGGCTCATCGTGCGGCACAAGGTTTCCATCATCCAGCTCCTCCCCGAGGCCTACCAGGCGCGCATGCTGCGCGTGCCGGGCGTCGCCGCCGCCGTGCACCAGACCTGGTTCGGCGGCGTTTATCAGGACCCGAAGAACTTCTTCATGCAGTGCCCGGTCGAGCCGGAGGCCTTTATGGCGATGTTCCCGGAGTTCAAGCTCCCGCCCGAGCAGATGAAGGCGTGGCTGACGACCCGCACCGGCGCCGTCGTCGGGCGCAACACTGCGCAACGCTTCGGCTTCAAGATCGGAGACAAGATCCCGATCACGTCGCCCATCTGGCTGCGCAAGACCTGGGAGTTCGACATCGTGGGCATCTTCGACGGCACGGAGAAAGGCACCGACACGACGGCCCTGTTCTTCCGCTACGACTACTTCGACGAGGCGCGCAAGGCGCAGAACTGGGGCACCGGCCAGGTCGGCTGGTATACCATCAAGGTGAAGGACCCCGCCCAGGCCGCCGAGGTCGCCCGGCTCGTGGACGCCGAGTTCGAGAACTCGCCCGCCGAAACCAAGACCGAACCCGAGGGCGCCTTCGTGCAGGGCTTCGCCAACCAGATCGGCAACATTGGCCTCATCGTGGCCGGCATCCTCGGCGCCGTCTTCTTCACCATCCTGATCGTCACCGGCAGCACGATGTCGCAGGCCGTGCGCGAACGCATCGGCGAACTCGGCGTGCTCAAGGCGATCGGTTTCACCAACGCCCAGGTGCTCGGCCTCGTGCTGGCCGAGTCCTGTCTGCTCACTCTGCTCGGCGGCGGCCTGGGCCTCGGCCTGGCCTGGCTAGCGACCTCGCGCGGCGATCCGACCGGCGGCCTGCTGCCGCTGTTCTACCTGCCCGGTCGCGATGTCGCCCTCGGCGCCGGGCTCGCGATCGTGCTCGGCTTAGTCACCGGCCTGCTCCCCGCCCTGCAAGCCGTGCGCCTGCGCGTGGCGGATTCCCTGAGGAGAATGTAGGCCGCCCCGCGGCAAACCCCAAACGCCAGATGCCAAATCCCAAACAAATTCCGCCCGCCGGCTCCGGCCGCGCGCGACTCTCTTTGGCGTTTGGACCTTGGCGTTTGGATTTTTGAGGCACCACCCACGTCCATCTCGTCACCTTCACCATGAACTGGCTGCTCCAAATTTTATCCATCGCGAAGTTCGGCCTGCTCAGCATCCCGCAGCGCCGCGGGGCCGTGGCCGCCACCGTCATCGGCACCGCCGGTGTCGTGACCGTGCTCGTCGGCGTGCTCTCCATCGCCACGGGCTTCCGCCGCGCCATGGCCAACTCGGGCGCAGCCGACGCCGCCATCGTGCTGCGCAGCGGCGCGGATTCGGAGATGGTCAGCGGTTTCGGTCGCCCCGACACGCGCCTCATCGCCGATGCACCGGGCGTCGCGCGCAACGCCGACGGCCCGCTGGCCTCGGCCGAACTCTTCGTGATCATCAACCTGCCCAAGGCCTCCACCGGCACCGACGCCAACGTCCCTCTCCGCGGCGTCGAGGCCGCCGCCGTGCAGGTGCGCGACCAGTTCAAGGTCGTCCGCGGCCGCATGTTCGAGTGGGGCAAGAACGAGGTCTTGGTCGGCGCGGGCGCCGCGCGCGAGTTCGCCGGCCTCGAAGTCGGCAGCACCGTGAAGGTCGGACGCGAGGCTTGGCCCGTGGTCGGTGTCTTCGAAACCGGCGGCGGCGTGGCCGAGTCCGAGGTCTGGACCGATGCCCGCGTGCTGCAGGCGGCCTACAACCGCGGTGACTCGTTCCAGTCCGTCTATGTGAAACTGGCTTCCGCCGGGGTCTTTCAGGAATTCAAGGATGCGCTGACCGCGAACCCGCGGCTGAGCGTGAAGGTCGAACGCCAGTCCGACTACTACGCCTCCCAATCCACCGCGATCACCACGCTCATCACGACGCTCGGCTTCCTGATTGCCGCGCTGATGGCCGTGGGCGCCGTCTTCGGTGCGCTCAACACGATGTATAGCGCCGTCGCGGCCCGCACCCGCGAGATCGCGACGCTGCGGGCGCTGGGTTTCGGCAGCGGCGCGGTGGTCATCGCGCTCATGCTCGAGTCGCTCATCCTCGCCCTCGCCGGCGGACTCATTGGCGGCGGCCTGGCCTACGCCGGCTTCAACAACTTCCATGCCGCGACGATGAACTGGCAGAGCTTCAGCCAGGTGACCTTCGCCTTCGCTGTGACGCCGCAGTTGCTGGTGCGTGGCATCATCTGGGCCCTGTTCATCGGCCTGATCGGCGGCCTGCTGCCCGCCCTCCGCGCCGCCCGCCAGCCCATCGCCGTCGCGCTACGCGAACTCTGAGTTCAGCGCGCCGTCAGCAGACTTCGCAGGGCCTCCGGCGTGTTCACCGGCGCCTGGCAGGTGAAGTTCTCGCAAACGTAGGCGGTCGCCTTGCCGTCCACGGATTTCATCGACGCGACATAGGGTTTTCGGGTGCTCAACCAGCCACCGGTGTCCATCTGGAGCAGCGCGCGGCGCGGGCCAAGTTTCCCGTGCAACACCGCCGCCAGCGCCCGGAACTCCGCGGACTGCGGGTCGCCGGCCAGCACCACCGTGCGCGGCTCCGCCAGCGCCAGCTCCACGGCACAGAGCATCTGAGGTAAGGCCTGCGGCAGGCCGCTCCAACGCTGGCGAAAGGCCTCGATGGTCTGCAGCGCCCGTTCGCGATAACTTGGAGGCGGGGTGCCCCCACCCCGCGTCAACGAGGCCTCGCCGCCACCGCCCAACATCCAATCGAGGCGGATCAGGTTCATCGTCGCTACCGAATTGGCCGCCGGTTCAGCGCCATCGTAGTCCTCCTTGAGGCGCACGATCACCGTGGGATCCCCGGCCCGGGAATTGAAATAGCCGCCGCGCTCGGAATCCCAGAAGAGTTCGTCCATCTTCGCCTGCAACTGCTCCGCCCATTGCAACCAGCGGAGGTCGAAACCGGCTTCGTAGAGATCGAGCAGGCCCTGGATGAGATACGCGTAATCCTCGGCGAACCCCGGGATGTCGCTCCGGCCCTCGCGCCAGCTGCGATAGAGCGTGCCCGTCGCCGCATCGTGGAGTTCGCGCTGGATGAAGTCCGCCGCGCGCGTGGCGGCCTTCAGGTGCTCTGCTTCGCCCAACACCTGCGCTCCGCGCGCCAGCGCCGAGATCATCAAGCCGTTCCACGCGGTGAGAATCTTGTCATCGAGGTGCGGACGCGGACGTTTGGCGCGGATCGCACGCAGCTTTTCGAGACTCGCCAACAGCTTCTGCTCGGCGTCGGCCACCGGCAGCTTGAACTGCTCGGCCGTGCGCGCCAGCGGACGCAGCTGCCGCAGCACATTCTTGCCGCCGAACTCGCCGTGCGGATCGTGCGCAACGTTGCCCTCGGGCTTCACGTCGTAGTGCGCGCAGAAAAACGCCGCATCCGCCCCGAGCGCCGCGTCGAGTTCCGCCTTGGTCCAGACGTAGAACGCCCCCTCGGCATGCTCAGGCTTCTTGTCACTTGATCCTTGATCCTTGTCACTTCGCGATGGCTCCGGCGTCGCGCTGTCGGCGTCTTCCGCCGAATAAAATCCGCCCTGCGGGCTGGTGAGGTCGCGCGCCACGTAGTCGAACACGCCCCGCGCCAGCCAGCCAAAGACCGGCAAGCCCGTCGCCTGCTGCGTCTCCAGCAGGTTGATCGCAATGAGCGCCTGGTCGTAGAGCATCTTCTCGAAGTGCGGCACGTGCCACTGCTCGTCCACCGAGTAGCGATGAAAGCCGCCGCCAATCACGTCGTGCAGCCCGCCCTCGGCCATGCGCTGGAGCGTCGTCGCCGCCATGCCGACAGCCTCCTGGCCAAGGTCGGACTCCACGCCCTGCACCGCCGCGGAGCGGAGGAGAAAGTCGATGATCGAGGCGCGCGGGAATTTCGGCGCGCCGCCAAAGCCACCCCAACGCGCGTCGTGCGCCTCGTAGAAATACTGGAAACCCTTCTCAAAGGCCTCGCCGGCCTCCTCGTGCAGCGGTTTCGGGGCATCCGGCGCGCGTTCCTCCTGCGGCGGCCCCTCGATCGCATACCGTTTCAGCGCCTGCACAACCTCCTCGGCGCCGTTCTCGATCTTCGGGCGCTGCTGCTGCCAATGCAGCGCGATGGTGTTGAGCAGCGTGATGAAGCCTGGGCGCCCGTGCCGGTCGTCCTTCGGGAAATAGGTGCCGCCGTAGAACGGTTTGCCTTCGGGCGTGAGCCACACGCTCATTGGCCAGCCGCCGTGGCCGGTCGTGTGTTGCACGTAGGTCATGTAAACCCGGTCGAGGTCGGGCCGCTCCTCGCGGTCCACCTTCACCGGCACGAAGTCGCGGTTCAGCAGCTCGGCCACTTCGGCATCCTCGAACGACTCGTGCGCCATCACGTGGCACCAGTGGCAGGTCGAGTAGCCGATGCTCAGGAAAACCGGTTTCCCCTCGGCCCGGGCCTTCGCCAGCGCCTCGTCGCCCCATGGCAGCCAAGCCACGGGATTGTCGGCATGCTGGCGCAGGTAGGGCGATTTCTCGGCGGCGAGGCGGTTGGGCATCCCGGCAAGGTCGCGCAAACCACCGCCTTGGCAAAGACAATGTTAGCGCGCGACGGCCGTTTGCGGAAGCGCCCGCGCTGCACAGGTTGCACCTTCACCCCGTCATTCTCATGCCCACCAAACGCGTCATCGTCACCGGCGGCTCCGGCAAGGCCGGCCACTGGATCATCAAACACTTCGTCGAACAGGGTTACGACGTCACCAACGTGGACACCCGTCGCCCCGCGACGCCGCTCTGCCGCACGCTGGTCGCCGACCTCACGCAGCTCGGCCAGGTCGTGTCCGCGCTCTCGCCGCACAGCACGGGCAACCGCGCGCCTTTTGATGGTGTCGTCCACATGGCCGCCATTCCGCGCGCCCACGAAAACCCCAACGACGAGATCTTCCGCGTCAACAGCCTCACCACCTACAACGTCCTCGAGGCCTGCGGCCTGCTCGGCATCAAAAAGGCCGTCATCGCGTCCAGCGAGTCGTCCTACGGCATCTGTTTCGCCGACAAGTTTTTCGAGCCGCAGTATCTCCCGATCGACGAGGCGCACCCGCAGCTGCCCGAGGACACCTACGGCCTGACCAAGGTCGTCAACGAGGCCACGGCCGCCATGTTCCACCGCCGCGACGGCACGCAGATCATCTCGTTCCGCATCGGCAACGTCGTGTGCCCGGAAGACTACGCCGGCCTCAAGGCCCGCTTCGCCCACCCCGAGGACCGCCTGCGCATCCTTTGGAGTTACATCGACTCGCGCGACCTCGCCGCCGGCTGCCGCATGGCGATCGAAAAGGACGGGCTTGGCTGCGAGAACGTCATCATCGCCGCCGACGACACCTCGTCGAACATCCCCTCGCCCGACCTGATCAAGCGTTTCTGCCCGGGCGTGAAGGAGTTCAAATCGCCCGTCACCGGCCGCACCGCCCTGATCTCCAACGCGAAACTGAAAAAACTGCTTGGCTGGAAGCAGGAGCATTTCTTTCCGCTGTGATGCTGTAGGGCGGGGTCTCCGAACCCCGCCGCGAATG
>CBINOW010000199.1:0-6749 GCA_966252395.1 uncultured Oleiharenicola sp. | reverse complement strand
TGCGGCCCACTCCGCACTGCTATATTTCGGGTGCGCCGAAGATTCATGCACACCCGGGAACAGACGTGGGGCAGGCCTGCTCCGTCCTTTCGTGGACGGGGCTTGTTTGTCTGCGTGATTTGGAGCGCTGCGCTCCTGCTGAACCTGCCTTCGCTGCCGGCGCAAATCTGGACCGGCGCCTCCTCCACGGCTTGGTCCACCGCCGGCAACTGGAGCGGCGGCATCCCCGGCTCCACCGCCACCGCCACTTTCACCAACAGCACCTTCCGCGACCCCAATCTCACCGTCGCCGCCACGGTTGGCAGCCTGTTGTTCGAAAGCGGCACTGATGCGGAAACTTTCAGCGGTTCGGCCCTCACCCTCAACGGCGTCAGCGGCATGGGCATCGACAACCAATCCGGCGTCACCCACACCTTCAACAACACGCTGGTCGTCGCCAGCAGCCAGACTTGGAACACCGGCAGCGGTAACCTCGTCTTCAGCGCGGTTACCCTCAACAACAACCTTACGCTCACGGGTTCCGATGCCTTCACCTTCGGCGGCACAGTGACACTCAGCAATAATCGAACTCTCACCAACAATGCGACAGGATCAGTCACTTTCTCCGGCGGTCTCACCGGCACGAATCGAACCCTGACTGTTGCCGGCACGGGAGACACCAATATTACTGGTGCCATCGGCACCGGCTCGGGCGGACTGCTCAAGACCGGCTCCGGCATGCTCACCCTCGCCGGGGCCAACACCTACACCGGCGCCACCGCCATCGGAACGTCCGGCGGCGCGAGCGGCGGCACGCTCCGCACCGGGGCTTCCAACACTCTCTCCAACAACACGACCACCGTTTACGCCGGCACCCTGGACCTGAACGGATTCAACGACACGATCGGTGCGCTCAACCTCGGCGGCGGCGCATCCGGCACCACGGCAACGGTCACCACCGGCGCCGGCACGCTGACGCTTGGCGGCAACGTCATCTACTCATCCACCAACAACGCCGACGGTGCCTCCATCTCCGGCACGATCGACCTCGGCGCGGCAAACCGCACGTTCACCGCCAACAACAGCACCGCGGCCGACACCGACCTGACCATCGCCGCCGACATCACCGCCGCCAACCGTAACCTCGCCGTCGCGGGCACCGGCAACACGCTGATTTCCGGCTCCATCGCTACGGGCTCCGGCACTCTCACCAAAAGCGGCACTGGAACTCTCGTCCTTTCCGGCGCCAACACCTACACAGGTCTCACTTCCGTGACCGGCGGCGTGCTCAACATCCAGCACTCCTCCGCGCTCGGCACCACCGACGCCGGCACCACCGTCACCACCGGCGAGGCGTTGGAAATCCAGGGCAACATCAGTGTGGGCGCCGAGGCACTCAGCATCATCGGCACCGGCGTCAGCAACACCGGCGCGCTGCGCAACATTTCTGGCGACAACTCCTACGCGGGACTGGTCACCCTCACCGGCAACACCACCTTTGCCTCCGACTCCGGCAGCCTCGCGCTCACGGGCGGCGTCACCGGCAGCAACCGCACGCTCACGCTCAACGGCGACGGCAATTTCTCCCTCGGAGACATCACGACCGGCACCGGCGCCCTGATCAAGAACGGCGCGGGCACGACCACGCTGACCGGCGCCAGCACCTACACCGGTGCCACCACGGTCAACGCCGGCACCCTGCGGCTCGGCGCGTCCGACGCCATCTCCAATCCCTCCGCCCTCAGCGTCGCCAGCGGCGCCACCTTCGATCTCAACGGTTTCAGCGAAACCGTCGCCTCGCTCGCCGGGGCGGGCACCGTGGACCTCGACGGCGGCGGAGCCCTCACGACCGCGGGCAACGCATCCACCACGTTCTCCGGCGTGCTTGTGGGCGACGGCACCTTCACCAAGCAGGGCACCGGCACGCTCACCCTCGACAGCACCACCGACTTCGATTTCAGCGGCACCTTCAACCTGGCCGGCGGCACCTTGCGACTGAGCGACCTCGCCCTCACGCTCGGCACGCTCAACATCACCGGCGACAGCATCATCGACTTCACCGGCGTTTCCACCCTCAACGTGGGCACCCTCTCGATCAGCGGCGGCGTCAGCCTCACCATCCAAAACTGGGCCAACGCCTCGGACTTCTTCTTCACCCAGTTTTGGACCGGCGCCGCGTTCGACACCACCGGCTCCGCCCCGATGAACCAGATCACCTTCGGCGGTTTCGCCGCCAGCGACACCCAGTGGCTGAGCTACGAGGACAACGCCGGATCGGGCTACCACCAGATCACCCCGGTGCCCGAGCCCTCTACCTACGGCGCGCTCCTGCTCACCGCCACCGGCGGCCTGCTGGCGTGGCGTCGCCGCCGGCTCAGCCGCCGGGTTGACTGATTTCGATCCCGGCCGCCGCCAGTTCTTGGCGCAGGCGTTGCGCAAAGGCCACGGGGTGGGCGCCGTCGCCATGCAGGCAGATCGTGTCCGCTTGGATGGAAACGGCGCGGCCATCCGTGGCGATCACGCGCCCCTCGCAGACCATGCGCAGCACTTGGGTGACAGCGGCCGCCTCGTCGGTGATCAACGCCTCGGGCCGGCCGCGCGGCGTGAGTGAACCGTCCGCCTGGTAGGTCCGGTCGGCGAACACTTCGTGCATGACGCGCAACCCGCAGCTCAAGCCCGCTTCGGGCAGACAGCTCCCGGCCAAGCCCACCAAAATCAGCCGCGCATCCACCTCTCGCACCGCCTCGGCGATGGCCAGAGCCAAGCCCAAGTCGCGTGCCGCCATATTGTAGAGCGCACCGTGCGGCTTCACATGTATCACCCTTCCTCCGGCCGCCTCGGCCATCCTCTGCAACCGCTCGGTTTGCGCGCGCACCAAGGCCCGGACTTCCTGCGCAGTCATCGGCTGCTCCACCCGGCCAAAATTCTCCCGGTCGGCAAACCCCGGGTGTGCGCCAATCGCCACGCCGTGTCTCAGTGCGAGCGCCACGGTCGCCCGCATGGTGGCTTCATCGCCCGCATGCGCGCCGCACGCGATGTTCGCCGAGGTGATCAGCGGCATGAGCGCGGCATCATGGGTGCCGCCTTCGCCCAGGTCGCAGTTCAAATCGACCCGCAGCATGCCTCACCCCGTGATCCGCGCCAGACCCATCCGAACCCGGTCCAGATCGCGCTCGCGCTGGAGCTGGAGCTTCAGCGCCACCGCCAGCGGGATGCGGCTGAAACGCACCTTTTCCCCGGGACGCAGCTGCGTGAACCGCCCGATGTCCACCGCCGCCACCGCCGCGATGCGCGGATAACCGCCCACCGACTGCCGGCTCGGCAGCAGCACGATCGGCTGGCCCGAGGGCGGCACCTGCACGATGCCGGTGTTGACCGCCGACGAAATCATCTCGCGCGCCTTGTGCAGCGCCAGTTCCGGACCGTGGAGGCGCACGCCCATGCGGTCGGCTTCGCGCGTGGCTTCCCATTCGGAGGCGAAGAAGGCTTTTTGCGCGTCGTTGGTGAACCAGTCCCACTCGGGGCCGATGACCGTCCGCACGGTGCCGGCGGGCACCGGCTGACCCAGCGTCTCAGGCCGCACGGTCCACACGGTGGCGCGTTGGTCGCGCTGCCGGAGCGAGGCCAGCACGGTCGTCGCCCACTCTCCCGGGGCGAAAAATTTCAACCGGTCGCCGGCCGCCAGCGAACGGCCGTGGTTGTGCCCGCCGAGCCCGGCGCGCCGGTAGGTGGAGCGGCTGTCCATGACCAATGGCACATCCACGCCACCCGCGATCGCCAGCCACGCCCGCAGGCCGCCACGAGCGACGCCGCAGCTGAGCGTCTCGCCGGCCGCCACGCGCACCGCGCGGTCCCGCGGCAGCGGCCGTCCGCCGAGCGTCGCCTCGAAGTCGCCGCCGTTCCAGGCCACGAGCGCGTCGCGCTCGAACTGCAAATCCGGACCCGTCTGCGCCATCTCGAGCACCGCGGCATTGTCGTCATTGCCCACCACCAGGTTGGCCACCCGCGCGGCAAAGGCATCGAGCGCCCCGCCCACAGCCACGCCGTATTGCTGGTAGCCGGGCCGGCCGAGATCCTGCACCGTCGTGAGCAAGCCGGGTTTGATCACGCGGATCATGCTCCGCCCTCCTGCAGCCGTTTGAATTCCTCCGGCGTGACCGGCTTGAACCGCACCTCATCGCCGGCCTGCAGCACCACCGGAGGATTCTGTTCCGGCCGGAAAAGCTTCAGCGGCGTGCAACCGATCAGATTCCATCCGCCCGGCGTGATCTGCGGGTAGATGCCGGTCTGCTCGCCGCCGATCGCCACCGTGCCGGCGGGCACCGCCATGCGCGGTTTCGCATGCCGCGGCGTGAAGAGTTCTTTCGGCAGACCGCCCAAGTAGGGAAACCCCGGCGCGAAGCCGATCAGGTGCACCAGGTATTTCGCCGCGCTGTGGCGCTTGACCACTTCCTCGGGAAAGAGCCGCGCCTGCGCCGCCACGCGCCCGAGGTCCGGCCCGTGTTCGCCGCCGTAACACACCGGGATCTCGACCGTGCGCGGTTTGGCCGTCTTCGCGCTCTTGGGCGGATTCTTCAGGCGCTCGCGCACACGGGCCGACAGCCATTCGACGATCTCGTCCTCCGGGGCCCCGGCCGCCACCGCACGGCGGGCGTCAAAAAATAACGTGACCGTCGTGTAGGCGGGCGTCACCTCGCTCACGCCGGGCAGCGGCTCCGCACTCAGGGCCCGCCACGCCGCCTGCACCTGCCGGTGGGTGGACTCGTTGATCGAGTCCCCCAGCGTCAGCGTCAGCGCACAGTCTCCGAGCGGTGTGATTTGCATGCGTCCAAATTCAACAGACAGAGTGCCTTCGCAGTCAAAATTTCTCTGCTAATCCCGTCTGGCTGTCGTGCTCATAGATTCCGGTTTGGGTTGCCGTTCAACGCGGATTCTTATGCTGAAAGCGTCATGCCCCCACGCCTTATCCCCTGCGTTCTCCTGCTTGCCACGCTGACTTTCACCGCCTGCAAGGACCGGCAGGTGACCGCCTATCGGGCGCCCAAGGATCCCGCCCCTCCCCAGGTCGCACCGGCCGCCGCCAGCGCCGGCCTGCCCGACGGACACCCACCGGTCGCCGGCAGCGGTGGCAGCGCCGCGGTGCCCGCCCCGGGGGGCAACATGGCCAACACCGCCGTCCCCACCGCTGGCGGCAGCGACCTCCGCTGGACCGCCCCGGCCAGTTGGACCCCGAAGTCCGGCTCCTCCATGCGCAAGGGCAGCTTCGCGGTGAAGCGCGACGGCGCCGAGGCGGACCTGGCCATCACGGCCTTCCCGGGCGACACCGGCGGCCTCCACGCCAACCTCAACCGCTGGCGCGGCCAGGTCGGCCTGGCCAACGCCGCCCCCGCCGAACTCGATGCCTCCGTCCAGCATTTGGACGGCCGCGGCGGGATGCACTTCGACGTCGTGGACCTTACCGGTCCCTCCGGCACCCGCATGCTGGGCGCCATCGCCAGCTACAACGGCAACAGCTGGTTCTTCAAGCTCATGGGCCCCGACGCCGTCGTAGGCGCCGAAAAGCCGGCCTTCCTCGAATTCCTCCACACCGTGTCGGCGCCCTGATTCCGATGAAAAACCTTATCCGCCAGTTCCGCGACTTCTTCGTCTCGCTCCAGCTCACGGTGGTGCTGCTCATCCTGTCGCTGCTGCTCGTCTTCGTAGCGACGCTCGATCAGGTGAACCTCGGCATCTGGGCCGTGCAGGAAAAATATTTCCGCAGCTTCTTCGTGCTCTGGAAGATTCCCGGCACCGACATCCCCGTCCCCGTCTTTCCCGGCGGCTACCTCGTCGGCGGCCTGTTGCTCCTGAACCTCACGGCCGCGCACATCTACCGCTTTGCGCTGACGTGGAAAAAACTTGGCATCCAGCTCGCGCACGCCGGCCTCATCCTGCTCCTCATCGGCGAGCTCATCACCGGCATCATGCAGCAGGACAGCTCCATGCGCCTCGAGGAGGGCCAGACCAAGTCTTTCACCGAAAGCTTCCGCGACCACGAACTGGCCATAATTGACCGCAGCAACAAGGACTACGACGAAGTGGTCGCCATCCCCGAGGCCGCCCTCGCCGACCAGAAGTCGCTGCAGCACCCCAAGCTGCCCTTCCAGGTCAACGTGAAGGCCTACTTCGTGAACGCCTCCCTGCAGATGGGCGATCCCTCCGCCCGCCCCGGCCTGCCCGTCGCCACGCAGGGCATCGGCACGCGCGTGCAGATCATTCCCCTGCCCCCCACTTACAAACCCGACGAAAACAACCTCCCCGCGGCCTTTATCGAGCTCACCGGCCCGTCCGGCGTGATCGGCACCTGGGCAGTGTCGCCCATCGTCGGCATGCCCCAGACCTTTGAGTTCGAGGGCCGAACCTGGGAAGTCGTGCTCCGCCTCAAGCGCCACTACGTGCCGTTCTCGATCTCTCTGCTCCAGGTCACCCACGAGAAATATCCCGGCACGGAAATCCCCAAGAACTTCGCCAGCCGCATCCGTCTGAAGGACGACGGCGGCCACGAGGACCGCGAGGTCGTGATCTTCATGAACAACCCGCTGCGCCACGGCGGCCTGACTTTCTACCAATACCAGATGAACGCCGCGGGCAAGATGTCGGCTTTCCAGGTCGTCAAGAACCCCGGCTGGTTGCTTCCCTACATCGCCTGCATCATGATGGGCTTCGGCCTCGTCTGGCAGTTCGCCCTTGGCCTCCTGGGCTTCATCCGCAAACGCACCGCCGCACCCTCC
>CBINOW010000198.1:0-6773 GCA_966252395.1 uncultured Oleiharenicola sp. | reverse complement strand
TATCCTCTCGCGGAAGCGGTGGATATCCTCTCCAAGTTCCCCAAGGCCAAGTTCGATGAGACCATCGAGCTGTCCTTCCGCCTCGGCGTTGATCCCGCCCAGGGCGACCAGATGGTGCGCGGCACTACGCCGCTGCCCAACGGCTCCGGCAAGAAGGTCCGCGTGATCGTCTTCACCGACGACGCTCCCAAGGCTCTGGCCGCGGGCGCCGACCACGCCGGTCTCGCCGACTTGATGGCCAAGATCAACGAGGGCTGGCTCGACTTCGACGTCGCCATCGCGACGACCGAGGCCATGAAGCAGGTCCGCACGCTCGCTCGCGTGCTCGGTCCCAAGGGCCTCATGCCCAACCCGAAGTCCGGCACCGTCACCGACGACATCGCCGCGGGCATCAAGGCCGTGAAGGCCGGCCGCGTGGAGTTCAAGGTGGATAAGACCGCCAACATCGGCGTCGGCGTGGGCAAGCGCTCCTTCACCTCCGCTCAGATCAGCGAGAACGTCGCCGCGGTCCTCGAGGCCGTCGGCAAGGCCAAACCGGCCGCGTTCAAGGGCCACTACATCAAGAGCGTCACGCTCTCCTCGTCCATGAGCCCCGGCGTCAAGCTGGCGGCCACCGAGTTCAACAAATTCTAAGGAGCCCGCACCATGAGAGCCGAAAAACAATACCTGATTGATGAGGTCAACGGGCACCTGAAGAAGTCCGATTACGTCATCCTCGCCAACTTCACCAAGATGACCGTCGCCGACACCGCTGAGCTGCGCAAGCGCCTCGCGGTCGAGAAGGCTGAGTTCCACGTCGTGAAGAACAGCTCTTTCCGCGTCGCGGCCAAGGCCCTTGGCCTGCCCGATCTGGAGAAGGCCCTGGCTGGTCAGACCGCGGTCGTTGTCGGTGGCAAAAATTCCGCCGGCGTCGCCAAGATCCTTAAGAAGTTCGTCGAGGAAAAGCAGAAGCTCGAAGTCAAGGTGGGCGTCATCGACAAGAAGATGATGAGCGCCGCCGACCTCGCCAAGCTAGCCGAACTGCCCTCGCTTGAGGCCCTGCGCTCGCAGCTCCTCGGCCTGTTCATGCAGACGGCCGCCTCGTTCGTTCGCGTCGTCGATGCGAAGGTCAAGAAGGAGCAGCCCGCTGCTCCGGCCGCCTGAACCAACCCTTAACCTAAAACCACTTTTCCCGGCGCAGGCCGGGAGAGCCCAACCATCCAAAGAAGCTAGGCTAGGGGACACGTCCCTTAAACGCGTTTCACCAACCGAAACCGCTATCCGCTTCAGGAGACTACCATGAGCAACATCACCAAAGACCAAGTCATCGAGTGGCTGTCCGGCCAGTCGATCATCGATCTCGCCGCCCTCGTCAAGGACCTCGAGGCCAAGTGGGGCGTTTCCGCCGCCGCTGCCGTCGCCGCCGCTCCCGCGGGTGGCGCTCCCGCCGCCGGCGCCGCTGCCGCCGAGGAGAAGACCGAGTTCAACGTCGTCCTCACCGAGGCCGGCGCGAACAAGATCGGCGTCATCAAGGAAGTCCGTGCCATCACGGGCCTCGGCCTCAAGGAGGCCAAGGACCTCGTCGAGGGCGCGCCCAAGCCGGTCAAGGAAGGCGCCAACAAGGCCGAGGCCGAGGAAATCAAGAAGAAGCTCGAGGCCGCCGGTGCCAAGGTGGAGCTCAAGTAACCGCTGCTTGGCGTTTACCTGCTCTCAACTTCGTTTCACTGCCGGACAGGCCGCGTCCAACCGCGGCCTGTCCTTCGGCTTTTGTTCTTTCGTTCTTTCCGCGCCCCGAGGCCTCGCGTCCGGGCGCACCCCTGCCGGCGTTTCGCTCCTGAAACGCTGAGTTCGTCACTTTCTTTTCGTTTCACATCTCAACGGGAAATTCCATGGCCGACCGCACTCACTCCGAACGCATCAACTTCGGCAAACTTCGCGAAGTCATTCAGCCGCCCAACCTCATTGAGCTGCAGATCAGCTCCTATCTGGAGTATCTCCAGAAGGATACGCCCGAGAAGCAGCGCAAGCCCTACGGTCTCGAGGCCGTGTTCAAGGAGGTCTTCCCGATCAATTCCTACGACGAGCGCCTGACGCTCGAATACGTCTCCTACACGATCGGCGAGCCCAAGAGCTCCGAGATCGAGTGCCTCCGCGAGGGCACAACCTACGCCGTCCCTCTTTATGTGAAGCTCCGCCTCCGGGAAGAGGACTTCATCAAGGATGAGGAAATCTTCATGGGCGACATCCCGATGGTCACCGAGCGCGGCTCGTTCATCATCAACGGCGCCGAGCGCGTCGTCGTCTCCCAGCTCCACCGCTCCCCCGGCATCTGCTTCGAGGTCGCCACGCACCCGAACGGCAAGCTGCTGCACTCCTTCCGCATCATCCCCGACCGCGGCACCTGGCTCGAGGTGCAGTTCGACAACAACGACCTGCTCTACGTCTATCTCGACCGCCGCCGCCGCCGCCGCAAATTCCTCATCACAACGCTGCTCCGCTCGATCGGCTTCAGTCAGGACGCCGACATCCTCGGGCTCTTCTACGAGCTCCAGGACCTCAAGGTCAGCAAGGCCCTCGACCTCGAAAACGTTTCCACCCTTGTCCTCGTGGACGATGTGATCGACGCCCAGAAGGGCGTTGTGCTCGCGCGCGCCTACGAGCCGCTCACGAAGGCGATCATCCGCACCTTCGAGAAGCACGAGATCAAGTCGATGCGCGTCATCGACACCACCAGCGACGAAGGCGCCATCATCCGCGCGCTCAAGAAGGACCCGACCCGCAACGAGGAAGAGGCACTCAAGGAAATCTACAAGAAGCTGCGTCCGGGCGAGCCGCCGACCACGGCGAACGCCAAGGCCCTGCTCAAGCGACTGTTCTTCGACCCGAAGCGCTACGACCTCGGCCGCGTCGGCCGCTACAAGATCAACCAGAAGCTCGATCTGAAGATCGACCTGGAGAACCGCATCCTCGTCTCCGAGGACGTCGTGGCCGCCACCAAGTATCTCGTCCGTCTCAAGAAGAGCGACGGCATCGTTGACGACATCGATCACCTCGGTTCGCGCCGCGTGCGCACCGTGGGTGAGCTTCTCGCCAACCAGTGCCGTGTCGGTCTTTCCCGCACCGAGCGTTTGGTGCGCGAGCGCATGACCCTCTACGACCAGAGCGTCGATTCGATCACGCCCCAGAAGCTGATCAACCCGAAGGCCCTGACGACCGTGATCCGTGACTTCTTTGCGCGCAGCCAGCTGTCGCAGTTCATGGATCAGATCAACCCGCTCGCCGAGCTCACCCACAAGCGCCGCCTGTCGGCCCTTGGACCGGGCGGTCTCAACCGCGAGCGCGCCGGCTTCGAAGTCCGCGACGTTCATCCGTCGCACTACGGCCGCATCTGCCCTATCGAGACCCCTGAAGGTCCGAACATCGGCCTCATCAACTCCCTGTCCACCTATGCGCGCGTGAACGAGTTCGGCTTCATCGAGGCGCCCTACCGCGTCGTCGAGAAGGAGAAGGGCCGCGTCACCGACAAGGTCGTTTACCTCACCGCCGACCAGGAGGAAGGCAAGACCATCGCCCAGGCCAACGCCGAGGTTGATGAGAAGGGTAACTTCATCGGCAAGGTCACCGCCCGTAACTCCGGCAACTTCCTTGAAGTCGCCGCCGACGAGGTGGACCTGATGGACGTTTCGCCGAAGCAGGTGGTGTCCGTCGCCGCCGGTTTGATCCCCTTCCTTGAGCACGACGACGCCAATCGCGCGCTCATGGGCTCGAACATGCAACGCCAGGGCGTGCCGCTGCTCCAGACCGAGGCGCCGCTCGTCGGCACCGGTCTCGAATCCCGCCTCGCGAGCGACTCCAAGACCGTCGTCATCGCCGAGGAGGCTGGCATCGTCGCCTCCGTGGACGCCAAGCAGATCATCGTCACCAAGGACGGCGAACTGCCCCGCCACCCGAAGCACAATCCGAAGGACCACGTGTTCGTGTATGAGCTCCGCAAGTTCATGCGCTCGAATGCCGGCACCTGCTTCTCCCAGCGCCCGATTGTCAAGAAGGGTCAGAAGGTGAAGAAGGGCGAGTGTATCGCCGACGGTCCCTCGACCGATCACGGCGAACTCGCGCTCGGCCGCAACGTGCTCGTCGGCTTCATGCCGTGGAACGGCTACAACTTCGAAGACGCCATCCTCATCTCCGAGAAGGTTCTCAAGGAAGACATCTTCACCTCGATCCACATTCAGGAATTCGAGGTCACCGCCCGCGACACCAAGCTCGGGCCCGAGGAAATCACGCGCGACATCCCGAACATTGGTGAGGAAGCGCTGAAGAATCTCGACCACAACGGCGTCATCCGCGTCGGTGCGGAGGTGAAGCCCGGCGACATCCTCGTCGGCAAGATCACCCCGAAGTCCGAGACCGAACTCGCCCCGGAAGAGAAGCTCCTCCGCGCCATCTTCGGTGAGAAGGCCGCCGACGTGAAGGACACCTCCCTCATTGTCCCCTCCGGCGTGAACGGAATTATCATGGACGTGAAGGTCTCCACGAGCCGCCTCGACGCGGAGCGTGACCGCATGTCCCCGTCCGACCGCCGCCGCCAGGTGAAGCAGATTCAGGAAGACTACAAGACCCAGATGGACAAGCTGCGCGAGCAGCTGACCGAGGCCTTGTCGAACATCCTCCTCGGCGAAAAAATCCCGCTCGACGTCATCAACGGCCAGACCGGCGAAATCATCATCCCGGCCAACCGCAAGATCACCAAGACGCTCCTCCGCAAGCTGGCGGCCGTCGCGAAGCACATCGAAATCGATCCTTCGCCCGTCCGCATAAAGATCATGGAGATCATCGCCTCGTTCCAGTCGAAGTTCGACGAGCTCGAGGGCGACCGTGAGCGCAAGATCGCGAGCATCGAGACCGGCGAAGACGGCGGTCCGGGCGTGATCAAGCAGGTCAAGGTCTACATCGCCACCAAGCAAAAGCTTGAGGTCGGTGACAAGATGGCCGGCCGCCATGGTAACAAGGGCGTCGTCGCCAAGATCGTGCCGGAAGAGGACATGCCCTTCCTGCCGGACGGCACCCCGATCGACATCTGCCTCAACCCCCTCGGCGTGCCTTCGCGCATGAACGTGGGTCAGGTGCTCGAGACGCACCTTGGCTGGGCTTGCAGAAAGCTCGGCATCAAGGTCGCGACCCCCGTCTTCGACGGTATCTCCGAGAAGAAGGTCCGCGAATATCTCAAGCAGGCCAATGACATGGAGCGCAAGGAGAGCGGTGTCGTCACCGTGACCACCTCCGGTAAGGCCACGCTGTTCGACGGTCGCACCGGCGAGAAACTCGATCAGGAGGTCGTCGTTGGCTACATCTACATGATGAAGCTGAACCATCTCGTGTCGCACAAGATTCACGCGCGCGCGGTCGGTCCTTACTCCCTCGTCACGCAGCAGCCCCTGGGCGGCAAGGCCCAGTATGGCGGCCAGCGCTTCGGCGAAATGGAAGTGTGGGCGCTCGAAGCCTACGGCGCGGCGCACACCCTGCAGGAACTCCTCACGGTGAAGTCCGACGACGTCAACGGCCGCACCAAGATCTACGAATCGCTCGTCAAGGGCGACAACACGCTGAGCGCCGGCACCCCCGAGTCGTTCAACGTGCTGGTGAAGGAAATGCAGGCCCTCGGCCTCGACATCAAATTGAACAAACGCACCGCCCTCGGGGAAGCCCTCGGCGGCGCCCGCTAACCCTTAACACGATACTGGGAGCACAATCGCAATGAGCACCGAACAAGCCCGTGAAGAAGTCCGTTCCGTCCTCGGATCGGACGAGAGTCAGTTCGACAGCGTTTCCATCACCGTCGCCGCGCCGGAGACCATCCGCGCGTGGTCGAAGGGCGAGGTCAAGAACCCCGAGACGATCAACTACCGCACTTTCAAGCCCGAGCCGGGCGGCCTCTTCTGCCAGAAGATCTTCGGCCCCGTGCGCGACTACGAGTGCGCCTGCGGAAAATACAAGCGCATCAAATACAAGGACGTCGTCTGTGATCGCTGCGGCGTCGAGGTCACCATTGCCCGCGTCCGCCGCGAGCGCATGGGCCACATCGAGCTGGCCGTTCCGGTCGCTCACATCTGGTTCCTCAAGAGCATGCCGAGCCGCCTCGGCCTTCTGCTCGACATGACCGCCCGTTCGCTCGAGCGCGTCATCTACTACGAGAACTACATGGTGACCAACGCGGGCAAAACCCCGCTCGAGCTCAAGCAGCTCCTCACCGAGACCGAATACCAGCAGGCCGTGGACGAATACGGCGCCGATGCCTTCACCGCCAAGATGGGCGCCGAGGCCGTCCGCGACGTGCTCACCCAGGTGGACATGGAGGCGGTCGTCGCCGAGCTCCACGAGACGATGCGCGCCACGCGCTCGAAGCAGATCAAGAAGAAGCTCTCCAAGCGCCTCAAGGTGATCGGCGGCTTCATCAGCTCCAAGTCCCGTCCCGAGTGGATGGTCATGGAAGTTCTGCCCGTCATCCCGCCGGATCTGCGCCCGCTCGTCCCGCTCGAGGGTGGCCGCTTCGCGACCTCCGATCTCAACGATCTCTACCGCCGCGTCATCAACCGCAACAACCGCCTGCGGAACCTGATGCAGCTGAAGACGCCTGACGTCATCATTCATAACGAAAAGCGCATGCTGCAGGAGGCCGTCGACGCTTTGTTCGACAACGGCCGCCATGGCCGCCCGGTCACGGGCGCCGGCAACCGCGCCCTGAAGTCGCTCTCCGACATGCTCAAGGGCAAGCAGGGCCGCTTCCGCCAGAACTT
>CBINOW010000197.1:0-6815 GCA_966252395.1 uncultured Oleiharenicola sp. | reverse complement strand
AGGGTCTTGACGTTGTCGTGCGACAGCAGAGAGGGGTTGTCGGCCGAGGGCGGCGGGAAATTGCAGATGAGCGCGGCGAGCGGCAGCTCGTATCGGCCGTCGGCGAGGAATCGTCCGTGCATCTGCCGGAAGTTGGCGAAGTGGTTGTATTTTCCTTCGCGCGGAAACATGTCGAGGTAGAAGGCGCCCACGGGATCGCCGCTGGCCGAGTCCGTCACCACCCACAACTGGACGCCGGGCGCCCAGGTATAGGGCGCCTCGACCTGCGTGAACTTCAGCCCGAAGATCCGCTGGTAGATGGCGAACATGCCCTCAAGCGTCGGCTGGTAGGGGAAAAACACGCGGAGCGCCTCGGTGTCCACGGCGTAGCGCTCCTTGCGGAGCTTGTTGGTGTAATAGCCGATGTCCCAAGGCTCGATCTTGGCTTCGGGCTGGCCGAGATGCGTCGCCTTCAACTGCCGCAATAGCTCCATCTCCGCGGCAAACTTGGGCTGGAGGCCGGCCACAAGTTCCTCCTCGAACTTCAGGGCGGTGGCGGAGTTCTTCGCCATCCTCGTCTCGGTGCGGTAATCGGCCCAATTGGCATAGCCCAGGCGCTGCGCGATCTCCGCGCGGAGGGCGACGATCTTGGCCAGCACCGGGATGTTCTTCACCCGCGCCAACTGGTTGCGAGCGAGGTGCACGCGGCGGCGGACCTCGCTGCTGTCGGCATTGTCCGAGACGGCGGTCACGTGCCAGGTGATGTTCGCCATCACCCGGTAACGTCCGTCAGGCTGCTTCACACCGGGACTGCCGAGGAAACTGACGGGCACGCCGGCCAGTTCCTCCGCGGTGAAATCGAGGGGGCCGCGAGCCTCGTTGATGCCAACGTCAAATTGCTGACAAAGCTCGGCGAGGTTCTTGCGCAGTTGTTCGACGCGCGCGCGCTCCGTCGGCGGCAGCGCGAGGCCGGCCCGGCGGAATTCGAGCATCGTCAAATCGGCAAGCCGCTGCTGCTGGGCGTCGAGCTTGGGCTTCGCGTCCATATACGTTTTCAGCGTGCGGTAGATGTCCTCGCGGTATTCCAGCCCAATGCCCCAGTTGTCGAGCTGGGTGCCGGCATCCCGCGCCGCATCGCGCACGGTCTTGTCCGGATGCGCCTCGGCCATGGTGCCGATCTGGCCGCCGATGGTCCCGACGCGGCTGGTGATCCGGTCGTAGGCCTCGATGGTGCTCGCAAAGGTGGCCTGGGCCGGACTCTGCGCGACGAGGGTTGCCAGCGCGGCGTCGGCTTCCTTGAGAGCGGCTTCAGTGCGGGCGCGGATCGCCTCGGGCGTCACCGGGTAATCCGGCAGCACGAGCACGAGGTTGGCCTTGGCCGCCTTCGCTTGGAAATCAGCAAACGAGGCCAGCGGCGCCGCCCGACCGGGCAACGCCATGCAGGCAGCCGAGAACAGAACGACACCAACCATACGGGGAGCAACGGGGATGTTCATAAGAGGGAGTTGAGCGGCAGCCGGATGGCCGCCGCTCGGCTGCGATTAACGTTTTTGGAAACGGTCCGGGCGGAGGCCGGTTTTCACTTCTTGATGCCGACGTCCTCGAGGAACGGCTGCATGGAGCGCGGCCGGCCGAGGAACACTTCCACCGACTCGGCCACGTCGCGCGTGTTGCCGGCGCCGTAGATTTCCTTGCGCAGGCGGCGGCCGACCTGCTCGTCGAGGAAGCCCTTGGGCGAGGCCTTGAAGATGCTGGCCATGTCGGCCGCGATGACCTCGGCCCACATGTAGCTGTAATAGCCGGCGTCGTAGCCCGCGAGGTGCCCGATGTAGGCGCCCCAGAACGTGTCGGCCGGAGGCGCGAGCGTCACCCGCTCGGTGGTGTCATTCACGATCTTCACGATATCCGCCATCCAGGCTTCGTCCGCGGTCAGGGTGTGCAGGCCGAGATCCAGCGAACCGATCGCCAGCTGGCGTCGCGTGAAATAGCCCTGCGTCGCCTGGCGGGCGGCCACCATCGCCTCGATGGTGGCGGCCGGAATCTTCTTGGAAGCGTCGCGATAATCGGCGGCGAAGGTGTCGAGCACGGCCTTGTCCCAGACCCAGTATTCGAGCATCTGCGAAGGCGCCTCGACGAAGTCCTGCGGCACGGCGAAACCCGTCTGCGCCACGAAGCGCGAGCGGCTGAGCATGCCGTGCATCACATGGCCGAACTCATGGAAGAGCGTCTCGACATCCGCGTGCTTCAGGAGCGAAGGCTTGTCAGCCGAGGGTGCCGGGAAGTTGCAGAGCAACGCGGCCACCGGCAGGTCGTATTTGCCATCGGCCATCACGCCGCCGGTCTTCTGCGGGAAGCAGGCAAAGTGGTTGAACTTCCCGTCGCGTGGGAACATGTCGAGGTAGAACGCGCCGATGGGCGTGCCGGTGTCGGCGTCCGCCACCAGGTAGAGCTGGACGCCCTGGGCCCAGGTGTAGGGCGGCTGCACCTCGGTGAATTTCAGCCCGAAAATCTTCTGATAAATGGCGAACATGCCCTCGAGCGTCGCCTGGTAGGGGAAATACACGCGCAACGCCTCGGTATCGACGGAGTATTTTTCCTTCTTCAGCCGGTTGGTGTAGTAGGCGACGTCCGACAGCTCGAGCTTGGCGTCGGCCTTGCCGGTGTGGGCCGCCTTGAGCTGGCGCAATTCCTCCATCTCCTGGTCATACTTGGGCTGCAGTCCGGCCACCAGATCGGCCTCGAACTTAGAGGCGGTGACACCGTTCTTGGCCATGCGCGTCTCGGTCTGGTAGTCCGCCCAGGAGGCGTAACCGAGCCGGCGGGCGATGTCGGCGCGCAGCGCCACGAGTTTGCTGAGCAGCGGGGTGTTCTTGTCGCGGGCCAGGTTGTAGCGGGCGGTCAGCATGCGGCGCCGGACGTCGGGATTGTCGGCGCTCTCCATGACGGCCTGATAGTGCCAGGTGATGTTGGCCATCACGCGGTAACGTCCGTCGGGCTGCTTCACGCCGGGGCTCTCGAGGAAACTCGGCGGCACGCCGGCCAGGTCCTCGGCGGTGAGATCGAGCGGCACCCGCGCCTCGTTGATGTTGATGGCAAACTGGGTGTTCATCGCCGCAAGCACCTTGCGGAGGCGCTCGACCTCGCTGCGTTCCGCCGGCGAGAGACCGAGACCGGCGCGGCGATAGGCACGCATCTGCTCATCCACGAGCCGCTGCGACTGCGCGTCGAGCTTCGGCTTGGCATCCGCCACGGCCTTGAGCGTGCGGTAGATCTCCTGACGATAATCAAGCCCGACGCTCCATTCCTGGAGTCGCACGGTCGTTTCGTTGGCCGTGTCGCGCATGGCCTGCTCGAGCGAGGACTCGGCCACCGTCGCGATCATCTGGTAAACATCACCCACCCGCGCGGTAATGGCGTCGTAAGCGGCGAAGGTGTTGGCAAACGTGAGCTTGGTCGGGTCCTCGGCCGCCAGTTTGCCCAACTCGGCATCGGCGCGCTTCATCGCTTGGTCGGCCTGCCCCTTGATTTCGTCGGGCGTGGTCGGATAGGTCGGCAGACTGAACGACTGACCGGCCTTGGCCGCGGTGGCCTGAAACTCGGCGAGGGTCATCGGGGCGGCACCGGCGCCAAGCCCGGCAGCCAGCACGACGACGAGGGAAGAAAGAGCGCGAAGCGCGCGGAGGGTATTCATGGGGAAGGCGAAAACTTATGACACAACCTCCCCTGCTCAACCCCGAAACGACAATCTCCCTTGGACGAATGGCCACAAAGCGGGAAGACCGGTTTCACTTGGCTGCTCGCTTAAAAATCAACCAACCTGCTTCGCCCATTGGCGATTCTAGCCCCAAAGTAAGCAGCGGATTACGCTGGCCTGCCAGCCGTAGGCTCGGCGAAGGCTGGCGGAGGGGGTGGGATTCGAACCCACGTTAGGGTTTAGCCTAAACCGCATTTCGAGTGCGGCGCGTTCAACCACTCTGCCACCCCTCCGTTTGCGAGCCGCTGAACCTAGGCCACCCGGCCCAAAACGGAAGCAGAAACTTTTTCCTGAATCTGGCCTGTAGAATTCAGATGTTCTCGTCTTCGCCCGCCTCCAGTTTGCGACGATTGGCCGGCAGGTGCTGGGGCAGGAAAAAATAATAGAGCATGAGCTGCCAGCTGCGCGACGAGCGGTAGAGCACCATGGGCATCACCAGCGACAGGCCGATGGCAAGGCCGACAGCCAGCCGTCCGCCGATCCAGCCGGCATACCAGGCCAGCACCACCGGCACGAGGAAGACCACCACGGTCACGCCATAGTTGAGCGCCATGGCGCCAAGAAAGAAGCCCTCGTCCTTCTCGAACCGCAGGTGGCAATCGGGGCACTCGTCGTTGAGCTGGAAGAGCGTGCCGTCCTTGAACAGACGCCCGCCGCCGCAGTTGGGGCAGCAGTTGGTGAGCCCGCGGGCGATGACCTGGCCTTGCGTGACTTTCATGGGCGCATGCTAGCGCAGATGACGGAAATGCGCACCCGAAAACTGCCGGCTGGAGCTGTTACGCATGAACCCTATAGGCCCCATAAGCCCCCCAGAGCCTGTGGGACATAAACAAAAAAGGCGCCCCTCGCGGGAGCGCCTCTTGAATTCAAAACCGATCGCGATCTCAGACGCCGAGCTGGTAGCGGGTGAAGCGGCGAATGCCCATGTTTTCGCCCATCACGCCCACCTTCTCGGTGAGGAGATCCTTGATGGTCTTTTTGCCCTCGGGGTCCTTGACGAAGGGCTGGTCGAGAAGACAAACCTGCGAGTAGAACTTCTCCAACTTGCCCTCAACGATCTTCTGGATCGCGGCGGCGGGCTTGCCGGCCATCTGCGCGGCGGCAATATCGCGCTCCTTGGCCAGGTCGGCCTCGGGCACTTCCTCGCGGCGCACATAGAGCGGGCTGGCAGCGGCGATCTGCAGACACACGTCTTGGCAGAAGGCCTTGAAGTCTTCGTTTTTGGCGACGAAGTCGGTCTCGCAGTTGACCTCAAGGAGCACGCCGACCTTGCCGCCGACATGGATGTAGGCGTGGACGAGGCCTTCCTTGGTGGCGCGGGAGGCGAGCTTGTCGATCTTGTTGCCGAGCTTCTTACGGAGGATCGTGATGGCTTCCTCCATATTGCCCTTGGCCTCATCGAGGGCCTTCTTGACGTCGAGCAGACCGGCTCCGGTTTTCTCCCGGAGCTCGCTGATCATGGCGGTGGTGACAGTGGACATGGTTGGTTAAAGGGTCGGATGGCTCAGACCTCGTCGGTGGTGACGGCGGACTTCTTGGTGGCGGAGCGGGCCGGGCGCTTCTTGGCGGCAGGCTTCTCCTCGACCGTCTCCTTGATGCCGGCGGGGATGGCGACCTTGTCGAGATCAACCTCGCCGGTGCTGGCGGCGGCCTGGCTCTCGGCGGGGGTGGCGCGACGGGTCTCGCGGTGGGCGAGGCCGGCCTGGATGGCGGCCACGATCGTCTCGACGATGATGCGCACGGACTTGGTGGCGTCGTCGTTGCCGGGGATCGGGTAGGTCAGGAGGGTCGGGTCGGAGTTGGTGTCAACGAGACCGATGGACGGGATGCCCACGCGGGCGGCCTCGCGGACGGCGATCTCCTCGTAGCTGACGTCGATCACGAACATGGCGCGGGGCAGGCCGCTGATGCCGGCGATGCCGTCAAAGTTGCGGGTCATGCGGGCCATCTCGCGGCGGATGGCGGACTCCTCCTTGGAGGGGAGCTTGGCGAGGTCGCCGTTGGCGTCCATCGTCTGGTATTTCTTAAACTTCGCGAGGGACTTCTTGATGGTCTCGAAATTGGTGAGCGTGCCGCCCATCCAGCGGGTGGTCACGTAGGGCATGCCGGTGGCAGCGGCGGCCTCGCGGATGAGCTCCTGGGCCTGGCGCTTGGTGCCGACGAGCAGCACGTCGTCACCGTGGGCAACGAGGTTCTCGATGAAAGCGCAGGCCTTCTCCAGCTGCGCATGGGTCTTCTCGAGGTCGATGATGGTGATGCCCTGGCGGTGGTCGAACACGTAGGGCTTCGAGCGCGGGTTCCAGCGCTTGGTCTGGTGACCGAGGTGGACGCCGGCGTCGAGGAGGTCTTTGGGAGTGACGTTCATGGATCTATGTCGTGACGACACAGGTCGGCCAAGGGGGCCGCCTTGCGATCGTTACTGAGGTTGAGGGTTGGTTGGTTGAAGGAACGGAGCCGCCCAAAACAGAGACGGGCCGCAGCCAAGGCAAGGGGAAACTCGTCGCGGAAGCGGCGGGGCTGAGCCCCCTCCCCTTTCGGCGGGTGGATCCCCCGCCCCGCCCCGCCGCTGGCGAGGACAGACGGGGACCCGCCCTGCGTTCCGGCCGACGCCTAACTGGCATCAGGACCGCGATTTAGCCCGGCTTGGACAGGGTAAATGTTTGACGTGGCTCCCTCCCGCCGGTCCATTGGGCGTGGTCCCCCGGCCCCACCCCGCCTCATGCCGTCGCCCCTCCGCAATCTCTTCCGCGTCCAGGAAAGCGGCCTGCTCCTCGTGATCGTGGCCCTGGGCGTATTGCTCACGATCTTCAGCGGTTCGGTGCGCACCCCCGTCTTTGAGCTGGGTCCCGACGGCACCCGGCAGCGGGTCTTCACCACCAACGCAGCGGGCGAGCGCGTGCCGGCGTTCGTGGAGAGGAACAAGTTCCTCAACGCGCAGAACCTGGCCCAGCTGGCCAAGGACACGAGCTTCATCGCGATCATGGCCGTCGGCATGTCCATCGTGATCATCGCCGGCGGCATCGACCTGTCGGTGGGCTCGATCTACGCGCTGGCGTCGGTCGTCGGGGCGCTGGTCTTCCAG
>CBINOW010000196.1:0-6834 GCA_966252395.1 uncultured Oleiharenicola sp. | reverse complement strand
CCACGTTGCCGCGGATCTCGGTGAAGGTTGCTTTCGGAAAGAGCTTCGCGATTTGCTGCTGCCGACGCGGGCTGCTGGTGCCGATGGTCGCCGGCACCGTCACACCTTCACGCAACACGAGCACGTCGTTCGTGACCTCGCGCGGGAGAAATCCCGCCACCACCAGCCCCGGCGGATTTTCGCCCGGCAGGTCCTTGCAGCTGTGCACCGCCACATCGGCCTCGCCGCGCAGGAGCGCCTGCTCCAATTCCGCAGTGAAAAGCCCTTTGCCACCCTGCTTCGCCAACGACCACTCCAGCCGCTGGTCGCCGGTGGTGACCACCTTGAGCAATTCGCACTCCGCGCCTGGGAGGGCGGCCTTGATGCGCGCCGCGACCATCTCGGTTTGAGTCAGGGCAAGCGGGCTTTTGCGAGTGGCGAGGATGAACTTCATAAAACCAGATGACTGAAAACCAGGAATGGACGCGAAGGAACACAAATATTTCGTCGTGGAGTCCTGCGTTAGGAAGGCCACGCCACATCATCCGGCGAAGATAGGGTCGCAGGCTTCACCTTCGCGTGCCCGGCGACCGGGGCTGGCTTGCCAGCCGTAGCCATGTGGGATTCGCATCGGAAGTAAAACGCCGTCCGGCGCCGAGCCTATGGACGGCAGCCTTCGCTTTCGCTTCGCTCGGCGAAGGCTGGTGGACGCTGAGGGACTCGAACCCCCGACACCCTCGGTGTAAGCGAGGTGCTCTAACCAACTGAGCTAAGCGTCCGGAAAGCGGGACGAAACGAAAACGCCCCGAAAGCGGCAAGGGTTATTACACCCCGGCCAGTTCGCGCGGCTTGAGCGGGATACCTTCGCGGATCATCGCTTCGGCAATCTGGATCGAGTTGAGCGCGGCACCCTTCCAGAGGTTGTCGCCCGCCACCCAGAACGCCAGGCCGTTGTCGAGCGCGGTGTCCTGGCGCAGGCGGCCCACGCCGCACTTCACCTGCCGGCTGAAATCAAGCGGCGTCGGGTAGAGCTTGTTCGCCGGATCGTCCACGAGCTGCGCGCCGGGGAAGGCCGCGAGCGCCGCACGAGCGGCGGCCAGATCCACGGGCTGCTCAAACTCGGCGTTGACCGCCACGGAGTGGGCGCGCACGACGGGCACGCGAACGCAAGTCGCGGAGACCTTGAGCACGGGCAGGCCCATAATCTTGCGGCTCTCCTCGCGCATCTTGGTCTCCTCGCCGGTGTAGCCGTCGCCGCCGAAGGAATCCACCTGCGGGATGACGTTCTGGAAAATCTGGTAGGGATAGACCTTCTTCGTGAGCGGGGTGCCCTTCGCATAGGCCTGGGTCTGCGTCTCGAGTTCCTCTATGGCGTCGGCACCGGTGCCCGACACCGACTGGTAGGTGGAGAAAAAGACGCGCTTCACACCGAACTTCTGATGCAGCGGATAGAGGCCCATAAGGGCGACCGCGGTCGAGCAATTGGGACTGGCGATGATGCCACCGTGGTTGCGGGTCGCAACGAGGTTGATCTCGGGAATGACGAGCGGGACCTTCGGGTCCATGCGGAAGGCCGAGCTCTTGTCGAGCACGAGACAACCGCGCTTCACGGCCTCGGGCGCCAGGGCCTTGGCGATCGCGCCCTCGGCGGCGAACAGCGCGATGTCCAGCCCGTCAAAGGCCTCGGGCTTCGCCTCCTGCACCGTGAGCTTTTTGCCGCCCACTTCGACTTGGCGGCCCGCGGAACGCGCCGAGGCCAGCAGCCTCAGCTCCGCGAGCGGAAACGAGCGCGACAGCAGCAGACCGATCAGCTCTTGACCGACTGCGCCCGTCGCACCGACGATACCGACTCTGTAGGAGGATGAATTACTCACGTGAATGATGTGTTGGAACGGACCAAAGAAAAGTGTGCCGCGCTCGGACTCAAGCCGACATCGCGGCTTATCACCGTATCCATTGCGCGACAGTTGCTTGGATTTTACCGGGACGGCTGTCTGGTGAAGTCCCACGTCATCTCCACCTCGCTGCGTCCGCCCTCGAACGTGAAGGATTCGCTCGGCACGCCGCGCGGCCTGCACGAGATCGCCGAGAAGATCGGCGCCGGCCAGCCGCCCGGCATCGTGTTCAAGGCCCGCGTCGCCACCGGGAAACATTTTTCGGAATTCGGACCCGAAGATCAGGCCCGCAATCTCATCACCACGCGCGTTCTCCGCCTGCGTGGTCTCGAACCCGGGCACAATGCCGGCACCAACACTGCCGGGCAGGTCGTAGACACCTTCGACCGCTATGTTTACATCCATGGCACCAACCACGAAGACCGTCTTGGCCAGCCGTTCAGCGCAGGCTGCATCGAGATGGCCAACTTGGGCATCCTCGAGCTGTTCGAAGAAGTGCGGGTGCGCGATCTCGTGTGGATCGAGGACTGACCCGACTTAGCGGGCGCAGTTCTGGGCGCGGTCAAAAGTCCAAGGCCAGTTCCACGCGGGCTCCGTTCTGGCCGGAGATGACGTGCACCTTGTCACCCACTTGGAAATCCGGCGGTGACGGCTGCACGATGACATAGACGTCGCCGTTCGGCATCTCGACGGTGATTTCCTGGGCCTTCTTGCGCGTGGCCAGTTCCTCAACCGCCTGCCCGGCGATCGCGCCCACGAGTGAGGCGCCCGCCATGACCAAGGCGTCCCCGCGTCCGCCGATGCCGCCCCCGCTGGGGATGGCTGCGGCTCCACCGATCACAGCCCCGCCGTATTGGCCGAGATTCGTTTTCTGTCCATCAATGACGACAGGTTTGACCTTGATGACCGTCGCGACGGCGCGTTTTTGCATCTGACCGACTTGGGACTGGGGCAAAGTCTGCGTCGAAGACGGGAAACGGCACCCGGCCAGTGTCAGCGCCACCACGCTGCACGAGAGGAAGAGTAGACGACGTTTATTCATGGGATGAAAGCGGCCCGTCGCACGGCTAAGTTCGCTTATACGACGTGCGCAGGCAAGCCGAGGTTCCGCGCGATGGACTACTATTTGTTGGTCCCGAAGAGCAGTCGCAGGGAGTTGAGGCACACAATCAGCGTGCTGCCCTCGTGCGCCGCCACGCCCACCGCGAGCGGCACCGCCCCAAACGCGGTCGCGATCACCATGATGATCACAACCCCGAGCGAAATGGTCAGATTTTGTCGGATAACCGCCTGCGCCCGGCTGCTCAACCGTTTGGCGGCAAGGAAGTTCTCGATCCGGTCGTGCATCAGGATCACCTCGGCCTGCTCCAAGGCCGCATCGCTGCCGCGCGCGCCCATCGCGACGCTCACATCCGCCGCCGCCAGGCTCGGGGCGTCGTTCACGCCATCGCCCACCATCGCCACGCGGCCGCCCGACTGACGGAGTTCCTGGATGGCGGCGACCTTCTGCTCGGGAGTCAGGTGGGCCCGCACTTCGTCCAAGCCGAGCTCCATGGCCACCGATTCGGCGGCCTGCCGCCGATCGCCCGTGAGCATTACGGTGCGCATCCCGAGCGACTTGAGTTTCGCCAGCACGTTCTTTGATTCGGCGCGGATCTGGTCGCGCAGCAGGACGCGTCCCAGCACATCCTTGCCTACGACCCACACCTCCGCGAGTTCAGCCGGGGCGGGCGGCAGTTTGCCTGCCCAACCAGCCAGCGGGCCGGCCTCGAGCAATTCGCGGCGTCCGAGCAACGCCTGCGTGTCGCCCTGACGTCCGCGCACGCCTTGCCCGACGATGTTCTTGAAATCCGCCAGCTCGAGCAACCGCACGCCCCGCGCCTTGGCATCGCGCACGATGGCGCGCGCCAGCGGGTGCTCGGATTTGCTCTCCAAGGCGTAGGCCAGCTCCATGACCTCGGTTTCGCGCCCCGCCGGGAAACTCTCGTAACCGGTCACGACGAGTTCGCCGGTGGTGAGCGTGCCCGTCTTGTCGAGCGCGACGACGTTGACGTCCGCCAGCTTCTCAATGGCCGCGCCGCCGCGGAACAACACACCGTGTTTCGCTCCCCAGGCGATGGCCGCGAGGATGGCGGACGGAATGGACAACACCAGCGCGCAAGGGCTGGCCACGACCATCAGCGTCATCGCCCGGTAGAAAGCGGAGCGCGTTTCCTCCGTGTTGGCAAAAGCGGGAAGACCGAAGCCCTGCCACCACACGAGGAACATCGCGAAGGAACCACCAATAACCGCGTAGGTGTAGCCGGTGCCGAACTTGTCCGTGAAACGTTCACTCGGCGCCTTCAGCTTCTGCGCCGTCTGAATCAACCGGATGATCTTCTGCAGGGTGCTTTCCCCCGGCAAACGGATTACCTCGAAATCCACCGCGCCCCAGAGGTTCAAAGTGCCGCTGAAAACCTGGTCGCCGACGCCCTTCTCCACCGGCGTCGCTTCGCCCGTGAGGTTGGCCTCGTCGCTCGCACTCTTGCCGCTGACCACCAGGCCATCGGCGGGAAACGCCCCGCCCGGCCGCACACGCACGCGCTGGCCGACCTGCAGTTCCTCGACCGCGACCTCGTGTTCGTGTCCGCCCGCATCCAGCACGGTGGCCCGCTTCGGCGCCGATTTGAGCAGGGAGCTGACCTCACGCTGCGTGCGGTCTAGCGCGTATTCCTCCATCGCGCCGGAGGCCGAGAAAAGGAAAAGCAGCAGCACCGCCTCGCCCCACGCATCGATGAACATGGCGCCGATCGCCACGGCCAGCATCAGGAAATGGATGTCGATTTCGCGCTTCTTGAGATTTTCCCAGGCACCCGCCACCAAGCCCACGAGGTAGAGCGAACGGGCCAGCCACGGCTGTCCCGGCACAAAGATATGAGCCAAGAAACCCAAGATGCCCGCGCTGCCACAGACCGCAGCCAACACGGCGAGCGTGCGCCACTCCTGATCCTCGGGCGTGGGCTCGGCCTTGATTTCGGGCCACTCCATCTCGCGCCAGAGCCAGAGGCTCTCGGCGGTCTGGCCCATGTTGCGACCGATCACCACGGCGTCGCCTTCCTTGCGCAGCGAGAAGCCCGCGGCCGCCAGTCGCGCCGGCTGGTCGGCAAAGCGTTCCTCCACGGCGGTGATGGTCGCCGCGAGTTTCTGCTCGAGGTCGGCCAGATTAACCTGCCCCAGCGTCGCCACCGCCACGCGGTGGGTGGACGGATCCACGCGCACCGCCCCCACCCCGGGCTGCTCGCACAGGAAGCGCACCAGTTCGTCGGTCCAGTTGCCACCCGTGTCACCCGGCTTGTTCATGCTCGCATGATGCTTTCGTCGGGCCATCCGCGCAAATATCAATTGCCCCGCGCAGGCTTAATAAGCTCAGTGAACGGCGATGATTGGATTGCATGATGAAAGCGGGCCCGCCACCGGCGCCAAGCCGTCACGCCTACCGGTCCTCGTGCGCAATATCTTCGCCGAGACCGGCACGCTCTGCGACGCCTTGAAGCTGGAACATCGCCCCGAGCAGGAGCAGATGGCCCGCGCTGTGGCCACCGCGATGGCGGAGGACACGCCGCTGCTCTTCGAAGCCGGCACGGGCGTCGGCAAAAGCCTCGCCTACCTTCTGCCCGGCATCATCCACGCGGTGGACCAAAGCCGGCAGCTGATCGTCTCCACCCACACCATATCCCTGCAGGAGCAGATCGAGCAGAAGGACCTGCCGCTTTGCCGGCGTATCTTCAAGGAGGACCCGGCCGGCGCACCCTACGCCGGTTTCCGTTCGGCCGTGTTGGTCGGTAAATCCAATTACCTTTGTCCCACCCGCCTGAGCCACGCCCTGGCGGACCGCACCAGTCTCTTCGCCGACGCCGATTACGAGGAGCTGCAGCGTATCGCCACCTGGGCTGAGACCACCACCACCGGCCTGCGCCATGAGCTGAAGCCACCGCCGCGCCCCGAGGTCTGGGAAGCGGTCAGTGCCGACTCCTCCGGTTGTTCGCGCAAGCACTGCGACTGCGAAAAGTGCCACTACCAGCGGGCCCGCGCCCGCCTGCGCCAGGCGCATGTCATCATCGTCAACCACGCCCTGCTCTTCGCCCTCATCAACGCCGGCGGCGCGCAGGCCCAGGGTGCGCAACGCGAGGCCCGTGGCGTGCTGTTTCCCGACGACTTTCTTGTGCTCGACGAGGCGCACACCGTGCCCGAGGTGGCGACCGACAACTTCGGCCTCTCGCTCAGCAGCTACGGTGTGGACCGTGCGCTGAAGCATCTCTTCAACCCCAAGACCAAACGCGGACTGCTCCGCAAGCTCGGCGGCCCCGAGGCCCAACAGCTCGTGGTGGACGCGCTCGACGCGGCGAAACAATTCTTCGACTTTCTCGCCACCCGCGTGCTCGACCAGCGCGCCATCGTGCGCATCCGCGAGGCCGGCGTCGCCGAACCGATGCTTCAGGGCCCCCTCGGTGCGCTTGAGCGCACACTGGCAAAACTCGCCGACAAGGCCCCGCCCGACAGCCGGGAAAGCGAGGAACTGCTGGAGCAGAAACAGCGCATCAAGGGCCTTCAAGCCGGCCTCATGGAATGGCTAACGCTCGGAGACGAGGGTCACGTCTATTGGACCGAGCGCAGCGGGCGCAAACAGACGATCGTAACCCTGCGTAGCGCACCGATCGACGTGGCCCCGGAACTCCGGCGTCATCTGTTCGGTTGCCAGACCAGCGTCGTATGCACCAGTGCCACGCTTGCCATGGGGGGCAGCATCGATCCGTTCGCGGCCCGCATCGGCGCGGACCAGGCGGAGGCCGTCGCGGTCAAATCGCCCTTCGACTACGAGAGGCACATGCGCGTCTTCGTCGCCACCGACGTGCCGCTGCCCTCACCCCGGGAGGCGCGCCTCGCGCTCGAAGCCCTCACGGACTACATCCGTTTCTGCACC
>CBINOW010000195.1:0-6835 GCA_966252395.1 uncultured Oleiharenicola sp. | reverse complement strand
GGTGCTCAACGAGCGCCTGCGCAAGCTGCTCGACTACGAGCTTATCACGCGGCGGGAGTTCCCGGGAAAGATCCTGCGGGTTGAATACGGCCTCACCGCGCCCGGCCGAAAGCTCTCCGTCATCATCGAGCAGATCCGCGACCTCGACGAGACCCACGCCCAGCGAGTATAAATGCGCCAAGAGCCTGCGCCGGGCCCAACGTCGCTCCGCCTTTACCGTAGGCGACGCTCATCCGCACCGTCGATGGCTGCAGCGTTTATCACTTCAGTCATCCTCATCGAAAATCTGACTCCACGCCGGTCGGGACACGAATCGCAGACCGCCCGGCCTGGATCGTGACTTTATCACTCTGCAGCATAGGCTTCACGGACTGGAAAGGGGATTCGGCCGGGTGGACCGGCCGGTCAGCCCGCGCGTCGATTTTGAGCCCGACCAACGCCGCCAGGTCACCGGCGGAGCGCTGCAGTTCATGCGACTGCGCGTTCATCTCCTCGGCCGCGCTGGCGGTTTCCTCCGCACTGGCGGCGTTACCCTGCGTCACCTTGTCCATCTGGGTCACCGCGATGCTGACCTGCTCCAGACCGGAGCTTTGCTCCCGTGAGGCGGTCGCGACATCGGCCACCCGGTGATCCACCTCCCGGGAGCGCTTGACGATTTCCTCCAGGCTGGCGGAAACGCTGCCGGTCAAGAGGGAACCCTGCTCGCTGCGCGCCGCCGCTTCCGATATTTTCGCAGTGGTCTCATGCGCGGCCGTCGCGCAGCGCTGGGCCAGCGCCCGGACTTCATCGGCCACCACCGCAAACCCGGCACCGGCTTCTCCGGCTCGCGCCGCCTCGACCGCCGCATTGAGAGCCAGGATGTTGGTCTGGAAGGCGATCTCGTCGATCGTCTTGATGATCTTGGAGATTTCCGCTGAGGACTGGCGCACCCCGGTCATGGCCTGTTCCATTTTGCGCATCTCCTCGACGCCCAGCTCGGCGGCGGCGCGGGCCCCGTCCGCGGCATGTTTGGCTGCGCTGGCATTTTCCGCATTCTGCCGGGTCGTGCCCGTCAGTTCCTCCAGCGAGGCGCTGATCTCCTCCAGGGATGCGGCCTGTTCACTGGCACCGGCCGCCAGGGCCTGGCTCGCGGCGGATACCTGGCCCGTGGCCGAGGCTATCTGCACGGCTCCCTGCGCCAGTGTTTCCGAGGTCGTGCGCAGGACCGCACTGAGGCTGCGAATGATAAAGACGCTGGCAATGAGCCCGGAAGCCACCGCCATGGTCAGTCCGAGGTAGGTTCCGGTCACCGACCGGCCGAGATCCTCCGAGGTGGTGCCGGCGAACTCGGTGGTCCGCTCCACGGAGCGATCCTGCAGGGCCACGACCAGGGAATCAAACTGCCCGGCGATGCGGGTCCGGGTCTCGACGATGCGCCGGGCCTCCGCGAGGTTGAGGACCACGGCCTCGACGCCCTTGCGGTAGGTCTCGGCCGCGGCGGCCACCTTTTCGAGCTGCCGGAGGTTGACCTCTTGGTGGGTCTTGCTGCGCATCTCGGCGATCAACTGTGCCATGCGGGCGAAGTTGGCCTGCACCCGGCTGATGAAATCCGCATCGCGCAGGGCCTGCGCCTTGTAATTGGCCAGCCGCACCTCGAGGCCCAGATCCATGACCTGATCGGCCTCCGCGATCTTTTCAACCCGCTCCTGCAGCTTCACCGGGGCCGAACCCGCCGCAATCTCCGCCTGAAGCAGCCGGCGTTGGTTATCCGCATATGCGCCGAGTTCCGACATGAACGTGCTGCCCGCCTCGTCGAGTTGGATCCGCACCTCGATCAATTGCGCGAGGTTGTCCTTGGTCTCCCCAATCTTGGCCGCGTAGCCCTGCACCAGTCGCTCAGCCTCGGTCGTCGCCTCCCGCAGCGCGGTCAAGGCCGGCTGGGCTGCGGCCAGCGCCCGGCACTGATCCAGCGCGCCGCGCACCGTGCCCAAATGTGATTCTATTTCCGCCAAGGCCGCCTTGTCGCCGGTCAGACCGTAGGTGCGAACGGCGAGTTGCAACTGCGCGGAAGCCTTGCCCAGACGCGCAGCGACATGCGACTGGGGCGCCACGGCGGAGGAAAGAAATCCGGCACCGACCGCGGCACGTTTCATCTGCCAGGCAGCGTAGCCGCCAATGCACGCGGCGATCAGGAGCAGGAGACCGAAGCCCAGCGTAATGCGCTGGGCGAGAGTGAAGGTAGAGGGTTTTTTCATAGCCTTTGCGCTCTAATCGCCTCCCTTCACCGTTAAGGTAAGCCGGCTGCCCCACATGATAAGCGAGCTAATCGGCGTGATAACCACCACATGGCGCATGGATTGTCCGGCCGGCCGCGCAATTCGTGCGGCAAACGATAAACCGCCAGTTGCGCTCAGAAGCGGGCTAGCGTGTTCGGAGAGAGCCGGCGCGCCGAGGAACCGCCCGCCAGACCAAGCGTGAGGTCAAACTCCGCCAGCACGTTGCCGATGACCTCCTCCACGCCTCGCTGGCCGGCGAGCGCCAGGCCGTAAACGTAGGGCCGCCCGAGGCAGACGGCGGTGGCGCCGAGAGCGAGGGCCTTGAAGACATCCGCGCCGCCACGCACGCCGCTGTCGAATAGGACGGGGATCTTGCCGTTCACCGCCTCGGCGATTGCCGGCAAGGCGTCGAGCGACGCGATCTCGCCGTCGATCTGGCGTCCGCCGTGATTGGAGACGATCAGGCCGTCGAGGCCGAGCTCGACGGCTTTGCGCGCGTCGTCGGGATGGAGCACGCCTTTGAGCAGCACCGGGAGCCTCGTGTGCGCGCGCAGGAACTTCAGGTCGTCCCACTGCAGCGACGGACGCGAATAGGTCGTCAGGAACCGCTGCACCGCCGCCCGCGGCTCGCCGGAGGCCAGATTCTTCATCAACCCGCCCGGAAAGTTGGCCTTCTGCTCCAGCGCCGTGGCGATGGTCTGGAGGTTGAGTGGCGGCTTGGGTGCGCCGCCCACATCGAGCGGCTGCGAAAGCAGTGAGCGAAACACCGGATCGCTCGTATACTGCGCAATCCCCTGCCCTTTCATGAAAGGTAGCGAGCCGAGATCGAGGTCGCGCGGGCGCCAGCCGAGCATCGTCGTGTCGAGCGTCAGCACGATGGCGTCGCACCCACAGGCTTCGGCCCGCTTCACGAAGGAGGCCACGAGATCATTGGACCGGCTCCAGTAGAGCTGGAACCAGCGGGGCGCGTCACCCATGACCGCCGCCACTGCCTCCATCGGCACCGAAGCCTGGTTCGAGAAAATGAACGGCACGCCCAGCGACGCCGCGGCCCGGGCCACGGCTAGGTCTGCTTCGCGATGCACCATCTCCAACACGCCGATGGGCGCCAGCAGCAACGGCGATGGCATGCGCCGTCCGAAGAGTTCAATGGAGAGGTCGCGCCTCTCCACATCGCGCAGCACCCGCGGCACGATGCGCCATTTTTCAAACGCGGCCCGATTGGCATCTATCGTGGACTCGCGCCCCGCCCCGCCAGCGATGTAGGCCCAAGCCTCGGTGGTCATCGTCCCCTGCGCCGCCTTCTCCAGCTCCCCCTGCGCCACCGGCACAGCCGGCAGCCGCCCGCCCACGCCGGCAACATAGATTTCCCGCTGCCGCTTCCGGCCGATGTCCGAGTGATCGTGGGGCATGTGCGTCACCTGTCATTCTGAGCAAAGCGAAGAATCCAAGGATTGTCGATGCGCGTCCCAGTGCGTCTACTACCGGCAGCTGCCACACACGCAAAGGCCGCACACAAAATCTCCACTCTTGAGCCCGAGCGTATTGCATCATTTCCTACCTCCATGAACCCCACTCCAGTGCGTCATTCGAGTGCGGCGCAATAACACTGTTAGGCAAAGACCTTTTCTCATGAGCATCTGGCGCAAGCTCTTTGGCCCTCCCCTCGATCCAAAGGTTCCCGAGCCGCCAAATGGTGTGCTCCACATAGTGGACGACGAAGATGTTCTCACTGCCCACAGAATTGTCGATGCCCGTTACAATACATACGAAGAAGATGGACACTCTTGGCTCACAATCAGGATTGAGGCAGACAAAGCCCATCGTCCGTCGAGTGAGCCGGATACCGAGACATTTATCGAACTGAACATGGTTACGGACGGTATGTCGCCGTCATTGCTGTTCCCAGGAGCGGCTCTTAAGATTCCCGCTTATTCCGGAGAACTCGGAAATCTTACGAGCATGTATTACTTCACACACAGCAACTTCGAAGACGCCACCGTTGAAATCGAAGCTGCGGAGCAATCTGAAGTGGCCGCAAGGATCTCCGGCAAGAAGGACTACGATCCTGTTCTTCTGCACTGCCGGCTCACGCTGGATAGCTCTCTCAAGAAAAGCTTCAAATGAAGGAGCCCAACCTGGCACACAGATAACTCCGGGTAGCTGTGCAGCCCTCCGTGTCTGACCTTCAACGTTTCGTTCAAATAAGATGGATCCCTCGAATCATCACGTGCCTGCCAAGAGAAAAGAGAAATTAGCTGATCTCCTCTACTGGGCGCTGCTTGATATCCGGAACCTAGGTGTCACCGGAAAAGCGCAGCAAGCATCTGATCTCGCCGACGCTTTCCACAACCTGCCGATGGGCATGTTCCAAGAAGGATTTAGCCTCCTTACGTTTCGAGATCAGTATCTCGTTCCTTACCAGAATAAGTATCCCGGTCCTCGCCCGAAAGACTACGTCGCTGCGGTTTCAGAAATGATCGAGGAAACCTGACAAGAGAACGCCAACCAAAGCTAGAGCTAACGCGTTCCTCGAGGGGCTCACCCTAAACGTCTACCCGGGGATAAGAGCCTCCTGCGGACCAAAACGGCGCGGCAAAATCCGGACCGGTCATCGTAGCCCGCAATTCTGACGCGCGCGCGCCATCGTCTTCGCGGCCACGGCGCGGGCGCGGTCGGCGCCTTCGCGCAGGACCTTGTCCACGTAATCCAGGTTGGCGGCGAGTTCGGCGCGCTTGGCGCGGTAGGGAGCGAAGAAATTCCAGTAGTGCTCGAAGAGCGCCTTCTTTAGGTCGCCGTAGCCGAGGCCGCCGACGCGGAGGCAGTTCTCGAAATCGGCGGCGACGTCGGCAGGGGCGAAGAGCTTCAGCAGCTGGACGGCGAGGTTCTTGTCGGCGTCGGGCTTGGGCTCCTGCGGCGTGCGGGAGTCCATGACGATGCCCATGATCTTTTTCCGCAGCGCCTTCTCCTCGCCGAATATCTCGATCGTGTTGCCGTAGCTCTTGGACATCTTCTGGCCGTCGAGGCCGGGGATGACGGCGAGCGTCTCGCTGATGCGCTCCTCGGGCACGACGAAGGTCTCGCCGTAGGTGTTGTTGAATTTGATCGCGATGTCGCGCGTCATCTCGAGGTGCTGCTTCTGGTCCTTGCCGACCGGCACGACGTTGGTGTCGAAGAGCAGAATGTCGGCGGCCATGAGCACCGGGTAGGCGAAGAGGCCGAAGTTGGCCTCGATGCCCTTGGCGGTCTTGTCCTTGTAGCTGTGCGCGCGCTCGAGCAGGCCCATGGGCGTGAGCGAGCCGATCAGCCACATGAGTTCGCAGACCTCGGGGATGTCGCTCTGGCGCCAGAAGACGGCCTTGGCCGGGTCGAGGCCGCAGGCCAGCCAGTCGAGGGCGATGCCCTGGGTGAAGGCGCGGCGCTCCTTGGCGTCGGTCAGCGCCGTCATCGAGTGGTAGTCGGCGATGAAGTAGTAGGCGTCGCCGCCGGCCTGCAGCTCGATGGCCGGGCGCATCGCGCCGAAATAGTTGCCGATGTGAAGGGTGCCGGAGGGCGTGATGCCGGTCAGAATGCGGGGCATGAGACGATTTTTGATTTACGATTTTTGATTTACGATTTCCGGAGCAACCGAGTCGCCAAGCAATTCGACGTCTCAACTAACGCGCCAAGATGGGTCGGTTTGAAAATCATTAATCATAAATCGTAAATCATAAATCTGTCTCAGTCCCTGCGCGCCAGCGTCGTAACGGTCTGCCGGACGCGGGCGATGGTGGCCGGGGCGAGAACGCCGCTGAAGGCCATAGAGGGCATGACCAGCGCGCGGGGCCCGAGCAGGGTGCCGGGGTTGAGCACGCTGTTGCAGCCGACCTCGGCCTTGTCGCCGAGAATGGCGCCAAACTTGCGCAAACCGGTGCCGACGACCCCGGAGGGCAGCCGGACGGTGACCTCGCCTTGGTCGAGGCGGAGGTTCGAGCAGATGGCGCCGGCCCCGAGATGCGCGCCGTTGCCGAGGATGGAGTCGCCGACGTAATTGAAGTGCGGCACCTGCACGCCGTCCATCAGGAGGCAGTTCTTGAACTCGCTGGAGTTGCCCAACACGCAGCCCTCGCCGGCGATGACGTTGCCCCGGATGAAGGCGCCGGGGCGGATGTCGGTCTTGGCGCCGATCCAGGCCGGGCCCTGAATGACCGCAAAGGCGGGCAGCTTCACCGTGGGGTGGAGCCAGACTTTGCCCTCGATTTGCACCCCGGCCGGGATTTTGAGCTCCAAGGGCCCGAAAGTCTCCGCCTCCAGGGCGGCCGCGATCTTCTTGAGCCAATCCCAAGGCGCGGCCGAGGCCGGGAAGTGCGCGGCAAACCGGGTCAAAGACGGGGGTAACGCGAAAAAGTCCGAGGCTTTCACGCCGCCCTTGATACCGAAAAACCCGCTGGAAACCAGCGGTTTTTGAAAGTCAGCCCTGTTGCCCGGCGCTAAAACGCAGGAAGGCCGCCGGGGTTTATTCCGGCGGCCTTCTTGAAATGGAGCGGGCGAAGAGACTCGAACTCTCGACGTCCACCTTGGCAAGGTGGTGCTCTACCAAC
>CBINOW010000194.1:0-6837 GCA_966252395.1 uncultured Oleiharenicola sp. | reverse complement strand
TGTTGATGATGCCGAGCACGGCCGCGACGATGCCGATGCCGGGCAGCGAGTCGCCCACCAGCTGCAGGATGTGCACGGGGTGCTCGTTCTCCTCGGCCTTGGCGTGCAGCTCGGCGGTCATGAGATCCTCGAGCTGGTCGGGCTTGATCTTGCCGTCGATGACCGGCTTCAGGCCGTTGATGAGGAACTGCAGGCGCTCCTTGTGCCCGAGCACGCTCGGGTAGCGCTTGAACAGCGAGCTCTTGGTCGGGTCCATCACGTGTTCTTCCAGCGCGATGAGGCCGTTGCGGCGGCCGGTCATGAAAAGTTCGTAGAGCAGCTTGAGCAGGTCGAAAAACTCGGTCCGGCCCGTGGGTTTGCCGAAGAGTGCCGACTGGATCTTGTGGATGATCTCCTTCAGCACATGGCCCGGGCTGGCGATGATCAGCACGCCCGCCGCCACGCCGAGGATGACCACGAACTCGGAGACGTGCAGGAGCACAGCCGGCTGGCCGCCGGCGATCATGAAACCACCGATGGTCGAGGCGAAGACGATGACTGCTCCGACGATGATCAGCATGGGGAGGCCGCGGATCGCGGAGACGAGGGACCAGGGACCACGGACCAGGGACCGGATTGGCATCCGGAGAATACATGGGCGTTGATCGAACGGCTGGTCATGGGTCGGTGGTCGGTTGGGCTTTTGTTTTTGGTCTCTTGTCCTTGGTCTGCGCGCCGGCGGCGCGCTTACTTGTTGCGGGCGCGGCCCAGAAAGCCGCGCAGCCCCAGGATGGTCTGCGAGTGAATCTGGCAAATACGGGATTCCGTCAGGCCGAAGACCTCAGCGATTTCGGCGAGACGCATGTTTTCAAAGTAATACATGGCGAGTATCTTCCGGGGTATATCGGGCAGATCGGCCATCCGTTGAGTGAGAAGTTTTAACAGCTCCTCCTTCTCGAGGTTCTCGCGGCCGGTCACGTCGTTGTCGTCGGCCAGAAACTCGTGCAGCGAAGCGCCTTCCGAGTCCTCGCCGGCGGCGTGGGAATCGAGGGCCACGAAGGTGACCGGGCGGGACTCGTCCAGCCACTTGCGGTATTCCGCCTGCGAAACACCCAATTCCTCGCAGATCTCGTCCTCCGTGGCGGTGCGGCCGAGGCTCTGCTCGAGCTCGTTGATGGTCTCCTTCATCTTGCGCGCGCGGGCGCGGGCGCGACGGGGGCACCAGTCGAGGCGGCGCAGCTCGTCGAGGACGGCGCCGCGGATGCGGGTGGCGGCATAGCCGGCAAAGGTGTTGCCCTGCTCCGGGTTGTATTTCCGCACGGCGGCGATGAGGCCGGTGACGCCCACGCTGTAGAGGTCGTCGGCATCGATGTGCGGCGGGAGCGTAAGCTTGATGCGGTCCACGACATTGCGGACCAACGGGAGGAAGCGCACGATCAAATCCTTTTCATCGACGGCTCCGGTGGAGGAAACGCCCTGGTAGACGCGCCATGCGGCGCTCGCGGGCTTGGCATCCATGCCGCAGTCTTTGTCTTTGAGGACGGCAGCGGTTTTCATGATTCGGGTGGGGGTTGGTGGTGATTATTTGGCCTTGGCCGCGGCGGCGGCCTGGGCGGAGAGAGCAGCCCGCTGGCGGGCGACGACGGTGTCGCGCAGACCGGCGAGAACGATGGTCCAGAACCAGCGGAACAGGACGGCGCCGATGAGGCAGCCGACCGAGGCGTCGAGGAACACGCGGTCGGGCGCGTGGTCGAGCAGCCAGCTCGTCACGAGGCCGAGCAGGAAACCGAGCAGGCCGCCGCTGAGGAACACGAACTTCATGCGGCGTCCTCCGCTTTTTCGTCGTCTTCCGCCGGATCGTCATCCTCGCCCGTGATGGGCAGCGTGCGCCGGGTGAGGGCGTCGAAGACCTCCTCGTCGCACTCGCCGGTGAGCGAGGATCCGGTGGAGAGGAACAGCGGCTCAAGGCCGCCGTCGATCAGGTAGTCCCAGAGGCTGCCCCAGTGGGCGAGTTCGTCGAGATGGGTGAAGACGACGTGCGTGGCGCCGAGCTCGCGGCCGCGGGCGTAGCCGGCGCGCAGCGTGGCGTGGCCGTAGGCGGCGTTGAGCACGAGCACGCGCTCGGTGATCTGCTCGCGGTTGAGGAAGTCCGCCAGCGGGGCGTTGGCCGCCGGGTCGCGGAGCGACAGGGCCGGCAGGTCGAAATACACGAAGCCGCCGGGCGTGGCCGGGCGGGTCGAGGCCGGGAAGTGCGCGAGCGGCACGCCGAGCGCCTCGCAGAACACGGGCAGCGGACCACGCGACATGGGCTGGTCGAACTCGGCGGTCACGACGTGGCCCAGACGCGCGCGGCGCGAGACCTCGGCGGCGAGCCACTTGCAGAGCGCGGTCGTGCGGCCGGTGCCGGCGGGACCGAAGAAGGCGGCGCGGGTCAGGGGCGCGGCGACGCGGCGGGCGCCGGCGACGCGGCGCAGGTAGCGGCCGGTCTCGACCAGCGCGCGGTGCAGCGGCATTTCCTTCAGCGACGCCCAGACGGGAGCGTTTTCCAGCCGGGAAAGGATGGCCTCGGAGAAACCGGAACGGCGCAGCAACGGGGCCAGCTCGGGGCGGGCGCTGGGACGAAGAGAAGTGATGAGCCGCTGCGGCGACTGCACGACCGCGCGCGGGGTCGGCGCCGGCTCGGCGACGACGGGCGAAGCGACCTCATCGCTCGTCGCGAGCAAGCTCGCTCCCACAGGGGAGGCGACGGACACGGTCGTCGGTTCGGCCGCCGGTGCGTCCACGGCCGCGATGACCTCGAGCTTGGGCGAACCCCAAAGACCGCGCAGGCCGGTCGGCTCGACCGTGCGCACCGAGAGCACACGGGCGTGTTCGCCGAGGCGCTCGCGGATGACCGAGGCGGCCTCGTGGGCGTTGTTGACGGTGAACTTGTAGCAGGGGGAGGACATGGGAAGACAGGACTAGAGACCAAGGACCAGGGACCAGGGACGGACGGAGTCACCCGCCGGGGTGGTGGCGGGATTTTTCGGGGTCTGGAATTGGCGATTCATAAGAGAGGAGGCTTGGAAAGGTCCTTGGTCCGTGGTCCTTGGTCACGCCGCGGCCTTGAGCGGCGCCTGCTGCAGGTGCGCGGGGAGCGGGATGATGCCGGCGTTCTCAATCTCGGTGGCCGAGGGCAGTTCCTGGTAGGACAGCACCGTGAGGCGCGGGAACGACGGCTCGAGGAAGCGGCGGACGGGCAGGCGGTTTTCGGTGGAGACCACGATCACGGCCGGCGAACCGGAGGCGGTGAGTTGGGCGATCTTGCGGTTGAGCTCGTCAATGAGGTGGCGACCGGTGGCCGGATCGAGGGCCAGGCCCACGTCGGTCGGCGAGCGGTGGACCTTGGTACCGAGCGCCTGTTCGAAGCGCGGGTCGAAGGTGACGGCGCGGAGCACGCCGGGGCGGCTCTCCAGCTCGGGCACGAAGTAGAGACCGAGGCGGCGACGCACGAGTTCGCTGAGGTCGTCGGGATTCTTCGACAGCGTGGCGAAGTCGGCGATGCCCTCGAGGATGATCGGAAGATTGATGATCGCGATGCCCTCGCGCAGGAGGTTCTGCAGCACGCGCTGGATGATGCCGAGGTTGACCAAGTCGGGCAGCAACTCGGCGATGAGAGCGGCGTGCGAGCCCTTGATGTGGTCCACGAGCGCCGACACGTCCTGGCGGCCGAGCAGCAGGTGCGAGTTGGCCTTGAGCGTCTCCGACAGGTGCGTGATGAGCACCGAGGACGGGTCCACGACGGTGTAATTGTTCAGCTCGGCGGTCTTGCGCTCGCCCTCGTCGATCCAGGTGGCGTCGAGGTTGAAGACCGGCTCGCGCGTGGGCTGGCCGCGGAGCCTGATGGTGCTGCCGGCGACGTTCATCGCGAGCAGGCGGCCCGGCAGGATGGTGCCGCGGGCGACGGGCTTGCCGCGGAGGAGGAAGCGGTAGTCGTTGGCCTCGAGTTCGAGATTGTCGCGCACGGAGACCGGCGGGACGACAATGCCCTTCTCGCGGGCGAGGGTCTTGCGGACGCCGGTGACGCGGGCCAGCAGGTCGCCGCCGTTGCGGGCCTCGGCGAGCGGCAGCAGGCCGTAACCGATCTCGATCGAGAAGGTGTCCACCTCGGTGAGCTTGCGCACGTCCTCGACCGCGGGGGCGGCCGGTGTGGCGGAAATCGCGGCGGCTTCGCCGGGTTTGCCGGTAGCGGGTGCAGCGCCCTTGGCACCGGGCTTGGCGGCCGGGGCCACGGTGGTGGCTTCCCCATCCTCGGTGTCCTTGAACGAACGGGCGGCGAACATGGCCAGGCCCGCGAGGCCCATGAAGGGAATCAGCGGCATGCCGGGCATGAGGCCGAAGACCGCCATGCAGCCGGCGGCGAGCTTGAGTGCGCGCGGATAACGGGCGAGCTGGCCGGCGACCTGCTGGCCGATGTTGTTGTTGTCGGAGGCGCGGGTGACGAGGAGACCGGCGCCGATGGAGATGATGAGCGCGGGGATCTGCGAGACGAGGCCGTCACCGATGGAGAGGAGGGTGAACTTCTGGAGCGACTCGCCGAGCGAAAGGTCCATCTGCAGCACGCCGATGGCGAAACCGCCGAGCACGTTGACGAGGGTGATGAGGATGCCGGCGACGGCGTCGCCACGCACGAACTTCGAGGCACCGTCCATCGCGCCGTAGAAGTCGGCCTCCTTCTGGACCTTCAGGCGGCGGGCGGTGGCGGAGACCTCGTCAATGATGCCGGCGTTGAGCTCGGCATCGATGGCCATCTGCTTGCCGGGGAGGGCGTCGAGGGTGAAGCGCGCGCTCACCTCGGCGATGCGGCCGGCACCTTTCGTGATCACGACGAAGTTGATCAGCACGAGAATGATGAACACCACCGCGCCGACGACGTAGTTGCCCTGGATGACGAAGTGGCCGAAGGACTCGATGATCTCGCCGGCGTAGCCCGTGCCGAGAATCTGGCGGGTGGAGCTGATGTTCAGCGCGAGGCGGAAGAGCGTCAGGCCGAGCAGCATCACCGGGAAGCCGGAGAACTCGGGCGGATCCTTTACATAGACGATCGCGAGCAGCACCAGCAGCGACAGGCCGATGTTGAGCGCCAGCAGCATGTCGATGATGAACGGCGGCACCGGCAGCACCAGCAGGAGCACCGTGCCGAACAGGCCGACGGCAAAGAGCAGGTCGGCGCGCTGCAGCAGGCGGGAGATGGAGTTGGAGCTGGAAACAGGCACGGGAAGAAGGGACGAAGGACTAGAGACCAAGGACGAGGGACTGCGCCGGAGCACGGCTCGCGGCGGTCAGGATTGTCGTCTGCGGTTTGTAGTCGGTGGTCATCGGGAAGAGGTCTTTGGTCCTTGGTCTTTTGTCCTTGGTCTGGCGCGGGCTCAGGCCGCCGTCTCCAGGCGGCGGGTCTTGAGCTGGTGGAAGTAGTAGCGGTGCGTGCGGTAAACGACCGCGAGGATCTCGGCGACGGCCTGGTAGAGACCGGGCGGGATCGCCTCCCCTACCTCGCCCATGGCGAACAGCAGGCGGGCCACAGGCTTGTTCTCGACCATCGGCACGCCGTGCTGGGCGGCGAGGGCCTTGAGGCGCTGCGCAAAACGGTTTTCGCCCTTGGCGAGCACGATGGGCGCCTTGTCCTTCCCGCGCTCATACTTGAGGACGACGGCGAAGTGGGTCGGGTTCGTGACCACGACGTCGGCCGTGGCGACGGAGTCGAGCATCTGCTTCTGCAGGAGGCGGCGGGCCATGCGGCGCATGGCGCCCTTCACGTGCGCGTCGCCTTCCTGGTTCTTGTGCTCCTCCTTGACCTCCTGCTTGGTCATCATGAGGTCCTGGTTGGTCTTGTATTTCTCCCACGCGTAGCTCATCGCGGCGATGACGCCGAGCGAGAGCAGCAGGCGGCTGAAGAAGGTGAGCGCGGCGTTGTTGAGGAAGGTGCCGAGGTAGGCGGCCTCGACCGGCGCGGTGAAGAGCGGGTCGGCGAGGAGCGTGCGGGCGCCGAGGTAGAGCGTGAAACCGATGGCGATGAGCTTGAGCAGGTCGAGGCCAGCGCGGACGAGCGTGGCCTTGGAGAAGATGCGGGAGAAGCCCGCCACGGGGTTGAGGCCCTCGAGCTTGAAACCAGCGGCCTTGGGCGAGAGTTGGAAACCGCTTTGGATGCCGCCGACCAGCATGGCCGCGACGGCGCAGGCCAGCAGCACCGGCAGCACGCCCGTGCCCACGGTCATGAACACCCCGCGCAGGTAGCCGGGCACCGTCGCGAGTTCGACGGGGCTGCGGCCGAAATTGGAGAAAATGCCCACCGAATACTCGGCCACCGCCTGTGCCGTGCTGTTGGCGGTGAAGCCCAGCACGCCCAGCGCCGCCGCCAGCGAGAATAGCACCGAAAGCTCCTGACTCTTCGCGAACTGACCCTTCTCAGCCGCCTCATTCAGGCGCTTGCCTGTGGGCTGTTCGGTTTTTTGGTCTTGGTCGGTGTCGGACATCGGGTGTGTGAACCCTCTTGAGCAACGCCGATGCCAAGGATTCCCGACGCATCGCTAACCCCTGCCAGCCAACGATTAGAATTTTTAGTATCCGCCGGCCAATTTCGGGAAATCTTAAGTGAAAAATGACGGAATTTTTCCGGCAATTTTTGCCGGTAAGCGGAACCTGACCGTGGTGCCTCGCGCTAAGGACGCAAAGGGCGCAGGGGAATCCCAAACGCCAGGTGCGAAACGCCAGGCGCATCTGGACGGAATGGTAGGGGCCGACCTCCGGGCGGCCCGGCAAGATTCGCGCCTTCATCCGGCCCGCCCGGAGGTCGGGCCCTACCCCTTTTGATACCTTTGT
>CBINOW010000193.1:0-6890 GCA_966252395.1 uncultured Oleiharenicola sp. | reverse complement strand
GATTGACCGGTCTGGACTTCGTAGAATCCGATCGAGGACTGGAGCTCCTTGAGCAATTTCTTGACGAGGACGCCCCCCATGCTCGTGAAATCAAAAGTATTCGAGTAGAAAAGCTTCTTCGCCGACTCCTCGTCCTTCAGGCCGAGCTCCTTCTGGACAACTGGAATCATGGCCGCGATGCCACTGGGAATCGGACGAGAGATATCCACACCATCCGCGCTCAAGATGAAACTCTGGGTATTTTCCTGTCCAATCTCCAGCAACAGAACAGGAGTCTTGGCTTGTTTGAATTTCAGGTAATTCACCATGCCGCCCAGGGTGGCCAAGCTGCCTAGTTCCAGACGCTCTGGATAGACGCCTTGCTCGAGCAGCTTGTCCTGCAAAGCCACCACGTCTTCAGAGGGCAGGCCACAAAACAACGCCTCCTTCTGGGTTGCTTTCGACTGATCGTATTCACTGCCGTCATCCGGATTGAGGGCCCTGATAGTGTATTTGTCGGCTTCAACCCGGAATTGCTGGCTGTAAATTTCAGGGAAATAGGCGGGATCCTTGACTCGTTTTACATCCAAAGTATGCCGACGGACCAATCGCTTGGCCGGGTAGATACCGCAGGTGGCGTGGATATACCCGCTGGAACCCTTGCCCTCAGCTCCCTTGATCCACGCGGCCATGCCATCATTGTCGTTGGAGGGCAATTCCTTGAGCTCCTCTACTATGAAAGGCGCTTCGGACTGGGAAAGCCGCGCCATCAACGTGACATGTTCGCCGATTTCGACGCAAAACCCTTTGGTCTTTTTGGAAAAAAGCATGAGGGGCGCAGTGTGTGGGTGCCGGTGAGAGGGATTCTAGAAATGGATGCAGCCGATCAAGCCAAATGCCATTTGCAGGACATGCTGGATATGGGGCACTTACCTATCTGACAAGCGCAAAACCATAATCCCGTTTAGTTGAGCTAAAACTTTCCCTTATGTTTTACCGCCTCGGCATTCGGTCGACAAAAAACAAAGCCCGCCGGATGGGCGGGCTTTGAAAGAGGGAATCACGATGGAATCACTTCTGCCATGTGCGCTTCTTGTGGCGGTTCGCCTTGAGGCGCTTCCGGCGTTTGTGCTTCGACATTTTCAGACGACGTTTCTTCTTCAGGTTGCCCATGGTGAGAGTGATTAAAGTGGGCAACGTGCGAGCGCTCATCCACGGTGTCCAGCCCGAATTTGAGATTCAAAGCCCGGCCGGCACGCTCCGGCGCGGACAGGTGAATACCACCACACCATGCACGGCCGACTGTGGCAGCCCGGTCAAACGCGCCACGGCCTGCCGATAGAGCAGCATCTGGCTGTCGTGTTTTCGGGCGGCCGCGTCCAACTGGCTCGCCTCAACCCGATCGGTCTTGAAATCGTAAACGGTGGCCCGCAAGGCGTCCCCGCTCTCTCCGCGCTCTATGACGACACGATCCACCGTGCCAGTCACCCACGCTTCGTCCCAGATCATCTCAAATGAGCGCTCACGCCAAACCTCCACCAAGCCCTCAGGCCGAGTCCAGACTGCGGCCAGTTCCGGTGCATTCAGAACCGACTTTGCTTCCTTCACGGCTTCCACCGACGCAGCATCCAGGCCCCAGTGGCCGACCACGTCAGTTGCGTCACCCCACTCCACCTGCGCCAGCAAACGGTGCACCGCCGTGCCAAAGTCCATCGCTTCGCCAATCTGCAGCGAAAACAGCCTTGCCGACGTAAAAGTCCCGTCATGCGCCGATGGACGTAAGGCCTGAAACCGCCGCATTGACGCCCGCCCGCCCGTAATTTTCGGCGCTGGCATTGATGCCGGCTGCCGGACTGCCCCGGCTGCCACGGAAGCGTGCCATCGTGAATCGCCCTCGCTCCAAGCGCCATCCAGCCGCAAACCTCCCACCTCGATCACCTGCGCCGGCTCCGTGCCGCCCCCCAGCGTGGCTGCAAGCAGCCGCGGATAATTGCGTGACGTTGAGTCGCCCGGCGGTTTCGTGATCAAATACAATCCCCGCTTGGCTCGCGTCAGCGCCACATAGAACAACGACAACGCCTCGTAACCGGCTTCGGCCTCCGCCGCGCGCGCATGCGCCGCCAGCACCGGATCCTGCTCGGCAATCAGCCGCGGCGGAAGGTCCAACACCCACTCGACCGAACGATCCGGCGCCTTGTGCACGGCCAGCCCGCCGCGCGCCTGATCCAGCCGCGTGCCCTCGAGATCGGGCAGAAAGACCACATCGAAACCCAAGCCCTTGGATTTATGGATGGTCATCACGCGCAGCACCGCCGCGCCCTCCGGCTCCCGCACGGTATGCCGCTCCATGAACGCCACGAACTCCGCCGCATCGCGGCTGCCAGTCGCATCGAACAACCGCGCCGCATCCACCAGTTGCCGCGCCCGTTCGCGACTGAACGTGTCGTCCGCCGCCAGCTGCGGCGCCACCGCCGCCACCCAGGCTTCCACCGTCCGTTCGAATCCGCTGCCGTGGATCTGCCCGAGCAACCGCCGAGTCAAATCCTCCGGCGCGACAATGCCCTGCGTGGCCAGCACCGCGGCGAAGGGCGTCATGCGCACGTGCTCCCACGCGAGCGTGTCCCCCGGATGTGCTGCCGCCTGCACCAGCGCAAGCACCGCGGCGCCCAGCGGATTGTCGGTGCACACCCGCAGATCAGATTCCGCCACCGCCGGCAGGCCACCGGCCTGCCGGAGATAATCCGCCAGCTCCGCCGCCACCCGGTTGGTCTGCACCAGCACGGCACAAGTCAGGCCCCGCTCAAGCGGGCGCAGCTCCCGCAGCAGCTTCAAAACCGTCTCGCGCCGGGAGACCTCATCTTCCGCCAGCAACCAAGCCGCTTGTCCGCCGCGTTCCCGCACGGCCGACACGTGGTTGCGCCACTCGGCATTCCACGTCGCGCTCATCGCGCCTGGAAACAGCTCCGTGAGCACAGCCGCGTCGCCAAAGACCCGGTTGACCATCGTGATGATCGGCGGCCCTGCCCGCCATGACTCATCTAGGTGTCCAGTCGCAATCGTCCCCGGCGCAGCCGCCGTGTAATGTCGCAGAATCTCGCGAAACAAGCGTGGATCGCCCTCGCGCCACGTGTAGATCGCCTGTTTCACGTCGCCCACGCAAAAGAAACTCCGCACTCCCGCCTCATCCTGCACGACCTCGTCGACCAGATTCTTGAGCACGCTCCACTGGCCGAAACTGGTGTCCTGAAATTCGTCCAGCAGCCAGTGGTCGATTTCGGCATCGAGGCGGTAATCGATGAACAGCCGGTCTCCACCCTCCTCCGACGACAACGCCGGTGCGCCTGCCTCGGGAGCCAACAGGCGCTGGACATCCGCAAAGGTTAGCCGGCCGGCACGCCGCACCAACGCGTGGTATGACTGTTCGTAGCCGCGCACCACGGCGTGGATGCCACGCGTCGTTTCGAGCCTGCGCGCCAGTTCACCACCGGCGACCGCCTTGATCAGCTCGTCCAATGCGGCACAGGCCGGTGGACCGAGGGCGAGCCGCTTGCGCATCACCATCACCTCGGCCGCCCCTCGCCGGATGTCGGGCCAGACCGCCAGACTGTTCTTCAGAATCAGCGTCATCGCCTCGCCCCAATCTGCACCGGGCGCCCAGCGGTCGAGGTCCGCAAAGAAGTCCTCCCACTTCGTGCGCTGGGCCGCGCTCATGGCCTGCCAAGGCAGACTCCCTCGCAATTGCGTCAACGCCTGCTCGCGTTTACGCGGCGGCAGCCAATCGCTTCCTTCCGGCCAGATGCGGTCCGGATCACCCCACTGCGCCGCGGCTGGGGCGGAGAGATAGATTTCCTGATGCTCATCGAGAAAAACATCGAGCTGCGCGCCAAGACGCTTCTCCTCTCGGCCGAAGGTTGCGCGCTTGAACGCCTCGATGAACTCGCGCTGTGCATCGTCCAGGCCGCCCGCACGTGCGAACATCCGGCGCAACACGCGCCGCCGTTCCAGGCGCGCGGCATGCGGCTGGAGAATATCAAACTCCCCTGCCAGCCCCAGCTCCAGCGGGAAGGATCGGGCGATACGCGCGAAGAAACTGTCCAGCGTGCCGAGCCGCAGCCGCGGCATCGCCTCGGTCACGCCGCGCAACAGACCAAGGAACTGCTCGCGCCCCAACTCAGGCCGGCCAACTTCCTTCGCCAGCTGGCGGGCCCGCCCGGCGTCAGCGGCCGCGCCGGCCAGCTTTTTCAGAATCTCGTCGAAAAACTCCCCCGCCGCCTTGCGCGTGAAAGTCAGCGCCACGATGCGCTCGGGAGGCGCTCCTTCGGCGAGCAGGCGCACAAACCGACCGGTCAGGGCGTAGGTCTTGCCCGAACCCGCCGAGGCGAGGATCATCTCATGACGCGGCGTGCTCACGGCTTCGCCTCCTCCCACGTCACACTTTCCGCCGCCCCGCCGTGAAAGAGCGTGGCGAACCCGTCCAACTCGGCCTCGCGCCCGGTTAGTTCTCGCGGCCGCCGGAATTCGCCGGCTTGGATCGCTGCGACCACACCCTGCGTGCAGGCCCACGCCGACGCTTCCATTTCCGGCGTGAATTGCTCCCAGACACGCAGCCCGGTTTCACCGGCCGCCTTGGGCAGGTTGAAATACGCGCAGTGCAGCGCGGCACCGCTTGCCTCGGCTGCGATCACGCGACGATAAAGCGGCAACTGCAAGTCGCTCCACACCCTCAGCCGTTCTCCGCCACTCCAACCGGCCCATGCCGGCATGTCTTCGTCGCGCCGGGGACTGCGCAGGTGGGCTTCGGCGGGATGCACGGCGGTGTCGGAAGTCTTGTAGTCGAGCACGCGCCATGCACCGCTCGGCTCATGCCGCTCGATGCGGTCGATCTTGCCCACGATCAGCATCCCGCCGACCGGCAGCTCGAACTTCCGCTCGACATCCAGGATCTGCCACCCGGCAGCTCGCTCCTGCGCCTGCACCCCGGCCGCCTTGGCCAGCCGCTGTCGCGCGGATTCCTGCTGCACAAGCAACGGCAGGGTGAGTTCGCGCCCGTAGCGCGCGCGCATGCGGCGCTCAAAATCCGCGAGCAGGAAATCACTCAGCACCCTTTCGTCGGTGCAGTCGCGCATCGCGGGATCGCGCGCCATTGCCTCGAGCGAACCATGGCACAACGTGCCAAAGTCGAAGGCATCCAACTCGCGCTTCGCAGGGTCCACCGCCTCCATGCCGAGCACGTGTTGAAGGTAAAACCGCAGCGGACACCTCAGCCAGCTTTTCAACGCCGTGACCGACACGCGGGCGTCCGGCCCACGCCGCGGAAGCGTCAGCCGCCACGCTCTTCGCCAAGCCACGGCGGGACCGGGCAGCTCGGGCGCGCGGAAGAGAAATTTCACCCGCGCGGGCAGCTCGGGATCAGGGCAGCGCAGCAACAGGCGCGAGGGCCGCAGTGGTTCGCCTTCGCCGGAAAACTTGCCGTAAAGCAGATCGAGCCGCCCCTCCGTGGTCCGCGTCGCCGCAAGCGTCTGCAACAGGTAGGCGTCGCGCGCGAACCGCGCTTCGTTGGATTTGAGCCCGAGCTTCACCCGCAGCGATTCCGGGAGGAACGCATCCCCCGCGACCGCATCGGGCACGCGTCCGTCGTTGAGTCCGGCGACCACAAGATGCGGCGCGTCCTCCCATGCGAGTTCCAACCAGCCCTGCAGTTCGAGGGCGCCGTCCGGCTTTTCCTCGGGCTGTTTAGAGTCGCCGTAAAGACCGAGTGCGATCTGCCACCAGTCAGCGCGATCCATCTCGGGCCGCCGTTTTTCCACGGCGGCGCAGCCGCGCACGATGTCCATCCATGCCTCAACCGCGTCGACCCAGGCCGGAGCCGGAATTTGAGTTTGCGCGGCGAACAGTTCAGTCAGCACCGCGGCCACGCTCTCGCTGAAACGCCCGCGGATCAGGATCCCGCGCAGGCGCTCGATCAGGACCAGCTCGGCCGCAAGCCCCGGGAAATCGCGCAGGTGCGCGGCATGGTTCACCGCCGCCGCCAAGTCGGCCGGCAGATGCCGCGCGTGCAATTCATCGAGGCCCGCCAGCCAGGACGCCGCGGAGAAATCACGGCCCCGCGCCGTCGCCAGCCAGGTCAACACGTCCGGACACCGGGCGAGCGCGGACAGGGCTGCGAAATCCGGCGCGGACGCCAAGCCGGCCAGTGCGGCAAGCAGATGATAAAATCCTTCCTGACGGCGCACCCGCCCCTCGGGATTGAAAACCGGCAAGCCGGCCGCGCGCAGTGCACTCTCCGTCGGCGGCAGCACGTCGGCGTCGGCGATGCCGATAGCCAGCCGGCCGACGGTGCCGGCGTAAGCCTGCACCTGCCGAACCAACCGTGTGGCTTGCGCCGCGGGATCGGCATCTAGGTGGATGCGTGACTCAAACTCGGGAAGCGTCAACACGCGGTGCGTCCATGCATCGGCCTGAGGCAGTCCCCAGTCGTCAAAGTGCGCAGCCTCCTCCAGCGAAGCATGCACAATCACTCCGACCGGCAACGCTCGCGCGTGCATCGCCAGCACCTGCACGGCCAGCGGCAGTGGATCGGGCACGGCGGCCACCACGATGCGACGCACCCCGACGGGCAGAGCGGGATTTTGCACAGCGGCAATCTTCGCGTTCTGAGCGTCCACGAGGCCGTCTCGCGACAGGCGAGCTGCGTGGATCTGCTCAAGCGCCCCGAGTTGTCGCCAGCGGCCGGTTTCCGGAAAATCACCGGCGCGTTCCTCAACGTCAGCCAGCCTTAAACCGCCCTCGGCGAGATCCTGCTGCAACTTCATCAGCATTCGCGCCAGTCCTAGTGCCCAGCCAAAGTTCCGCTCCGGAGGATTCACGGGAAACACCGAGCGACAGGCGTCCAGATCGATTTCGCGCAACAC
>CBINOW010000192.1:0-6908 GCA_966252395.1 uncultured Oleiharenicola sp. | reverse complement strand
GCAGGTGCGGGCGACGTTGTTGAACGGGTCCTGCTCGGTGAGCGACCAGCCCGAGGTCTGCGAGTGCGTGCGCAGCGCCATGGACTTCGGGTTCTTCGGGTTGAACTGTTTGACGAGCTTCGCCCAGAGCAGGCGGCCGGCGCGCATCTTGGCGATCTCCATGAACGGGTTCTTGCCCTGCGCCCAAAAGAACGAGAGGCGCGGCGCGAACTCGTCGATCCCCATGCCGGCCTTCAGGCCGGTGCGCAGGTATTCGAGGCCGTCGGCCAGCGTGTAGGCCAGCTCGAGGTCGGCCGTGGCGCCCGCCTCCTGCATGTGGTAGCCGGAGATCGAGATCGAGTTGAACTTCGGCATGTGCTTCGACGTGAAGCTGAAGATGTCCGCGATGATGCGCATCGAGGGTGCGGGCGGATAGATGTAGGTGTTCCGCACCATGTATTCCTTGAGGATGTCGTTCTGGATCGTGCCGGAAAGCTGCTCCAGCTTCACACCCTGCTCCTGCGCGGCGGCGATGTAGAACGCCAGCACCGGCAACACCGCGCCGTTCATCGTCATCGAGACGCTGATGCGGTCGAGCGGGATGCCGCTGAACAGGGTCTGCATGTCGAGCACGCTGTCCACCGCGACGCCGGCCTTGCCGACGTCGCCGACCACGCGCGGGTGGTCGCTGTCGTAACCGCGGTGCGTCGCGAGGTCGAAGGCCACCGACAGGCCCATCTGGCCGGCGGCGAGGTTGCGCTTGTAGAAGGCGTTGGACTCGGTCGCCGTGGAGAAGCCCGCGTATTGGCGGATCGTCCACGGTTTCTGCACATACATCGTCGCGTAGGGCCCGCGCAGGAACGGCGCGATGCCAGCCGTGTAGTCGAGGTGCGTCGCGTCGGCGAGATCGGCCGGACCATAGACGGGCTTGACCGGGATCTGCTCGAGCGTCTGCCACTCGCCGAGGGCATCGGGGCCGCCGCTCTCGCTGCGCGCGAGCTTGCGCCAGGCCGAGGCGCTGCCGGGAGCCGGGGCGGATTCAAGGGCGATCTGGGTGTAGTCGGGGAATTTCATGGGCGTGGGTTCAGAGACCGAGCTTGTCCTGGAAACGTCCGAGCAATTGCGCGCAGTTGGCGCGGAGGTGGATGAACTCGTCCACGCCGACGGCGCGGAACTGCTCCTGCAGTGCGGGCGTCGCGGGCAGGCCCGCGAGCACGAGGATCGGCGGGTTGGCGCCGGCATTGAGTTCGCCGGCCAACGCGGGCACGAGCGCCGGGTAGGTCTCGTCGGTCGAGCAAAGCACGACGATCGGCGCGCCGGATTCACGGGCGGCGTCCGCGGCGGCGGCCGGGGTCTCGAAGCCCTTGTTTGCCATGACCTCGAAGCCGCCGGCGGCGAAGAAGCCGGTCGAGAAGTCGGCGCGCGCGGCGTGCTGCTTGCGCGGGCCGAGGTTGGCCAGAAACACTTTGGGACGGGCCCCCGTGCGGGCGAGATACGCTTCGGCGCGAGCGCGCAGCCGTTCAAACGGCTCGGCCCGGCGGCGGATGCGCAAGCGGGCCACGGACGGTTCCTCGACCGCCCCGGCGCGGAGCACCTTGCCCACGTCACCGAGCGTGGCGCCGTGGCCAAAGGCCTCGAGCAGGCGCTTCATGATGTTGGCCGGGGTCGCACCGAGCAGGTCGGCCAGGCGCGCCATCACCTCGGCGTCGCGCTCGGGCGCGGTCGCCATGCGGTAGGCGCAGACCTGCCGCGCGCGGCGCGCGGCCAGCGCGACGTAGTCGGGCAGGTTTGCCTCGGCAGGCTTCTCCTTGAGATTCGGGTGGAGATTGGTGCCGATGATGCCGTCGCGGCGCGACTCGACCGCGCCGATGCGCTCGGCGGCGAGCTTGTCCACGGTCGCCTGCGGGAAACCCGCGCGGATCGCCGCGGCCATGCCGCCCTGCTTCTCGACTTCCTGGAACAGCGCCCAGGCCTTGGCGGCGAGCTGGCGCGTGAGCGCCTCGACATACCACGAGCCGCCGGCGGGGTCCACCACCCGGCCGAGCCCGCACTCCTCCGCGAGGATGAGCTGGATGTTGCGCGCGAGGCGGCGCGAGAAATCGTCGGGCACGCGGAAACATTCGTCAAACGGTGCCACGTGCAGGCTGTCGCAGCCGCCGATCACGGCCGCGAAGGCCTCGGTCGTCGTGCGCAGCAGGTTCACGTGCGGGTCGAGCACGGTCTTGTTCCAGAGCGACGTGCGCGCATGGAACGCCAGCCGGCCCGTCTCGGCCGGAGCGCCGGCGGCGGTGACCGCCCGCTCCCAGAGCAGACGTGCGGCGCGGAACTTGGCGACCTCCATGAAGAAGTTTGAACCGGTGGAGAAGGTGAACAGGAACCGCGGCGCCGCCCGGCCGGGCGCGATGTGCCGGGCACCCAGCGCGCGCAGGTAGTCCACGCCGGTGGCGAGGCCGAAGGCGAGTTCGTGCACCGCCGAGCCGCCGGCGTCGGCCCAGAGGTTGGCGGATACGCCGACCGTGCGCAGCGGCGAACCGGTGCGCGTGACCCACTCGGTCAACACGGCCATGTCGTCGTAGGCCGGCTGCAGGCCGGCCGGCAGCGAGCCGCGGCCGAGCCACTCGGAAAACGGGTCGGCCAGCACCGCGCCCTGCAGTTCCGCGGGCTTCTTGCCCTGCTCGATCATCGCCGACGCAAACATCGCCGTGAGCGGCAGCGCCGAGATTCCGGCGGAGACATAGACCGGCACCGCGGCGAGATCCACGCCACGCAGCGCGCGCGCGAAGTCATCCAGCGTCGCCAGCGAAAGCCCGCAGCCGCCGACCTCGCCGGGCCGCGCCTCATCGGGGTCGAGCCCGAGACGGGTGGCGATGTCGAGGAGCAGGTTGACGGAGTTCTGCCCGCGGTTGAGGTCCTGCAGCAGCGCGGCGTTGAACTCCGGCGGCGCGCCGTAGGGCAGCTCCTGGCAGATCTGCCAGCCCTTCGCCCGGGACCCCAGAGCGGCGGCCCCGCGGCCGTAAGGTGGCAGGCCCGGCCACTCGCCGGCGGACACGCCGGCATCGGCACGCGTGTAGATCGGCTGCAGGTCAATGCCTTCGGGGGTGCGTGTCACGAGCTTCTTCTCGAACGGCGCGCCCTCCAGCGACTCCTCCGCGACCTTGCGCCAGTCGGTCGGCGCGGGCGGCGGAAACTCGGCGAAGAGATTCGGCGTGGCTTCGGTTTTCATGAGCAAAGGCTGGTCAAAGTTGTAGGGCGGCGCCTGGCATGACTGGACCTGCACCGCTTCACGGAGCCGTCTCCTCGACGAGCACGTCGTGACGCTGGCCGTTGACGGTGAGAAGGAAGTGGCTGGGCGCACCGTTGCGGGAGGCGACGGGTGCGACGGCGCGGACGGTGGTCGGCACGCTGACTGCAGCGACGGGCGCAGGCGCGGCCGGTTTCGCGGCAGACGGGACGGGCGCGGTGGGCGCGGGCTTGAGCAGCGCCTCGGTCTCGCGCGGGAACATCGCAAAGAGCACGGCGAGGTCGTCGGTGGCGGGCAGGCCTTTGGCAGCGAGTTCCTGCTTCAACACCGGCAGGCGCGGCGAGAGTAGGTCGGCGGGACGGACCGTGACCGGTTCCTGCCCGGACTTCTTCGCGGCGAGCGCGCGCAATTCAGGATCCACCGGGCCCGGGGTGCGGCCGTAGCGTCCGAGGGCGACGTCGATGGTGTTCTGCGCGAGGTTGGCCCAGCGGCCGAACTTCACGTTGAGCATGGCCTGCGTGCCGACGATCTGCGACGTGGGCGTGACAAGCGGGATCCAGCCGAGCGCGGCGCGCACGACCGGCACCTCGGCCATGACCTCGGCGAAGCGCGCCTCCATTTTCATTTCCTTAAGCTGATTCCGGAAATTGGAGAGCATGCCGCCCGGCACCTGGTAGCAAAGCGCGTCGCTGTCCACGCGGTCGTTCACCGGGCTCATGAAGGCGGCGAGTTCCTTCGCCACCTGCTCGAAGTGCGTGCGCAGCCCCGCGAGCGGCTCGATCGGGAAATGCGGCGCGCGGGCGTGCCCGGACAGCAGCGCGAGCATCCGCACGGTGTCGGGCTGGGCGGTGCCGTTGGCGAAGGGGGCGATGGAGGTCTCGACGGTGTCCACACCCGCCTCGATGGCGGCGTAGTAGGAGGCGCCGGCGAGGCCGGCGGTGTCGTGGCTGTGCAACACCACGGGCAGCGCGTGCCGGGCCTTGATCGCCTTCACGAGCTCGTAGGCGATGCGCGGCGGGATCAGGCCGGCCATGTCCTTGATGCAGATCGAATCCACGCCGAGTTCGACGAGTTCGTCGGCGAAGGCCGCGAGGCGCTCCGGCGTGTGCACCGGGCTGGTGGTGTAGCAGATCGCGCCCTGGGCATGGCGACCGGCGGCCTTCACGGCGCGGATGGGCGTGCGCAGGTTGCGCGCGTCGTTGAGCGCGTCGAAGATGCGGAACATGTCGAGCCCGTGCGCGGCGGTGCAGCGCACGAAGGCCTCGACCACGTCGTCGGGGAAGCTCGTGTATTGAACGAGGTTCTGGCCGCGCAGGAGCATCATCTGCGGCGTTTTCGGCGCAGCGGCCTTGAGGCGGTCGAGCCGGGTGAAGGGGTTCTCCTTCAGGAAGCGGAGGCAGGAATCAATGGTCGCCCCGCCCCAGGTTTCCAGCGCGCCGAAACCGAGCCCGTCGAGGATGGGCGCGGCCGGCAGCATCTGCTCGGTGGTCATGCGGGTGGCCGCCAGCGACTGGTGGCCGTCGCGCAGGACGGTGTTGTTGAAGAGGACGGGTTTCATGGGCGGGAGAAAGGGATGGCACGCGCGCCCGCCTCTTTTGCCACACAGACAAACCCGGCCCTTACCCTGGGAACCACGGAACCGGGTCTGCTCTTTTTTACCGGATCAAGCGGACTGACGCGTGCCATGCTGACAGCATACCCGCCCCGTGCGCCGCCAACTCGCCGCATCTTGCCGGGCACTGCGCACGGGTTGTGAGGGGCGGCTCAGCCCACCCGCACTCGCGCCAAAAATCTGCATCGTTGCCAAGCGCAAGCGCTTGGGCCTTCGTGTTCTTGATGATCCCGGCCATAGAGATCAACGCGGCCGAATAACACTTCTCTGTTAGCCCAAAATGAAGAATCCAATCGTCGCATTACTTGTATCTCTTGGACTCGTGTCTTCTGGAATCGCGGCAGACGTGGCGTTGAAGGAAGGCGATTGTTGGTCGTATTCCACGCGGCCTGGAGAAGAGTCCTCCTTCTTGGTCATTCGAAAGATCGAGACTCTTCCGAATCTTGGTGAAGTGATTCACGTCTCGGTTTTCGATTTGAAGATCAAGAGCCCGTCGGCACCGAAGGGATTTATCGATCAAGCGGGGCACTTACCGATCGCTGGCGCGAATGTCCGTGCTTCGCTGAAAGCGCAAATTCAGAGGAATACTCAGGACATAGACTGGCAGGGAGGTTACCGGATGTGGCGCGAAGCTTATGATGCAGGCAAAGGCGGAATTTTCACGAAGCCGGTCAGCGAGTGCCTTGGCTTCTTGGAGGAAGCGTTAAATCGTGGAAAAAAGGGCTAACAAGGCACCGACAACTGCTTGCTAGACCGCTCGGTGCCCAACGTGAACATCCTCCACTAAGATGGGTGCTCCTCTCATATATCGAGGCAACCTGTCCCTCTGGGTTGGCAACGGAATTAAGGATCTCTTCTGTGATGTCGTCGCCGAGGTCGCGAAAAGTCACGGGAAAGATATTTCTTCGGTTTTCGCTGAAGAACCTAAGATTGCTGGCTGCTACGGTGTGTCTGGTCTCGGGATAGATTTGGAAGGATTCTTCCCGTATTTCGGAGGAAAGGATGGCTTTGTTTCTCATTTAGAGGTCTGTCGCCGAGAGATTCGACACGTTTGCCCTGATCCGGAAGTAGCAGGCCGCATGACCCACGTTCTCTCATGGGCCATTCACCTTCTCGAAGGTTACCACATCCCCGAAGATGCAGATTTTCTGGGATCAAACCCGAAAACGCAGAATAGAGCCTAAGTCAGAACAGCTATATTTGCCGGCAAGGGAGTGCCAAAGATGATATCAGGCTTTACCTATAGCCTCGCTGCCCGCTGCAGGCCTCGCGCAAAGTCCGCTGAGGGCGCAAAGGTGGGCTAGGAAACTTGGCGGCCTTTGCGTCCTTGGCGCGAGGCCTTCCGGGACAAGCTATCGATCAGAAATTTCTGCCCTTGGTGCCTTCGTGTCTTTGTGGTGAAGACTTCTGAAATGACAGCCTGAGCCCGGGGGCAGCGACCCCGGCTCCAGCGAAACACCGGGGCGAGGGCGCCCCGGCTCCAGTTTGGCGGCGGCTTACTTGGCCGTGCCTTCCTCGGGCTTCTTCTCCGCCTCGGGCTGGCCTTGCCAGCCGGCGATGCCGAGGAAGCGCAGGTCCTCGAGGTTCACCTTGTATTGCGGGTAGAGCTTCCGTTCGAGGCCTTCCGTGTTCTGGCCGAAGCGTGACGCGGAATACGCGATCATGGCCGCAGCCTTGTCGGCAAAGCTGTTGCCGGGGGCGCGCATGCTCATGCGCGTGACCCAGCGGAGCTTGGCCTTCTTCTCGTGGACGGTGCGCTTGAAGTCGTAGGCCGAGAGAATGATGTAGTAGCGCGCTTCCTCGATGTCGGCGACGAGCTCGTCGTAGAGGTTGCCGCCGCCGGCGTAGCGCTGCGGGCCGTCGGCATCGTTGATGTTGTCCATGTAGCCGAGCAGGTGCGCGGTGCGGGCGTTGGACTGGTTGCGCGAACGGTTGAGCATGTCCTGGATGATCATGTTGTTTTCCAGGTAGCTCGCGGCGGCCTGGGCCTCCATGTCCTCGACGGTGCCGGTGAGGTTGGCGTTGCCGGTGGGCGTGGCGGTGGACGCGGCGGCGCGGGCCTGCTGGGCGATTTTT
>CBINOW010000191.1:0-6927 GCA_966252395.1 uncultured Oleiharenicola sp. | reverse complement strand
CTGCGGGCCATCTCTTCGATGGCGTATTACGCACCATCGAGTATCTCGCGCGCATCGGCCTGGCTCTGATCGATCCGGACGAGATGATCGAGCACGCGGCGGACTTCACCGAGGCGCGTACTGATGGAATCGTCACCGGCGTAGAGCGCGGAGGAGGCCCCGGCCCGCATCGCATTGCAACGCTCGCTCAAGGCGGAGCTGGCCCCGGCCCGCGAACTCGAACGCACCGTGCTGTTCATTTCCCTCGCCGCACTGGCCACCGCCACGATCGTGGCCTTCGCCATCGCGCGCGGCGTCAGCCGCCCCATGCAGCAGCTAGCCCGGCACACCAAACTCGTCGCCGAGGGCGACTACACGCAACACATCGACCTGGCCCGGGCCGACGAGCTCGGCCAGCTGGCCACGGCCTTCAACCAGATGACCGCCGGCCTGGCCGAGCGCGACAAGGTGCGCAACCTGCTCGGCAAGGTCGTGTCCCCCGAGATCGCCACACAGCTGCTGCACTCGGACCTCAAGCTCGGCGGCGAGGAGCGCGAGGTGACCATCCTGTTTTGCGACCTGCGCAACTTCACCGGCATGAGTGAGAAAATGCCGCCGACGGAGATGCTCGCGCTGCTCAACCGCTACCTCGACCGGATGAGCACGATCATCGAACGCCACGGCGGAGTGATCGACAAATACATCGGCGACGCGATCATGGCGCTGTTCGGAGCCCCGATCGCCATCCCGGATGCCCCCGATCGCGCCGTGAGTGCCGCCCGTGAAATGGCCCGGGCGCTCGACCTGTTGAACCGCGAACTGATGGCCGAGGGGAAGCCGGCACTCGCCTTTGGCATCGGCATCAACACGGCCCGCGTGGTCGCGGGCAACATGGGTTCCAAAAATCGTCTCAACTACACGGTCATTGGCGACGGTGTGAACCTCGCTTCCCGGCTCGAAGGTCTGACCAAGGATCCCGCCTACGCCTCCCCGGTCATCGTCAGCGAGGCTACCCTCAAGGCCATGCACCCGCAACCGGCCGCGCGGGAACTCGGCGAGGTGTTGGTCAAGGGCAAGGCCACGGCCGTGAAGATCTTCGCCCTCTCCCCGAAGGGGGAAACGCGGCCGCCCTACACGGTGTAGGCCGACGCCGGTGCCGGCTCCAGCTTCGCCCGCACGTCAGCAGGGATGGGCTGCGCCACCATTTTGCCACTCGCATCGGCCGTCACGCACACGGCGGCGATCTCGCCCTGGGCCAATACGGGGGGCAGCACCTGCCCCGCGGCATCCACCTTGCGAAATTGGAACACGTAGAGGACCGCCCGCGTGCGCAGCTCCTTGATCAACAGGCGCACCTCCACGGTGTCGTTGAAACGGAGCGGCTCCTTGTAGGTGCAGCTGGCGCTCACCCGCGGCCAGCCCACGACGTTGCCTGGCACAAAGGAAATCAGCGGCAGCCCGAGGGAACGGTAGAACCCGGCCTCGCACGCTTCCATCCAGCGGAAGAAATTTGAGAAATGCATGATGCCGGCCATGTCGGTCTCGCTGAACTCGACCGTGCGGACCAGGCGGAACTCGGAAGGCATGCGCGGAGCTTGGGCCGGGGTTACAGGTTGGCAACGTCCTTCATCCGCGGCTTGTCTCGCCTGCCCGCACCCGTAGCATGCGCGCCATGAACCCTCTACTCCGCCTGTTCGCGGTGGGCGCGCTGCTCACCGCCACCCTCTCCCACGCCGCCTCCGCCTTCGAGGGCAAGGTCTCCCTCGCTATCACGGCGGGCAAAGGCAAGCCCCAGGTTCTCGATTACTCGATCAAGGACACCTCCCTGCGCATCGACATGAACGCCGATGGCCAGACCGTCGCCAGCATCATGGACCTGAAAAAAATGGAGATGCTGATGCTGATGCCGTCCGAGAAGATGTATATGGTCATGCCGATGAAGGATACCGTTGAGAAGGCCGCCAAGAAGGTTGAGGCCAAGGAACCCGACATCGAGAAGACGGGCCGCACCGAGACCATCCTCGGCTACAAGTGCGACGAATACGTCACCAAGGAAAAAAACAACACGACGGAGATCTGGGTCGCCGAGGGCCTGGGCACTTTCATGGGCATGGGGGAAAACGGCGGAGGCGGCGGCCCGATGGGCGGCATGTTCGGCGGCAAGAAGAAGGCGGCCAGCAGCTGGGAGGAAAAATTCAAGGGCAAGCCGGGCTTCCCGCTGCGCGTCGTGAGCCGCGACAACAAGAACAAGGAAACCTTCCGCATGGAAGCCACCAAGATTGAGCCGGGCAGCCTGCCGGCCTCCCTCTTCCAGCCGCCTGCCGGCTGGCAGAAATTCCAGATGCCCAACATGGGCGACATGCTGAAGGGCATGGGCGGCGGCTGAGCCTGTTTCACTGGAGCCGGCCCGCCCCTCGGGCCGGTTGATCGTTACCATCGGGGCGAGAGCGCCCTGACTTCAGGGAGTGACCAGACAGAACCCCAAGCAAAAGGCCGGGCGAAATGCCCGGCCTTTCTTTTTAAGGGATAAGAGCGGCTCAGTTGCCGATCTTGAGCAGCTCCTCGGCGGTCCAGTAACCGGAGTGTGAAGCGGTCTCGGCGCGAACCTTGGCGACGGTCTCGGGCAGCACCTCGGGGGAAGTGTTGCCCCATTCCTGACGGATGTAGGAGAGCACGTTGGCAATCTGCTCGTCCTTCAGAACCCCACCCAAGGGAGCCATGACATTGTTGTAGTCGTTGCCGGCAACCTTGATCGGGCCCTGCAGACCGTGGAGCACGATGCGGATAATGCGTTCTTCGGTGCCATTAACCCACTCCGAGTGAGCCAGCGGAGGGAAAGCACCCGGGACGCCGCCGCCGTTGGGCTGGTGGCAGGTCGCGCAATTGGCCAGATAAACCGATTTGCCGAGCTGGGCTCGGGTCAGCTGAACCGGTCCCTTGTTGCCCGGAGCGGCCCGGTTGGCCTGGGCATTGACGACCAGCGGATCAAACCGGATCGAGTGATGCACCATATAGATCGAGCCAAAGAAGCCGATGCAACACATGACGCCGAGCATCACGAGCGGCATGGCGGGATAACCGTGCGGCTTGTCGGGCTTGTTGCTCTGAAGCTTGGCGTGGACCTCGCGGATGCTGTCGTCGCTCGCGGCGGAGGCCTCGAAGTTGGACTTGTTGTCGTGATTGGCGCTCATCTTAGTGGCCGCCCTCCTTGGCGGGGGCGGGAGCGTTCAGTTCCTGCTCGGAGGGATAGTTGTAGGTGTCCTTCAGGCTCATCAGGTAGGCGACAAGGGCCTCGGCCCGGTAGGTCGGCACCACTTCGAAGCCCTCGGCGGGCGCGTGCTTGCCCGAGAGCTTGATGGCCTTGTAGGAGGACTGGTTGCCGGCGAGCGGACGCACCGTATAGAGGAACTTGTGGGCCGGCATGTTGGTGCCGGGGGCGACGGACTCCGGGGCGTAGAGCAGGCCGTGGAAGTATTCGGCCTGACTTTCCGCCGGGATTCGCGCCGCGACGTTGCGCAGGTCCGGACCGATGCGGCTGGAGCCGATCAGCACGGTCTTCTCGCGGATGTAGTCGCGGGCGAAACTGCCGCGTTCACCCCACTTGCGCTCGATGTCGGCGCCGAAGCCGGCATAGCGGACCTGCTGCGTGTGGCAGGTGGCGCAACCCAGGTCCTGATAGACGAGGCGGCCCTGGTCGGCGATGCCGGTGAGCGGCGCGGGGTTGAGCGTCTGCTCGACCGGATCCTTGAACTGGGGCAGCGCGCCAAGTTGCTTGTGCGCACCGAGCAGAAGACCGGCCCAGGAAAGGGCCAGCGTGCCGAAGACGCCGAGAAAGAGGACGAGACCGTTTTTCATGCGTGGCCCTCCTTCCCCGCCAAGGCGAGCGCCGGCGGCACCGGGATGGTGACGTTGGTGGTGCCTCGGGAGTTCAAGGGGCAAGCGATCCAGATGAAGTTGATGAGGAAGGCGAGATGGCCGACCAGCAGGAGACCGAGGCCAAAGCTGTTGAGCATTTGCCAGCCGGAAAGCGCCGCGGTAATGTCAGCAAAGCCCACCGACGCGCTGTTGAGCAACCCACCCTGCTGCCATCCGCCGGCACCGTAGCCGATGACCAGGAGGATGACGCCCACGACCGTGGCACCGAAGTGCGCCTTGGTGAGGGCAGACGAGCGCCACTCCTTGCCGGTCAGTCGCGGCAGGAAGAAGTAAGCCGCCCCGAAGATCGCGACGGTGAAGGTCGCGTAGAAGGCGGACCAGTCACGCAGGTTGCCGAGCAAGGTGAACTGGGCGACTTCGGCGAAACCACGCAGCGAGAGCAACAGGTTCACCACGGCGTTCACGAAGAAGCCGATGATCGCCAGGAGCACGAAACGGAGCGAAAGGCTGCCACCGACCGTCCCCAGACGACCGCTCAGCGAACCGAGGAAATTCAGGGCGAAGATGACGACGGGCAGGAGCAGCGCCATGTTGGCCACCGTGCCGAGGGTCGGAATCCACACCGGCACCGGGGCACCGACCAGACGGGCCCCGCCCGCGAATGCCGTTCCGATGACAAACCACCAGAAAGCCAGCGGCGCGAGGTAGTATTGACTGACCGGCTTGCCGAGCAGCTTGGGCAGGAGGTAGTAGATCGCCGCGAGGGCCACGGGCAGGAACCACAGGCCGTAGAGGTTGTGGACATACCACGCGTTGACGACGGGCTGAAGCACACCGCGCACCGGGTGGCGGATGAGCATCACCTGGGCGATGCTGTAGATCCAAGGAAACCAGAAGGCGGCACCGAACAGATACCACTGCGAGGCGTAGATGTTCTCGGTGTTGCGGATGCTGAAGGTGGTGACAGCCCAAACGCCGATCAGCGCGTAGGCACCGAGGAGCAGCAGCGCCACAAAGCGGGGCATCTCGAGCAGCTCAAAGGAGGTCGAATAGCCGGCGAGGATGCCGCCGATGCCGAGGGTGACGCCGACATTCCAGAACTTCGCCGCAATAAAGAGCCAGCCGCCATGGCGCAGCGTGGTGGCCGACAGGCGGGCCATCAGCCACAGACCGAAGGCGAAGGCGGCGTTGAAGCCCCAGCCATAGACGAGGGCATTCTGCGCGGCGGGTGCGAGCCGGCCGTGGGTGAACCATTCGCACTCGGCGAGGAAGGTCGGGGTGTGCAGCTGGATGTTGGCGGCGAGCTGCAGCGCCCCGCCGGCGATAAGCCAGAGAAGACCCGAAACGAGGAAGACGGTCACCGGCCAACGGGTGGAAGCATCGATCTCCGCCTGCTCGGCGCGGCTGTTGGTAACGTTGGAATTCATCAGCAAGGGTTACTTCTTCGCGAGATCGCGGGCGGTGAGCTCGATAGCCCGGTCAATGGGCAGGCGGACAACGCCCTTGGACTGGTCGGCCCAGCCATAGCTGGTGGCGGCGGCATGGTCCTTGGTGAGCTGCTCGTTCAGGAGCGCCTTGCGCTCGGCCGGAGTGAGAACGCCCTCCACCGGCTGCACCGTGGCGGCGTGCGGCACATAGATGCGCTTGGCCAGCCAGCCGAACGCGGCAAAGCACAGGATCACGATGAGTGCGGTGAAAACCGGCGTGCGGTGCGGGAAGGAGAAGTTGGAGGAGGAATCGCTCATATCCAGAAGGGACGGGCGGGTGTCGGCTCGGGCGCCGTGGCGTCGTGATGGGTCAGGGACTCGACGATGCGCGGATCGCGGATCGGGATGAGCTTGGCCTCACCGCTGCCGAAGCTCTTCAGGTAGGACCACACGCAGATGCCGCCAACGCCGACCACGGAGCTCAGCACCCACAGGAGGTTGAGCGAGAGGAACGGCAGGGGCTGTTCGTGGGAGTCACGCAGCGCGGGGAGCACGTTGTAGCAGATGTCCACGAGGATCACCACGGCAACCCAGATGCTGATCTTCAGCGCAGGCCCGAGGGTGGACTTGCGGCGGTAGGACAGCCAGAGGAGGAACGGCACGAAGAAATGTCCAAACAGGAGGAACATGCCGACCCACATCCAGTCGCCGTGCTCGCGGAGGTTATACCAGAAGGTCTCCTCGGGCACGTTGGCGTTCCAGATCAGGAAATACTGCGAGAAGGTCACGTAGGCCCAGAACACCACGAAGGCATAGGCCAGCGCGACGAGGCAGTGCAGCTGGTTGGTGTTGTAGATGCCCTTGTAGTCGCCGCGCACATAAAGCCACCAGGTGATCACGACACCGAAGGCCATGGCCGCGCGCATGCAGTTGGCGAAGAACCACACGCCATACATCGTGGAGAACCAGTGATACTCGAGACTCTTCATCCAGTAGATGGCGGCGAAGGTCAGGGCCAGGGCGTTGAACGGGATGCCCCACGCCGCGGTCTTGCGGTTCTTGTAGGTCCAGTTCACGTCGCCGTCCTTGTCCTGCGAGAAGGAATTGCGGCGAAGCAAGGCGGAGAGCCCCATCCAGCCGAGGAAGAAGACAACGGTCATGCCCGTGAACATCTTCACGTTCAGGAAGCCGGCTTTCTTCACGTAGAGCGGATCGTCACCAATGGTCCCGTGACCACCGTGCAGCTGGCTGGCGGTGTCCATCCAGTGCCAGATGAAGCCGGGTTTGACCCAAGCCGACACGACGAGCGGGATGAAGAGAATGAACAGCCACTTGAAGGCCGAGATGCCGTGCTCGAACTGGCGGCGGATCACGGTGGACCAGCCGGCATCAAAGATGTGGTGGATCATGATCAGCATCAGCATGCCGATGGCCACGGCAGTCCAATAGCTGATGCCGACGACGTAGGACAGCGCGGCTCCGTGGGCATCCACGAAGAGACCGGCCACGGTCAGCGCGAGGCCGGCGAGGCCGGCAAAGAGAAACTTGTTCGCCAAGGAGGCGGTGGAGGCGGCCCGTTCGACAGGCTCAGGGCTATGTGCGGAAGGAGCGCTCATGTTACTTCAGGCCTCCGCGTTGTTCGAGG
>CBINOW010000190.1:0-7062 GCA_966252395.1 uncultured Oleiharenicola sp. | reverse complement strand
CGTGGCCGACCTCGGAGTTGCCCATCTGGCCGTCGGGCAGGCCGACGTCGAGGCCTGATGCCCTGACCAGCGTGACCGGAGAAGTGGCGTGCAACCGGTCATCGGCCGGCTTCTTTGCGAGGTGCACGGCGTTGAACTTGTTTTGCTCGGGATGGGGATTGGCACCCCAACCATCGCGGATGACCAGAAGGACGGGCGGACGGGTTGAACTCATGGGAAATTGTGACGATTAAGAGCGGCAGTGAACCAGCCATGAACCACTAGGCCAGAGAAAACCACGTCCCGCCAAAAGACGGCATATTTTCTGCACAAAACAGCCTGCCATGACGCTCATCATCCGCGATCAGCTGACTTGTCCGCCGACTTGGTTCGCCTCCTACCGGGATCTGACCCTCTACTGTGCCGTGATGCTCAAGCTCGACATCGTGCTCGAGTCGGAGGACCCCGACACCTACTACCGCTGGATCAAACCCCGCGGTGGCATGGATTTCGTGGCCGACATCGTGCGGCCGGGCACGGAGCCGGGCGTGCACCTCGACATTACCCGGCAGTTTCCGAGCACGATCATCACCGACCGAATCGCGCCGGAAAATGTCCACCGCCTGATCGCGGCCATTCGGTCCGCCGCCTGAGCGCGGCTCAGCCCGCGGGCAGCAGTTCGCGCAGCACCCGGGCGACCTCGCCCACCTCGTAGGGCTTGGCCATGACTGCCTGAAAGCCGTGCTGCCGGAAATTCGCCAGCACCGGGTCGCTGGAGTAACCGCTCGAAACCACCACCTTCACCTCCGGGTCGATCTCGCGCAGCTTGCCCAAGGCCGCTAGTCCGCCCATGCCGCCGGGCACGGTCAGGTCCATGATCACGAGCACGTGCCGCCGTCCGGCCTGCACCGCCTCACGATATTTCTCCACGGCCTCCGCGCCGTCCGCCGCACAGTCCACGTCCAGGCCGAAACGCACCAGGAGCGAGGCGGCCATTTCTCGGATGATCTGCTCGTCGTCCATGAAGAGGACCTTGCCCGTGAACCGGGGCGCCGGAGCGTTGCTCCAAGGGGTCTGCGTGTCGCGCTTTCCGATGACGCTGTTCAGCGCCGGCAGCCAGAACCGGAACGTCGTGCCCTCCCCCATCCGCGACTCCACCTCAATGTGCCCATGATGTTTTCGGATGATCGAATAGACCGCCGCAAGCCCCAGGCCCGTCCCGGTCTGCTTGGTGGTGAAATAGGGGTCGAAGATGCGCGACAGGTTCTCGGGGTCGATACCCACGCCGCTGTCGCTGATGGCGATCTGGATGTAGTTGCCCGCTGCCAGGCCCGGCTGATCGAGGTGTGCCTGCGGGTCGTTGCGTGCCATGATGCGCAGACTCCCGCCTTTAGGCATGGCCTGCACGGCGTTGATGACAAGATTCTGCACGACACGTCCGATCTGCCCCTTGTCGGCGTCCGCCGCCCAGAGATCCGGGGCGAGGTCGTAATGCGCCTTGATGGAGGAACCATGCAGGGCAAAGCCGGCCATCTCGCGAACCACCGTGTCCAGCTGGATGGCGGCGCGCACCGGGTCACCGCCCTTCGCGAAGGTCAGCAGTTGTTGCGTGAGATCGCGGGCCCGCAGGGCCGCCTTCTCCGCCGAGCGCAGGCTGGTGAGCGCAGGATTTTCCGCCGGGATGTCCAGCTGGGCGAGCGCCAGGTTGCCCATCACTGCTGTCAGGATGTTGTTGAAGTCGTGCGCGATGCCGCCCGCCAGCACGCCGACCGATTCGAGCCGAGTGGCGCGCACCAGCTCCTGCTCCAGCCGGTCCTGCTCGGTCACGTCGCGCAGCACGATCACCGCGCCGGTGACCTTGCTGTCGGCGGCGTGAATGGGGGCGCAACACCCTTCGACAACGCGGGTCCGGCCGCTTCGGCCGACCAGCCGGGTGTGCGCGGGCAGATCGGCCACAATGTCGCCGCGCGCCACCCTGGCCACCGGAAGCTCCGTGGGGGCGCCGGTGCGGGAGTTTTCCAACCGGCAGACTTGCTGCACCGGCCGGCCGACACCTTCCTGAGCTGAACATTCCAACAGCGCGGCGGCAGCCGGGTTCATGAACTGGATGCATCCCATCGTGTCGGTCGTGATCACCGCCTCGTTCATCGCGCGCAAGGTGACAGCCAGGCGCTCCTTCTCGGTCGCGAGCGCTTCCTCCGCGCTGCGCGTGGCCGTGATGTCCACGGCCACGCCGACCAACGAAAACCGCTTCCCGCCCAGCGGGCTGATGCTGACACTTTCCCGGATCCACAGCCTGCTCCCATCGGGTTGGACGATGTGGAAGATTTGCTCATAGCCGGGCAAACCGCGCTCCATGGCTGCCCGGCAGCGTGCATTCATTTCCTCCCGCTCGGGAATGTCGAATTTGCGCCAGAGTCCGGCTTCCACTTGCGGCTGATCCACGCCATGCAGGCGGTGGCCAAGCCGCGAGGGCTGGATGCTGAAGTGCCAGCGCCAGGTCTCGCCGCTGAGGTCGGCGGTGGCTTCCCACAGCAGGCATTCCGCCCGGGTCAGGATTTCCAGCAGGCGCTGCTCACTCGCCAGTCTGGCTTCTTCCGAAAGCCGCTGCTCCGTGATGTCCACCGCCACGCCGACGAGCCAGTAGCGGTTTTCCGCCAGACGGTGGATGGTCACGTTTTCGCTGATCCAGGTCGCAACCCCGTCATCCCGCACAAAGCGAAAAATCTGCTCGTATCCCTCCTGCCCGCCCAGGATCGCTTCGCGGCAACGCCGGTCCATTTCTGGCCGTTCCGGCACCCGCTCCACCGGCCACATCGAGACGCCGTCCAACGGCTCGGTCGAACCGGTCAGGCGCTTGTAGAAGAGCGACGGCTGGATCGTGTGCTGCCACTCCCAGCCCACGGAACGGAGGGAAACGGTGGATTCCCAGATCAGGCAGTCTGCGCGGGAAAGCAATTCACCCAGTCGCTTCTCGCTGGCCCGGCGGGCCGCTTCCAACCGGTGCTGCGCGGTGATGTCGGTGATGATGCCGAGCAGCTCCCAGTGATCGGTGCCGACCGGCTTGATTGTCACTTTCTCATGAAGCCATATGTCGCCCTCCGGGTGCTGGTAATGAAAAACCTGCTCGTAGCCCGGCCGACCGTCCATCAGGGCCTTGCGACCGCGGTCCCGCATCTCGACAAACTCCGGGACCGACTCCTTGTTCCACGCGAAATGGCACCGGCCTTCGGGATCACGGCCGAAGATGCGCCGGTAGAGTTGGGAACGCGGCGTGAACACCTTCCAATCGAAGTCATCGTCTGCAACCCGGCGGCACTCGCCCTGCCAGATCATGCACTCGACTCGCTCCAGCAGGGCGGTCAGGCGCACTTCGCTCTGCTCACGTGCCTCCTCCGCGCGTCGTTGCGTAGTGATGTCGGTGATCACCCCCGCCAACCGGAAGCGGTCGGGGCCCGTTGGCTTGATCTTCACCGTTTCCCGCAGCCAGATGTCACCGGCCGGCAGCACCACGCGAAATTCCTGCGTGTAGCCGGGCGTGCCTTTTTTCAACGCCGCGAGAGTCCGCTCGATCATCTCCGGATATTCGGGGATGCGGACCTCATCCCAGCGCAACTGCAGCCTGTCCCCGCTGGGCTCGCCAAAAATGCGACGGTAAAGCGCCGAGGGCGGAATGTATTGGTCCCAGGCCAGCGTGTCGTCCGGCCGGAGCTGGACGGTTGCGTCCCAGACCATGCACTCTGCGCCGTCGAGCAGGTTGCGCAGGCGTTCCTGATTTTCCCGCGAGGCCTCCTCGGCCTCGCGCTGGACCGTGATGTCGGTCGCCAGACCCACCAGCCAAAATTTGTTCGGCCCGGTGGGCGTAATGCTCACGCGCTCATGGATCCAGACGGTCTGTCCCTCCTTGATCAGACGGAACTGCTGCGCGTAACCCGGGAGCCCCTGCTCCAGCGCCTCGCGCGCGCGACGATCCATCTCCGGCCGCTCCGGCACCTTGAAGCGATACCACAGACCCACCTGGGTCGGCGGCGGCACCTCGCCGAATATCTGCTGCGTGAACCCGGTTTTGTAGCACGAGATGTTCCACTTCACTTCTTCCGGGCTGAGTTCGACCGTGGCCTGCCACAGCAGGCAGTCGGCCCGTTCCAACAGGTGCACCAATGTGGTCTGCGTGCGCTTCTGCTCCTCCTCGGCTTCAATTTGCGGGGTGATGTCGGTGACCACCCCGACAAGGCTCCAGCCATCCGTCCTGGCGCGCGCGATTGAAACCTGTTCATGCAGGTGAAACGTGCGCCCCTCCTTCGTGATCACGCGAAACTGCTGTTCGTAGCCGGACGCGTTTTCGCGGATCGCCCGGGTGCTGCGTTCATCCATGGCCGCCTGATCGGGCATCTCCAATCCGTCCCAAAAGCCGCGCTCGGGCGAGAAGGACCGCGCCGGCCCGAACAGCTTCTCCGACAGCCGCGACTGGGGAACATCGAACATCGGCCATTGCAGCACGCCGTCACGGTCCTCCACCGTCGCGCGCCAGATCATGCAGGGCGCCTGGGCCAGGATGCGCTCGACCGCCAGTTCACTCTGCTGGCGCGCGATCTCGGCTTCCCGCTGCGCGGTCAGGTCCGTTACCAACCCCACCAGTTTGAAATGATCCAGACCCAGGCGGGTGATCGTGACGTTTTCATGCAGCCAGTAGGTCCGCCCGTTTCGCACTGCCCGAAACTCCTGCACGTAGCCCTCGAGTCCGCGCACCATCGCTTCCCGGGCGCGCCGGTCCATCTGCTCGCGGGTGTCGATTTGGAACTGATCCCAAAAATCCTTCGGGCCGCCGACTTGGGAATCACCAAAAAGATGCCGGCAGAAGGCGGAGGGATGAAGCTTGATCCGCCATTGCCAGTCATCGGATTCCAGCATCACTTCCGCTTCCCAGAGCGCCCCCTGTGCCCGGTCGATCAGTTCGCTCATCTGCCGGATGCGGACCTCCGCGTTGCCTTCCGTCCGCAAACGCGCGCGCCTTTGCAGCCACCAAACGGTCAATCCCACAACCAATCCGCTCCCTGCCATCATCAAAACTAGGTGCGAGGGAATCATGGGAGGGGGATTGGGGGCAAGGCGTGTCAGGATCAGGCCCAGACGCGTCTTATTGAGGTTAGGGACAAAAGACCCAACCTGCCCAGCCCAGAGTGAGGCCTGTGCCGGTGACCGTGGTCTCGGAAACCTCGTAAAGCCCGCGTGAACCGCCCCCGTCTTGCCCCATCGCCCCGGCCCGAATCCTCTGTATCCGGCGACCTATCTCCCTCGTCCCTTGCCTCCGGCGGGTTGCCTAGCACCAACCCTGCCCGGCCGGTTGACTTTGAACGCGGTTCCGGCACCTGTCTTGCCCAACACCATGTCCAAGTCCGCCGTCCTGCTGCTCAACCTCGGTTCTCCCGATTCGACCTCCGTCCCGGATGTCCGCCGCTACCTGGAGGAATTCCTCGGCGACGAGCGCGTGATCGACAAACCGGCCAACGGTTTCCTGCGCTCCCTGCTCGTGAAGCAGATCATCTGCCGCTTCCGTGCCCCCAAGTCCGCCCATGCCTACGAGAGCATTTGGACGCCCGAGGGCTCGCCGCTGATCCTCACCAGCAAACAGGTGCAGGCCAAGCTGCAGGCGCGCACTTCCCTGCCCGTCGAACTGGCCATGAACTACGGCAACCCGTCCATCCCCGACGTGCTGCGCCGCCTCGTGAGCCAGGGCGTGGACCGCCTGCTCCTCTTTCCGCAATACCCGCACTACGCCATGTCGAGCTGGGAGACCGTGGTGGTGAAGGTCCAGCGCGAGGCCGCGGCGATCGCGCCGGCCATGAAGATCGAGTGCGTGCAGCCCTACTACGCTGACGCCGACTACATCGAGGCCCTCGTCGCCAGCGCCAAGCCCTACCTGTCCCAGCCGCACGACCACCTGCTCTTCAGCTACCACGGCATCCCGGTGCGTCATCTCACCAAGGCCGACAGTTCGCGCGCGCACTGTCAGGTGGTAGCCGATTGCTGCAACACCTGCTCGCCCGCCCACGCCACCTGCTACAAGGCCCAGGTCACACGCACGACCCAGCTCTTCGCCGCCAAGGCCGGACTACCGGCGGACAAGTGGTCGCTCACCTTCCAGTCTCGTCTCGTCGGCGAGCCCTGGCTCTCGCCCTACACCGATCATGCCCTTGAGGAAATGCCCGGCCGGGGCATCAAGCGCATGATCGTGATCACCCCGGCCTTCGTCACCGACTGCCTCGAGACCCTGGAAGAGATCCGGGTGGAGGGAGCCGAGGATTTCAAGAAGGCCGGCGGAGAGGAATTCACCCACATCCCTTGCCTCAACGATCAACCCGTGTGGATCGACTTCCTCGAAAAGCGCGTCCGCGCCTGGCAGGAATCGGGCGCTTTGGCGGTGTGAATCAGCAGGGGGCGGACTGCTGGTTTGAGCCCCCCCTCCGCCCCTCTTTTGGCTCTTAGGGCTGAACACCCCTCCCGCCGCCCGCTCCGCCGTCAAAAGCCGCTGAAAAAACGCGTCGGACGTCCACTCGGCACGCGTCTTGGCTCGCGGGTTGCGTAATTTCTTTCCAACCTCCGCTTCACCTCTTGCACTCGACCTCCCAGTCAGTCGCCGCAGCGACCGCCACGGGCGGAGCGGTCCTCGTCGTCGCCCACGACGGCCGGATCCAGCTCGCCAGCGCCGCCGCCGCCGCCCTTTGGCAGGCCCGACCCGACGAACTGGTCGGAGACTTCTTCCCCAACCTCTTTGCCTTTGAGGTCACCTCGCAGGAGCCGGGCTGGGTTCAATCGCAATGGGAAGTGCTGGTCGCCGCCGCCGCGAATCGCTCCATCACGCTAAAGCTCCAGCCCAAGGAAGCCGCCGAGTTCGACGCTGTCGTGCGCATCGAGGCCGGCACGGGCAGCCCGCCGCAACACCTCGTCTTTGTTTCCCGACCGACCGCAAGCCAGCCGCCTTTCGCCACCGTTACCGCGATCGCCCCCGCCGCGGCGCCCGCCGAACACTTCCTCGGTCTGCTCAACGACCGCGGGCCGCTGGGCTTCTTCGATCTCAATTTC
>CBINOW010000189.1:0-7279 GCA_966252395.1 uncultured Oleiharenicola sp. | reverse complement strand
GCGGTGCTCCTGCTCGGCGCGATGGCGTTCGTCCCCACCGGTCTCGTAAAGGTCAAGATGCTCCCCTTCGACAACAAGTCGGAGTTCCAGGTCATCCTCGACACGCCCGAGGGCACGACGCTGGAGGAGACGACCCGCATCGCCCGCGAACTCGCCGCCGCCCTCCGCACCGAGCCCGAGGTGCGCGATTACCAGATCTACGCCGGCACGGCGTCGCCGTTCAATTTCAACGGCCTCGTGCGACACTACTTCCTGCGCCGCGGCGCCAACGTGGCCGACATCCAGGTCAATCTGCTCCCCAAGCACGAGCGCTCCGCCCAGAGCCACGACATCGCCGAGCGCGTTCGCCCGAAACTCGCCGCCCTCGCGGCCAAGCACGGCGCCACGCTCGCCGTCGCCGAGGTGCCGCCGGGGCCACCGGTGCTCCAGACCCTCGTCGCCGAGATCTACGGCCCGTCCGAGGAAGCCCGGCTCGCGCTCGCCACCCGCGTGAAGGAAATCTTCGAGATGACGGAGGGTGTCGTGGACATCGACTGGTATGTCGAGGCGCAGCAACCGACCATCCATCTCCGCGTGGACCGCACCAAGGCCGCGCTCCACGGCATCAGCGTCGCCACCATCTCCCGCACCATCCAGACCGCGATCAGCGGCGCCAAGGTGGATTTGCTCCACCAACCGCACGACCGGGAGGACGTTGATCTTGTGCTCGAGCTACCGCGCCCGCTGCGCAGCCGCCCCGAGGATCTGCTCTCCCTCCAGCTCCGTTCCGATCACGACGACATCATCCGCGCCGGCGAGCGGCCGCTCGTGCCGCTCGGCGAACTGGTCACGCTCCAACGCACCGACGGGGAGCGCAACCTCTACCGCAAAAACCTGCGCCCGGTCACCTACGTGACGGCCGACGTGGCCGGCGCGGTCGCCAGCCCCGCCTATGCCCTGTTCGCCATGAACCGCGAACTGGCGAAGCTCGACGGCCGCGCCTTCGGCGGCACTTCCCCGGAGGTCGCGCTCTATAATCTGGCGATGCCCGACTCCGAGCTCGAGCCCGCGATCAAGTGGGACGGCGAATGGCACGTCACGCTCGAGGTGTTCCGCGACCTCGGCCTGGCCTTCGCCGCCGTGTGTATTCTCATCTACATGCTCATGGTGGGCTGGTTCAAAAGCTACCTCACGCCATTCCTCATCATGATCGTGATTCCGCTCTCGCTGATCGGCATTTTGCCGGCGCACGCCGCGATGGGCGCCTTCTTCACCGCGACCTCGATGATCGGCTTCATGGCCGGTGCGGGCATCGTGGTGCGCAATTCGATCATCCTCGTGGATTTCATCGAGCTGCGCCGCTCGCAGGGCCTGCCGCTGGACGAGGCCGTTGTCGAGGCCGGCGCGGTCCGCTTCCGCCCTATGCTGCTCACCGCCCTCGCGGTGATCGTCGGAGCCTCCGTGATCCTCGCCGACCCGATCTTCCAGGGCCTGGCGCTTTCGCTCATGGCCGGTGAGGTCGCCTCGCTGCTCATCAGCCGCTTCGCGGTCCCGATTCTCTATTATATGATGAACCTTCGTCACGATCCGGTCGCCGGTGAAGCCCCGGCCGAGTGCCCGATCCCGCCCGCACCATGAATCCCACCCTCCTGATCGCCATCGGCGTGGTCGCCTTCATCGCGTGGACACTCTGGCGCGCCCGGCCGCAGGTCCGACCCGAGGAACTTAAATCCGCGCTGCAAGCCGGCACAGCCGTCCTGGTAGATGTGCGCGAACCGTCCGAGTGGCTCGCCAGCGGCACCGCCCAGGACGCCGCGCGGCTGCCCCTGAGCGACCTGCGCGGCGATCGTCGCCAATGGTCGGCCTTCCTGGAAAAGCACCGCGGCAAACGCCTGTTTCTCTACTGCCAGTCCGGCGCGCGCTCGTCCATGGCCGCTGCGCAGCTCCGACGCGAAGGCCTCGATGCCCGCAACGCCGGCTCCCTTGCCGCCCTCGTCCGCTCCGGCTGGCCGCTTAGCCGCCCGCGAACCTGAATCATTTCGTTCCCCCACCCATCATCACCCATGAAACCCAATGTTGGCGGCATTGACCGCATCCTCCGTCTCCTCGTCGGCCTCGGCATTCTCGGCGCCGGCTACTACTTCAAGAGCTGGTTCGGCCTGATCGGCCTCGTGCCTGTCCTGACCGCCGTCTTCCGCTTCTGCCCGGCTTATGTTCCCTTCGGGCTCAGTTCCTGCAAAACGAAGGACCCATGAACCGTGCCGGTTGTGGTAAAGGTGCATGCCTGAATCGCGAAGGCTGGCTATATTGCTCGCATGTGGACCTGGGCCGAATGGATCGCTGACCACGCTGTGCAAAGTGTCGGATTGGATGCCGCACACGGGACCGGGGCGGCGCTGCACTTTTTCATCTACGACCTGCAAAAGATCGTCGTCCTGATCCTCGTCGTCGCGTTTGTGATGGCGTTGGTGCGCGGAGCCCTGCCGTTGGACCGGATCCGCGCCTGGCTCGACCGGCCGGGCGGGCGCATGCTGGGCTACCCGGCCGCAGCTCTTTTCGGGGCCATGACGCCGTTCTGCTCGTGTTCTTCCGTGCCGGTCTTCCTCGGTTTCGTGCAGGCCCGCTTTCCCATCGGGGTGGCCTTCGCCTTCCTGATTACCTCGCCCATCGTCAACGAGATCGCAGTGGCGCTGCTCGGCGCAACCTTTGGCTGGAAATTCGCGCTCACCTATGCCGGTGTCGGCATTGCACTCGGAGTCGTTGGGGGGCTCACGCTAACCATGCTCCGGGCCGAGCGCTGGCTCACGCCGGGCGCGATGACACCGGTCGCCGCGGACGACGATCCCCCGTTGCACGGCTGGCGCGCACGACTCGGCGACGCCGCGGCCACCAGCCTCCGCATCCTGCGCAAGATCGCGCCCTGGCTGCTGGTCTCACTCGCGCTGGGGGCCGGACTGCACGGCTTTGTCCCGGCAGGGTTCTTCGAGCGACTCTTTGCCGACACCGGCGCGTGGAGCGTGCCGTTGGCCTCGGCCGCCGGGCTGCCGCTCTACCTCAGCGCCAACGCCACCGTTCCGTTGCTCGACGCCTTCGTCACCAAGGGTGTGCCTCTCGGCACCGCGCTAGCCTTCCTTCTGTCCGCCGTCGGCGTGTCGTTTCCCGAGCTTGTGATGTTGCGCAGCGTGATGACCGTGCGGTTGCTGGCGGCATTTTCCCTCGTGGTTCTGGTCGGCACGACGATCATCGGCTGGATTTTCAACGCCCTCGCATGAATCCGACTTACGACGCCAGTTTCTGGGACCAACGCTATGGCAATGCCGGCGAGGACTACGTCTTCGGCACAACGCCCAACGATTTTCTCGCCCGCGTCGCCGACCGCATGCCCGCGGGCCCGGTGCTGTGCCTCGCCGAAGGCGAAGGCCGCAACGCCGTCTTTCTCGCCAAGCGCGGGCACGCCGTGACCGCGCTCGACCAATCGGCCACCGGCCTCGCGAAGGCCCGGGCTTTGGCGGCGAAGGCCGGCGTGCCGCTCGCGACCGTCGTCGCCGATCTCGCCGAATACTCGATCACGCCCGGCGCCTGGGCCGGCATCGTCGCGATCTTCATGCATCTGCCCCCGGATCTTCGCCGCCGCGTGCTCGGACAGGCCGCCACCGGCCTGCAACCGGGCGGGGTGTTCATCTTCGAAAGCTACACGCCCGCCCAACTCGCCTTCGGCACGGGCGGCCCGCGCGACGTGGCGCTGCTGCCCACGCTCGACGGTCTGCGCCCGCTGCTGCCGGGCCTGGTGCTCGATCATGCGCAGGAACTCGAACGCGAGGTCCATGAGGGCGGCGGTCACACCGGCCGCAGCGCCGTGGTGCAGATCCTCGGACGCCGGCCGGTTTGATCGTGGCACGGGAAAGGCTTTCAGTCGGACCAACTCCGGCGACCGCCGCGGTTCCGGCTGCATCCGGCCCGCTCGCGACCACCCTCTGACAACGCCGCAAACGCATCCGCGTTGAGCACCTGCGGCGCGTAGGCGACACCGCGCACTTCAAGGTTGCGCACGAAGGCGTTCAGGTGGTGTTGCGAGCCGCGCTCGAGCGCCGTGACGGCCGCCTTCAGCTCGGCATTGTCCGTGGTAGCCGCCAGCGCCCGCAAATCGGCGATGTCCTGCTCCTCGACCAAGGCCCCGACCTTGAGAGCCTCGATGAGCGAGGCCTGGCCGCGCGCCAGCAACACATCGTAGCGCGCCTGCACCGCCGCCGTTTCATAGCGGCCGGTCACGGTCGCGGCGGAGGTCGGCAAACCCGCCCGGTTCGCCAGGTGTTCCAGCAGACCGCGGTGGCGGGCCTCGGCGCGCGGGATGTTTCGGAAGGGCTGCACCGCGTGCTTCTCTCCGAGGGCGAGGTAGAGCTCGCCCGCCATGCGCTCCTCATCGAGCTGGAATTGCAGGGCCGTCTTGTCGGCATCGCTCAGGACCAGCGGCGCGGTCGAATCGGCTTGGAGCGCACAGACCCCGGTGCAGCCGTCGGCCGGACCTTGGCCGCAGCCGCGTCCCGAGGGGCGGGCGGCTAGCAGGCCGGCGGTCAGAAGAAACAGGAGGCTGAAGGCGAGGTTTTTTCCAATCAGGGAGTTCATACCCGGTGAAACCCCGGCCTCCCGCCGCTATTACAGCCCGGGCGCTTTTTTGGTTTCCTGACGGAGAAATTCCTCCGCCAGTTGCCGCCGGTAGTCCGCCTTCTTTTCCGGCGGCAGCGCCTGCAACTGCGCCTGGATCTCCGCGCGGCGTTCGGGCGTGGCGTCGTGCATCATGCGTCGCCAGGCATCCTGCACCTTTTCTTCCACGGCGCCCCAGCCGCGCCGCAACTGCCGGCGCTGGTCGTCGGGCAGCCGGCGAAACCGGTCCATCTCGCGCCGCAGCGCCGCCTTTTCCTCGGGCCCCATGGCCCGGATGAGCGCGATCGCGCGCTGCATCTGGTCGAGTTCCTCGTTCGACAAATCGAGGAAGCGTTCGAGCGCGGCCAGTTCCACCTCGCGGTCGGAGGAGGGCGGCGGCGCGGCGGACGCGGCATCGGCGGCGCGGAGCCCCGCGCAGGTCAGCAGACCGGTGAACAGCAGAATGGACAGGGTGATTTTCATGGCGGTTTCAGTTTTGGCGCGAGCCGGTGGCGGGCAGATTCAGCAGGGCGGCGCGGGTTTCTTCGTCGAGCAAGGGCCGGGCGCGATCCAGCGCCGCATCCATGGCCAGCAGTTCACTGATCTGCGGGGTCAGTTCGGTTGCCGGCGGGGCGGACTGGCGGACCGTGTAGAACAGGAGGGCGACCGCCGCCGCCGCGCCCAAGGCGCCCAGCCAGCCCGTCAGCCGCCAAGCGGACGACCACCGCGGCGGCAACACCGGCGACTGGCGCAGGTCGCGTTTCAATGCCACCCAGCGCGCCTCGAACTCAGGCGAGGTGTCGCGGTAACGACGGGCGAGCAACCGGTCGAGGTCGTCGTCGGAGGGAGCGGGAGTCGGGTCGGGGTTCATGGGTGCATCTCCATTTCGGTTTTGAGCATCTGCCGCGCGCGGTGCACGAGCACGCGCAGGGCGTTTTCCGTCATCCGCAGCGTGGCGGCGGCTTCCGGATAGTCCATTTGCTGCTGCTGCACGAGGAGCAGCGCGGTGCGGTGTTTTTCGGGCAGCCGGGCGAGCGCCTGCTGGAGGATTTCCTCCAGCTCGGCCAGCCGCCGGTCGCCGGGATTTTCCTGCGGCAGCTCCTCGAACAGTTCGGGCGGCACGGCATCGGCGGGCTTGCGGCGGCGGCGGCGCAGTTCGTTGCGCAGCAGATTCTGCGCGATCTGGAAGAGGTAGGTCGAAAATCGGGCGGTCGGGCGATAACCGGCAGCGGAACGGTGCAAGCGCACGAAGACTTCCAGCGCCAGATCTTCCGCATCGGCGTGCGAGCCCAGCGCACGGTAGAAAAAACTCAGCAGCGGCCGCTTCCACCGGTCGAACAGGTGTTGCAGCCCGGTTTCGTCCCCCGTCGCCACGCGGGTCATCGCCTGCACGTCCGCCTCGTCGCCCGCCTCGGGCAAAACCAAGGCGGACCGCAGGAGGAGCCAGGCAAGCCACCGCGGCACCGGCCAGGACATGAATGCGGTATTCATCCAAGGGGAGAAACCCCGGATCACAGGCTGTATTACAACGAGCCCGAGGCAAAGTCATTCAGCCGTTCCCCCCGGCTCGGTGTAATATTGGTCCCGGGGCGGGGTTGAACCCGTCGTATGAAAACTAAAATCATCCTCGTGACAGCACTCATCAGTGCGGGCCTGCTGGCCGGCACTTCCGCCTTCGCCGCCGGTCCGCGCGGGGGCCATGGCTCCGGCAACCGGAATTCCTCCGCCCCGGCGGCACCCGTCCGTGACGGCTCGGGGAAGGCCGTCAACAACCGCGGCAACCCGAACTCCACCGGCACGCCGGTGCGCGACGGTTCCGGCAAGGCCACCGCGCCCGGAAAGGGCGCCAAGGACGGCTCTGGCAACCAGGCCAACTGCCCCAATCCGCCCAAATCCTAAACGCCCCGGTTCCATCCAAACCCTACCGAAGCCGGCCTCTGACAGGCCGGCTTTTTTTCACCCGCCAGAGCCCGTTCTGGCTTCCTGCGCCGGATGAGGTTGCTTTCCGGTCTTCCCTTGATCCGGGTTTGGCCTAGAAATCCCGGCCATGAAGGATGATCCCGGCTACACCCCGGTCCTGCAGGAAACCCTGCGCCATGCCTTGGATTACCTCGCCGCCCTGCCCCGGTCGTCTGTCGGTGCCACCGCCACACTGGAACAATTGCGTGAACGTCTGGGCCGGCCCCTGCCGGCCGGTCCCTGCGATGCGACCACCGTGATCAACCAGCTCGTGCACGACGTGGAGGGCGGAATGACCGGCAACGCCGGCGGACGTTTTTTTGCGTGGGTCATCGGCGGCAGCGTGCCCGCGGCGCTGGCCGCCGACTGGATGACCTCGGCGTGGGACCAGAATGCGGGCATGTTCGCGGTGGCGCCGGCCGCCGCCGTGGTTGAAGAGGTGTGCGGCCGCTGGCTGTTGGAGCTGCTCGGGCTGCCGCCCAAGGCAAGTTTTGCCCTGGTCACCGGATGTCAGATGGCGCACGTCACCTGCCTCGCCGCTGCGCGCAACAGCGTTCTGGCGAAACACGGTTGGGATGTTGAACAGCGCGGCCTCATGGGCGCGCCGCGCATCCGGATCATCACCGGCGATCAACGCCACGGAACCATCGAGCGCGCACTGCGCCTGCTGGGCCTCGGCCGGGATTGCATCATCGACATC
>CBINOW010000188.1:0-7317 GCA_966252395.1 uncultured Oleiharenicola sp. | reverse complement strand
TTGGCTACTATGACGCCTCGGGGAATAAATACACGAGCTACACCAACTACCTGCCCGGCATCAAGCAGCTCGCCCTGGATTTCAGCACCCAGACCGGCGTGGCCGCCAGCGGCACGCGCACCCTGGTCCACCGCGTGACGTCCGGCCGCATCCTCCTTCGCAACCGGGGCTTTCTCCCGTGAACATGCCGAGGGTTTACACCAAGTTGGCAAAGTCAGCGAACTTCGCCCTTCGCTCCCGCGGGTTCCTGCGTTTAAGTATGGATTTGGAATAATCCCGTGCATCCCTGTGGTTTCATAAGATCGGCTCGTTCCCGTGGCACCGTGAGCCTGGTGGCGCTGTGCTTTGTGGCGGTGCTGGCCATTTCGCTGGCCAGCTACATCGCCGTGTGTTCCCGGGCGATGCAGCTCAGCAACCGCTCCTTTCAAGCCAGCGTCAGCCAGCAACTCGCCGAGGCCGGCATCGAGGAAGCCCTCCGCGCCTTCAATCAGAACAACTGGGACGACTGGACCAGCAGCGGCATCAGCGTGGACTGGGACACGACCACCTACGCGTCGAGCAAACGTGCTGTTGGCACAATGACCTTTCCCGCGAACGCCCTCGGGCAAGGCGCCACCGCCAGCACGGCCACCGTCAAACTGCGGGTAGATAACTTTGACGCCAACGTGGTGGGTGTTTCCTGGAGCAACAGCAAAAGCTACCGGATCGGCGATCTGGTCGACTACAACGGTGTGTGGTATCGCTCCCTGCAAAACAGCAACGCCAACCATACCCCCGGCGATCTGGCCTGGTGGGCCCAGATGCCAATACCTTGGATGTGGAGCAGCAATCTTTCCTACTCACAGTATGACGTAGTCAATTACAACGGCACTTGGTATCGTAGTAACAACAACTCGAATACTTCGACTCCTCCAACCAACTGGACCTCCATCCCGTCCATCTCTCTTAATTGGAATAGCTCCACCACCTACGCAGTTGATTCGTTCGTTTATTTAAGTGGCGTATGGTATCGCTGCGTAACCAGCAATACGAACAGTGCTCCACCCAATTCAAATTGGAGCACCAGCGCACCGTTCATTTCATGGGCCTGGCGATATTCCCCTTCTAAGACCTACCAATTCAACGATGTCGTATATTACAACGGCAAGTGGTGGCGTTGTATCAATGGATATACATCGAATAACTTTTGGGAGTATCCGGGCAATGCTTGGGCTTCCAACTGGGAAGATGCCCTAAGTGGAAGCAACTCGACGTCCACGCCTGGTGCCCACGGGTGGAGTTCGAATAGCATCAACTACAGCCTTGGAGATACAGTCTACTATGGTGTAACCGATCAATGGTATCGCTGTATCCGCGCTCATACGAGCGCCACTTCGGTGACACCAGCGAGCACAAGCTACTGGACGAACACCCCTCTCTATTCTCCCGACTGGGACGCAGCCAAGCAATACAGCCAAAACGATACCGTGCGCTACAACGGGGTGTGGTATCTTTGCAAAGTGGCTAACAATGGATCGAACCCCTCAACCAGCCCCACCAACTGGGCCAGCGCCTCCGATTCGGCAAATTCCTGGAGTCCTAGTGTCTCTTATACAAAAGACGTCAGCCACGTAAGCTACGGTGGCGTTTGGTATCGCTGTGCAGCCACCCACAGCAACAAGTCCCCTAACGACACGGATTACTGGACTGCCGCTTGGAGCAACTCTTGGGGTATCACCACCGGAGCTCCGGTGGTCTATGCCGAAGCCACGGTCACTCTCACCGGCAATCCGACGCAACGAACGCAGCTTCGTGCAACCATCGCCCCGGCTCCGCTCTTTCCCAATGCCGCCGCCGCGACCACCTCAATCAGCGCCAACAGCGGTGGCACAGTGGACAGCTATGATTCGAGTAGGGGCACCCGCTCCTCCCAAATTGGCACGTCCACCAACTATTCTGCTGTGCTCGCGGCAGACAGCACGATCACGCTCGGAAGCACGGCGGTGAAAGGTTACCTCGCCTGGCCGTCGCCGCCATCGGGCATAGGCACGAGCGCCTCGGTCAAGGGCTTGTCCAGTCCGGCATCACCCAACGTGGACACCAGCCGAGTCAGCCGCAGCCCCTACATTCCGCAATTTACGACGCTGCCGGGAGGGCCCAATGGTTTGACTACGAACTGGTCTTCCACGCCCAAAGGCACGGCATTACCAGCATCCAGTGGCAGCAGTATCAATATAGGCACTCCGGGGGCAGTAACCCCGTCACGTTACTATTCCACCAGTCTAACCGTCGATGGATCCAACATCCCGGTATTGAACATCAACGGTCCGGTAATTTTGTATATCCAAGGAGATATGACGGTGCAGGGAACCAGCTCTAACTTGATCAACATCAACAGCGGTGGCTCTGCGGAGATTCACATCGGTGATCAGCTAAGGATCAATAGCGGCGGCGCCGGAATCTCAAATAAAACCCTCTTGGCCAAGAACTGCATTCTCATCTGTGACACCACGGCTTCAACGATGCAGAATTACTCCGATGGTGATAACGATTTTTACGGGGTAATCTATATACCAAACACAACATACTCCAGCGGCTTTCTGGTCGATAACAGCAGTGTGGTAATTTACGGCGCCATTTCGGCCAAAAAGATCACCTATAGCGGCGCAGACATGAACCTCCACTACGACACCTCCCTGCGCTATGCGACTATCCCCGGCGTAGATCAGCCATGGACGGCCACCGAGTGGCGTGAACTCCCGGTCACCGAGCAGGCAACCATGCCTTAGGCGTCGCCCAAGCGACGAGACCAATGACATGAGACGAAGGACTAGCGACAAGAGACCAAAAGACCGAGCCTGAAACCAGTAACGCCCCTCGACCTCAGTCCTTGGTCCCTGGTCTTTGGTCCCTCGTCCTTCCCTCCCCCGTATTTCCACGCATGGCGGATACCTTGACGCCGCAGGAACTTGCCCAATAGTGCCCGGCGTCCCCCCGCAGTGCTTTTCAACAACCGCAACTCCCGGCACAGTCTCCTGATCGAGGTAAACCCCTACCAGATCCTGGCCGCGGGCATTGACCGTCCCGACAACGGCCCGGTGACCATCGAGATGGCCGCGGAATTTGAGCGCGGCGACACCGAGGGCCTGCGCGCGTGGCTCGCCACCAATTTCGAGAAGCAAACCTCCTGGCTGCCCGCCATCGCGGGCTTTGTGCCGCCGGAAGCTCTCCTTCAGCGCGAGAGCATCCTTCCCCGCCGCCTCTCCGACCCCGCTTACCTGTCCGAACTCGTCCAGGAACAATACAAGATCGAGAACACGGCCGCCTGGAAGCTGCTCACCCTTAGCCCGCTCGAGGGCGAGCAGGTCGCTCCGGAAGGCACCCAGCGCCCCGCGCTGGTCTGCGGCGTCTCGCACACCAACGTGCAGGCCATGCAGCAACAGCTGCTCGACCAGCGTCTCCTTCCCTACCGGCTGGAACTGGGCATCCTGCCCCTGCTGGGCGCGATCACCGGCCACCAGAAGCGCAGCGGCGAGAAACGCGCCATCGTCGTCGTCGTCATCGAACAGGAACACACCGTCGCTTACATCATCGGCAAGGAGGGCGTGCACACCCCGGCGCCCGTCCGCCACGGCTTTTCCTCGATCGTCCAGGCCGCGCGCCGCGAATTCAATCTCGACCAGGCCGATGACATCCGCGACCGCCTCCAGCAGGCGGACGACGAGCTGTTGCTGCGGGCTTCCAAGTTCGTGCGCTCCATCGGCCGCGACCTGAAGCCCCTCGTGGACTCCTACGAGATGACCACCGGCCAGCCCGTCGGCGAGATCTACTGCGCCTACCTGCCGCCGGCGCTTTCGTGGATCGCCGAACCGCTCGCCCAGGTCATCGGCCGCACGCCGCTCGTCATGGACTGCGCCGCCTGGCAGGCCAGCGTGAACATTAATTCCGGCGACGACCTGAAACCGCTCGGTCTGCACTGGCTCGGCGCCCTCAGCCTCGTTGCCCAGCCCGAAGCAGCCGTCGCCGCGACCGTCGCCAAGCCCGACGCCACCTACCAGGGACCGTGGCGGGTGGACTGCCGCATCTCCGCCGCCCTGCCCAGCGGTGACTTGGTGCGGCGCCGGTTCATCACCAACGCCATCGCCGCCACCCTGGCCACCGCCGCGCTCGTGTTCACCTTCTGGCTCACCTACCTCGGCCGCACGCTGGAGGCGGACATCGCCGGCTGGCAGCAGCGCATCGCTGACAACAAGCGCCAGGTGGACGCCCTCACCGCCGACACCCGCGCGCTTGGCGACGCGGCGGCACGGATCGATTCCGCCTACACCCTGATGGCGTCGCCCTATCCGCTCTCCGAACTGCTGATGGCCCTCGGCCGCAACCGCCCGGCGAACATGCAGATTGAGAGCATCGATTCCCTCCAGACCGGCCTCGTGCTCCGCGGCAGCCTGCACGAGTCCTCCGACCGCGCCAAGCTCACGCTCGACCAGTGCCGCCAGCAGATGCTGAAGGATCCGCTCATCGGCACCCGCTTCGCCAGCATCGGCCTGACCTCCTTCAGCCGCCGCGTGGAGGCCGACACCTTTGACTTCGAACTCAATTTCAAGCTGAAGGAGGCAAAGCCATGAGCGCCTTCTTCCAATGGCTGCTCGCCGCCGCCCGGCGCAACCCGGTGGCAACCTTCAGCATCCTGCTTCTTGTGGTGCTCGGCGGCGCCGACTGGTTCCTGTGGCACCGCTGGCAAACGCTCGCCGTGGAAAGCGAACGCACGCGCCAGGAAGGCGAAAAGATGCTGCTCTCGCTCAGCAGCCACCCGCGCATCCAGACACAATCCGCCGAGGCGACCAAGGCGCTCGCCTACATTGACACCAACCTTGCCACCGAGGCCGACCTCGCCGGCAACTCCGATTATTTCTACCAGATCGAGAAGGACACCCGCGTGCGCCTCACCAATCTCTCGCAGCTGAGCTCGCAGCCCCCCGCCGACGCCGGGTCCTTCCTCGCCATCCCTTTCTCCCTGCGGCTCACCGGATCCTACACGCAGATCCTCGGCTATCTGCACGCCCTCGAAACCGGCCCGCGCCTCGTGCGCGTCAAAAGTTATCGTTTCACCCAGGCCGGCGTGGAAGCCCTGACCGCCGATCTCACCGTCGAAATGCTCGGCCGCCCATGAAACGGATCATCCTGACTCTTTCGCTGCTGACCCTCGCGCCTCACCTGCCGGCGCAAGGCGGGACCGACCGCTTCGGCGACCTCAAGGCGAAGATCGAGGCCCTGCTCGCTCCGCGCCTCAATCCTCCCGCGCTGCCGGACCGGCCCGCCAACCCCTTCGTCTCGACCCTGCCCGGACTGGCGGTTGCGCCCAACCCCGAGACACCGATCGAGACCCAGCCCATCCCCACGACCCTCGACGACGACCAGATCCTGGCCTACGCCGTCGCGCGGCTGCGCATCAGCGGCCTCGTGCATCGGGGCGGCGTCACCCATCTGCTGATCAACGCCTCTTCCTACAAGGAATCCGACCTCGTGCCGCTGCGCGCCAGCGGTGACACGGTTTACTACATCCGTGTCGTGCGCATCGGCGACACCGAGGTCACCTTCGGCTACAACCAGAGTTCCCTCAGCGTGAAGCTGCCGAACTGAACCGGCACGCCGGCTGTCCGCGCCCGCCTCACCGATTTCCCGCTCGCCCTGCCGCGCCGCGTCCCTACAGCTCGCGGCCTCCATGTCCTCCGTCTCCCGTCCCGTAGAAGCGCCCTGGCAGGCCGGGCTGCACAGCCTGCGCGCCCTGTTCCTGCCCGGCCTCGTGCTGCAGGGCGTCGCGGTGGCCGTCGTGCTCGCCTACTATTTTGTGCCGGCAACGGCGGGATTTTTCGCCCAGCTGGGCCGCTGGCAGGCGGAGGGAGGCTTTGCGTTCTCGGCGGTCAGCACCGCGGTCTGCGGAGGCCTTCTGCCCTTCCTGTTCCTGCGTCTGCACCCCGACACACGCGCTGCCAACCCCTGGCCGTTGGTCCTGTTCTTCATGTTCTTCTGGGCCTGGAAGGGCGCGGAGGTGGACCTATGGTATCGCATCCTGACGCGGCTCTACGGCGACGGCAACGAGGCCGGCACAGTCGTGCGCAAGGTGCTCACCGACCAGTTCGGCTTCAATCCGTTCTACGCCGCCCCGGTGGGCAATGCGTTCTTCGCGTGGAAAGACGCCGGCTTCCGCTGGGCTCCCGTGTGGGCCGACCTGCGTGCAGGCCGCTGGTATCAGCGCAGCGTGCTGCCCGTGCTCATCGCCGTGTGGTTCCTCTGGATCCCGGTGACGGCCTGCGTCTATTCGCTGCCTTCGCCCCTGCAGATGCCGCTCTTCAACATCGTGCTCTGCTTCTGGTCCATGCTCTTCAGCCACATCACCGCCCGTCAGAACCGGCGCCGGACCTGATTTTTGCCGTTACATCTCGGCGTTTGAAATAAAGGCGGCGCCGCCTACTCTCATGGTCCGATGAGTTTCCTCCGCCTGTTGAAAACCCTGAGTCCGTCGAACGGGCGTGCCCTGCTCGCCTGCCTCCTGTTGCTGCCCGGCCTGCTCTCGGCCGCGCCCGGTCCGGTCAAAAAGGGCGCGGTCACCGCCGAACTCGTCGCCCACGATGCTTCAATCCAACCAGGCCAACCCTTCCTGGTCGCGCTTCGCCTCATCCACGACGAACACTGGCACACCTACTGGATCAACCCGGGCACCGGCTACCCGACTTCACTCAACTGGAAGCTGCCCGAAGGCTTCACCGCCGGCGACATCCAATGGCCCGTGCCCCACGTGGTGAAGGACACCAAGGGCAACGTCACCGGCCACGGCTACGAGGGCGACGCGTTTCTCTTCGTCGAGATTACTCCGCCGGCGAATCTCGCGCCCGGCACCGAAGTCACCCTGCACGCCGTCGCCGACTGGCTCATGTGCGCCGAAGTCTGCATGCCCGGCGACGCGAAGCTCGAGCTCACGCTCCCGGTGAAGACCGAGACGCCCGCGCCCAACATGCGCGTCGCCCGCCTCTTCAACAACGCTCGCGCCGAACTTCCTCGTCCGCTGGCCGGCTGGAACGTCAGCGCGGCCCGCGACGGCGCGACCTTCACCGTGCGCCTCACCCCCGCCGCCGGCACCACGCACCGGCCGCAGGACCTGCACCTGTTCGATAACGCCGGCCTGATTGACTACGCCGCGCCGCAACAGATTCGTGAGGAGAACGGCGCCTTCGTCTTCACCCTCACCGCCGCCAAGGATGGCGACGCCACCGCCACCCGCCTCGCCGGCATCCTCGCCGCGACCAACGGCTGGGGCGGCACCACACCGTCGCACGG
>CBINOW010000187.1:0-7336 GCA_966252395.1 uncultured Oleiharenicola sp. | reverse complement strand
GTGTAGCTGGACGAAACCAAGGTGACGTTAACCTCTTTCGACACCAGTTGGGATTCATACTGGGTTAGCAATTCCTTGGTCAGGCTTTCGGTGGTCTTTCCGGCGACGGCATAATCACCGATAAGCGGCAGGGAAACCTTGCCATCGGCACGGACCGGCAGGGTGGCATCCATGGAAGGCACGCCGGGGAAACTGACCTTGATCACGTCGCCTTCCTTGAGCGCAAGAACATCACCGCCTTGGTCTGCAGCCATTTGGCTTTGCGCCACCTGCTCCGCACTGCTGACCGCATCGGTCGTGCAGCCACCGAGGCCCAGGCTGCAAATGCCGCAGGCGGCCGCGAGGGCAAATCGGAGGACCAGATTGCGGTCGGGGGTGAGTTTTTTAAACAGGCTCAAGTGGGAAGTAAGGGTTTGCATGGTGAAGATGGGGTTCGACCGAATCGCCGGGCGGAGCAAAGCCGCTTTGCGCCATCATGTAAAGGCCGGCGTGGGTGCAGGCCGCGGCGCCGGCGTTGCGCGGATGAATGATTATTAATGAGCCGTTCATGACGGGTTCATTTCCATGCGGCATCCTCAGCGCATGCACCTTCGTCCCTTTCTCGGCCTGCTGGCCCTCGTGGTTTTATGCCCGCGGCCAGGCATGGCCGCTCGTCTGCAATGCGACCCCGCGCAGTCCCACGTTGAGATCATCGTCAAGGCGACGGTGGATTCCTTCACCGGGCGCCTGGACAAGTTCACCTCCGAGATCACGTCCGGGCCGGACGCTCGCATCGCCACGGCGCACGTGCATTTCCACTTTGCCGATGTGAAGACCGGCAAGGAAAAGCGTGACCGCGCCATGCACGAGTGGCAGCAGACCGACCAATATCCCGACGGCGACTTTGTGCTCGAGACCCTGACGTCCCAGCCAGAGGGGGAATGGAAGGCCCACGGCAAGTTCACCCTGCATGGCCAGACCCGGACCCTCGACTTCCCGGTGACCATTGTGACCGAACACGCACTTTGCGCGATTGATGGTGAAGCGACGATCGACACCCGGGACTTTGGCCTGCCCATCATCCGCATGTTTGGGATTCTGAAGGTGGAGCCCGAGGTGCGGGTGCGCTTCCACCTCCAAGGCACGTGGGAGGGCACACCATGAGCACTCTGGGAGATCCCGAGGGCGAGTGGTTGGCGGAGATGCTGCGGGATCATGCTCCCGTAGGCAGCGTGGGCTTGGAGCCGCACCTGAAGTCGGCGCTTGAGCAGTCGGTCACTTCGACTGGTAGTTTGCTGCGCGCACGGTTGGTCGCGGCTGGCGGGCGCAGCCACGGTTTGGCCGCGACCTTGGCGGGACAACTGGCCTGTGCGGTCGAGTATTTCCATACGGCGTCCCTGCTGCTCGACGATCTGCCCTGCATGGATAACGCCTCCGTGCGTCGGGGCCTGCCCTGCGTGCACCGGGCCCACGGCGAGGCCACGGCGATTCTGGCGGCGCTGGCCCTGATCAATCGGGCCCACGTCCTGATCGGGCTGGCTCTCGCGGCGCATCCGCCGGCCGTGCGGGTGCAGGCGACCCTGCTCCTCGACGACACGCTCGGCGTGATGGGGCTGGTCGGGGGCCAAGCGCGGGATCTGCGTTTTGGTGCGGAGGCCTCGGGCAGCCGCGAGGTCGGACAAATCGCCGCCACCAAGACGGGTGCATTGTTCAAGCTGGCACTCGTGCTGCCGGTGCTGCCGGCGGAACCGGGCACGGTGGAATTCCGGCTGCTCAAGGCGCTCGCGCTCTACTGGGGCCAGTGGTTCCAGGCCAACGATGATCTGCGCGACGTGATCGCCAGCTCCGCCACAGTCGGCAAGGACACGCAGCGCGACAGTGAACTCGCGCGGCCCAATCTTGCACTCGCGTTAGGTGTCGGCGGGGTGGGGCGCCGCCTCGCGCGCCTGGAAGCCCAGATTGATGTGACGGTAAATAGATTGCGGGCGCGCGGCGCGCAGTGGGACTATCTTCGAGAATTTCACGGCGCGCTGACCGAGCGCACGCGTGTCCGTGCCGCCTGAGTCCGCCCATGCGTTATCTGACCCTGGTTTTCATCAACCTCCGCCGCCACCGCCTGCGGGCGGTTATCGGCGTGGCCGGCATCGCCTTCGGCGTGGCGGCCATGTTGACGATCCTCGCCATCGTGACCGGTGCGATCGGGATGTTCCAACGCATCCTGTCCACGGACAGCCATTACCTGGTCTTCGAGCGGAACGTCTCCGATCTTTTCTTCAGCTCGGTGACCGCCGAGCAGGTGCAGATCATCCGCGCCCGGCCCGAAGTGGCCGAGGCGCATCCGATGTTGTTCGGCATCGTCTCCGCGGCCGGACATCCGGTCATCACCTGCTTCGGCATCGCGCCCGAGGATCCGCGCTTGGCGCGGGCCACTTGGCTGGCCGGCTCGCGGGAGGCTTTCGGTCGAGCGCATGACGAGGTGTTTCTCGGCTCGCGGGCGGCCGAGTTTTTGCAGGCGAGCGCCGGGCAGGAGATCGAGATCGGACGCAGTCGTTTCCGCGTGGCCGGGATTTTCCGCACGGAGAACGGCTTCGAGGATGGTGGCGTTTTCCTGCCGCTGGCCGATGCACAGGAATTTTTCCATCGCGGCACGGCTGCTTCCGTCGTCGCGGTCAAGTTGCGGGATTCGTCCCAGGGCGCGTCTTTCAAGAGTGGCGTCGAGTCCGCCTTGTCGGGGGTGGTGGCGCTTGAGAATCGTGAATTCTCCTCCGGCTACAACAGTTTCAAGATCCTCAACCTCACCGCGTGGGCAGTCGGTCTGTGCGCGTTCGCCCTCGGTGGTCTGGGCGTGGCCAACACGATGCTGCTGTCCGTTTTCAGCCGCATCCGCGAGATTGCAGTGCTGCGGGTGTGCGGGTTTTCGAGCTTTCAGGTTGCCGCCTTGATCTTCGGCGAGGCCACCTGCATCGCGCTCCTCGGCGCGGCGACCGGGCTCGGGCTGGGCTTCGTGTTGCTCTCGGTCGTCGAGCGGTTGCCGCAGTTCCAGGGCTACGTCCAGGCCAGCATCCAGCCGCTCGTGCTGCTGGGCATCGTTGTCACCGCCCTGGTCACCGCGGTCCTCGGCGCCATCTATCCCGCGCGCTTTGCGTCGCGCATCCAACCGGCGGAGGCCCTGCGCTATGAATGAGTCCACGCTGCCGGTCCGGGCCCGGAACCTGCACAAGAGCTACGACAACGGTCGTGTGCCCGTGCTGCACGAGGCCACGCTGCAGGTGCGCCCCGGCGAACTCGTCGCGCTTTGGGGCGCGTCGGGCTCGGGCAAGAGCACGCTGCTGCACCTGCTCGGCGGACTCGATGTGGCCGATCGCGGCGAGTTGTCCGTGTGCGGCCTTGATCCGCGCGATGAGACCGCCCGGCTGGAGCTGCGTCGGCGGCATCTGGGTTTCGTTTTCCAGCTTCACAACCTGATTCCCGACCTGACGCTCGCCGAGAACATCGCCGTGCCGGCACTCGCCACGGGGATGGAGCCCGCGGTCCGTCGCGCACGCATCGCCGAGCTGACCGGACGCCTCGGTTTGGCGCATCGACTGGATCACCGCATCCAGGAACTCTCGGGCGGCGAACGCCAGCGCACGGCGATCTGCCGCGCGCTCATGAACTCGCCGCGGCTGCTCCTCGCGGACGAACCGACCGGTTCGCTCGACGAGGAAACGGGCACCGCGGTCTTCACCCTGATCAAGGAACTCGCGGAGCGCGACGGCATCGCGGTCGTCCTGGCCACGCACGAGCGCCGCTTCGCGGAGGCCTGCCACCGGCTCGTGCAGGTGCGCAACGGGCGGCTCACGGAGATATGAACCCGGTCCGGCGGGGCATCGCGGGCGTGGTCGTGCGCCACAGCCTCTTCTGGTTCGTCGCGGCCAATCTCGTGGGCGTGTGGCTCGCGGCGGTGCTCCTGTGGCCGGCATTGGGTGACCTCGTGGCCCCGCTCAGCTACGGACGTTGGGTTCCCCTCCATCTCAACTGGCAGCTCTACGGGTGGTGCTCGCTGCCCTTGGTCGCGGCGTTGCTGGATTGGTGTTTCGACGAAGACCACCCGGGTGCCGTGTTTCACGCCCGACTTGCGTTGGGCGCGTGGTCGCTGGCGCTGGCGCTGGGCGGACTGTCGTGGCTGGCCGGACACACCAGCGGCAAACTCTTCCTCGACTGGCACGGCTGGACGCGCGGCTTGCTGCCCGCGGCCATGATTGTGTTGTGGACGTTCCTCGCGGCGCACACGTGGTGGCGTCGCGCCCGTTTGGACGGACGTCAGCTGGGCCTGCGCGCGAGTTTGCTGGCGATGCTCTTCTTCGTGCCGCCCGTGATGTATCTCTCCAGCGCGCGCGAGATCTACCCGGCCGTCAATCCCGACAGCGGCGGGGCCACGGGCGCGGCGTTGCTCGGCTCAACGCTCGGAATCGTGAGCGTTTTTGGTTTTCTGCCGGTGATGTTGCGACGGCACCGCGCCGCGGCCGCGGGCTGGTTCTGGGTCGCGCTGGTCGCTTCGTGGGGGATGTTCGCGGGCATGAGTCATGGGTCGGTTTCGCACCATCTGCCCGGACAAATCATCGGCTTGGGCCTGCTGCTCGCGTGGATTCCCTTGCTCATCGTTTACTGGAGCAAATTTGACTGGCCGGCGGGCGCCCGGACGTGGCTGGGGGCGGCCTTCGTCTGGTGGCTGCTGCTGGTGGTCACGGGTTGGCTGAGTTTTCTGCCGGATTGGTCGGAGCGGTTGAAGTTCACCAACGGGCTCGTCGCGCACGCGCATCTGGCCATGGCCGGTCTCGTGACGGCGGTGAGCGCGCTGATCTTGCAGGTGCTCAGCGGAGCGCTCCGCCACCGGGGGGCATTCTGGCTCTGGCAAACCGGATGCGTGCTGCATGTGATCTTGTTGCTCGGCTTGGGTTGGATCGAGGCGGACCGCTTCGCCGATTTGGTGAGCAGCGAAACCTGGATGCAGTGGATTTATGGTGGACGGCTGATCGCTGGCCTGGCGATGGCGTCGGCCTCCGTGCTGTGGTTGAAGGAGGCGGTCCGATGAAAACGACGATGCCAGCATGGGCGCGTTGGCTGGCGGTCGCCGCCGGCACGATGGACACGGCGACCGGTGTCGGCTTGCTCGCACTGCCCGCTTGGACGCTGGCCTGCATGGGAATTGTGCCGCCCGCCGGCGAGGCGCTCGATTTTGTGCGCTTTGTGGGCGTGTTCGTCGGCGCGGTGGGCATCAGTTATCTCCTCGCGTGGTGGCGGGGCGGGGACCGCGGACTGCGGACGGTTTTCGATTTCACCCGGGTGTTCCGGACCGGCGCCGGGCTCTTCACCGGAGTCATGGTGGTGGCGGCCGGTTGGTCGCCGGCGTGGCTCGCGGTGACGTTCACCGATCTTGGTTTGGTCGTGGTGCAGACGCTGTTGCTGCGACGCTATCGCGATGAATGAGCGCACGGCAGCTTCGTGGCCGGAGTTCTGGCTCGGCGTCGCTGCGGTGGCCGCCACCTACGGCTATTTTCTGCTGTTCGCGGAATTTGCGTTCTTGGAATTGGCCCGGGCCGCGAGCGGCGGCGAAACCGCTTCCCGCGTGGTCATGGGGGCGCTGGGTGGCGGCGGTGTGGCAGGGAGTTTGCTGGCGCTGTGGCGCTTCACGCTCGACCGGTTTTCCCGGCGTCTGGCTCGGTCCTATATTGCTTGCGCCCTCGCAGCCGTGCTCGCTGCACAGGCGACCGGGCTGGTGAGTTTTGTTTTCGTGGCGGCTGGCATCGGTCTGGCCCTGGGTTGGAACACCGTGACGCTGGCGTCCGGCCTGCGGGCGTGGCTGCCCTCGGGAAAACTGGGCGTGGGCGTGGGCGTGGGCACGGGCGTGGCCTACGCGTTCTGCAATATTCCCGTGGTGTTTGCCGCGGCTCCGGCGCTCCAGACTTGGATCAGTGCGGGCTTGGCCACGGCGGGCGCGGCGGCGGCGTTCAGGGCGCGTGTGGTCGGGCGAGCGGAGCCTGCGCCACCGGCACGCCGCTGGCCTTGGGTGGCGGCATTTCTCGTGCTCGTGTGGCTCGATTCGGCGGCGTTCTACATCATTCAGCATGAGTCCGCTTTGCGGGCGACGACATGGGAAGGAACGGATCGTTTGTGGATCAACGCCGCGGTCCACCTGCTCGCTGCGCTGGCCAGCGGCTGGCTGCTGGATCGGGCTTGGCTGGCGGGCGTTCTGAGCCTGGCGTGGGTGCTTTTGGCGGCGGCTTGTCTGGCGCTTGGCGCGGTGCTGCCGCTGCCGCAGCCGGGGTTTCTTTATGCCGGCGGCGTTTCGCTCTATTCGGCGGCGCTGGTTTACTACGCCGCTTGCGACGGCCGGCCGCGCACGGCGGCGGCGGTGTTTGCCGTGGCCGGTTGGATCGGCTCGGCGCTCGGTATCGGCATGGTGCAGGATCTGCACGGCGTGCCATGGATTTTCGTGCTGGGCAGCGGGATCGCGCTGGCGTCGGTCGTCGGGATGGGGCGGCGGTCGCTGGTGGCGGTCGTGGCCTTGCTGGGCCTGGTGCGGCCGTTGCGGGCCGAGGTGCCGGATCCGCTCGTGGCGCGCGGTCGGGAGGTTTACATCGGCGAGGGCTGTATCCATTGTCATTCGCAGTATGTGCGGCCCGGAGTGACAGCGGATGTTGTGCGCTGGGGGCCGGCGCGGCCCTTGGAAGAACTCTTTCGCGAAAAGCCCCCGTTGCCGGGCAACCGCCGCCAGGGCCCGGATCTCGCCAATGTGGGCAATCGGCGCTCGCCGGAGTGGAACCGCCTGCATCTGCAGGCGCCGCGGACGGTCTCGCCGGGTTCGCGCATGCCGGCCTACGCGCATCTGTTCGCCGCTGGCGATGATCGCGGCGAGGCCTTGCTGGCTTATCTGGCTTCGCTCGGCGCCGGCACATTCGAGGAGCGCTGGGCGCTGATCACCGGCTGGCAGCCCGATGCACGGGCGACGCCCGTTGCGCCGGCGGTGGCCGCGCGGCTGTTCCGGCAAAACTGCGCGCAGTGCCATGGCGAAAACGGGCGGGGCGACGGACCGCTGGCGGCGGGGCTTGCGCTTCGTCCGCCCGACTGGGCGCGCGACCCCTGGCGCCGCGTGCCGGCGGGCGACGAGACGACGCTGGCGCGCCTGATCAAGTTTGGTGCGCCGGGCACGGCCATGGCCGGACATGAAAGTTTGCCGGATGAGGCGATTGTTGGGCTCGCCCGGTTCGTCAAATCCCTGCACAAGTGAAAATCCGCGATGAAGATTCTGATCGTCGAAAACGAGCGCAAGGTCGGCCAGTTTGTGGAGCTGGCCCTGACCGAGCAGGCCTACACC
>CBINOW010000186.1:0-7484 GCA_966252395.1 uncultured Oleiharenicola sp. | reverse complement strand
GTCGCGCCGCTCGACCTCAACCAGCACCTGCGCGACCTCGTGAAGCTCCTCGCCGAGACCTTCCCGCGCAACATCACCTTCAACTTCGCCCTCGACGACAACCTGCCGCCGCTGCTCGCCGACCAGAACCAGCTCCAGCAGATCGTGCTCAACCTCTGCGTGAACGCCCGCGACGCCATGCCCGGCGGCGGCACCATCACGCTCACCACGCAGCGCCTCGAGGGCGCGGCCGTGCCCGGCAACATGCGCAGCCGCCACGCCTGCGCCTGCCTGAAGGTGAGCGACACCGGCACCGGCATGCCGCCCGAGGTGCGCGAGCGCATCTTCGAGCCGTTCTTCACCACCAAGGGCGTCAACAAGGGCACCGGCCTCGGCCTGGCCGTGGTTTACGGCATCGTGGCCAGTCATGAGGGCTCCATCGACGTGGAGAGCACGGTCGGCCAAGGCAGCACGTTCCGCGTGTGCCTGCCGTTCGCCGATGCCGCCATCCAGGCTCCGGTCACGATCAAGCCCAGCGAGTTCCCCGGCGGCAGCGAATCCATCCTCATCGTGGACGACGAAGCCGCGCTCCGACTGCTGTTGGAAACCACGTTCACGCGTAAGGGCTACACGGTCACCACCGCGCGTGACGGGCTGGATGCCATCGACGTGCTCGGCCGCATGAACAAGCGCTTCGAGGTGGTGCTCCTTGATCTGAACATGCCCGGCGCCACGGGCATCGAGGTGCTCAAGGTCATCAAGGCCACCCACCCCGAGTCGAAAGTTCTCATCCTGACCGGTCATCTGACGCCGGAATCCCGGGCTGAGTTTGAAGCCCTTGGGCAGCGGGACTTTGTCCGCAAACCCTACACGCTCGACGAACTGGGACGCCAGATCCGCATCCTGCTGGCCTGAGGTCGAACTCGTCCAATCCATTGCCCTACGGTTGCTTGGCCAAATCCAGGAAAACGCGAAAGCCATGCATTTCCCCTCAAGTAAACAGCACCCGGGCCGTAGTTGGAGGGAAGCGAATCAGAATCCTCCGCTGAAATGGAAACACTCTCCATTCATGCCTCGTGCATTTCCAACGTCCCCCCTGCGTGGCGGGGCACCTGCGGCCTTGTGCCGGACCATTCTGGTGTTGCTCCATCTGACGATGGTCGCGACGGCCCATGCGGCCCAGCAGACCCTGGCCATTCAGAAGACGGCCTCGCGTCCCTACCTGGCCACGTTCGGCGCGCCGGCCCTGCGCTTTCAGGAAGCGAAGGTGGCACCGCCGCCTTCGACCAAGCCGATCGCCAGTGGTCCGCCCGTGGCCGCGAGTGCGCCGGAGTTGGCGGAGGTTTCCCTGGCCAACAACCAGGCCGCCGCCTCGACTCCGCCCATGCCCTTGGACAAACCGGCCGAAACGCCGGCCACGCCAGTGCCGACGCACTCCGACCAGTCTCCCGCGGCACCGCAGCCCAAGGTCCTGCCGATCCTGCCGGACGACACGCGCCGGAAGGTGCAACCGCAGGATTTCCTGCCGCTGTTTCGTTTTCCCGGCGCCTCCGGCTCGGGCGACGACATCACCGTGATCGCTCCCGCCGTGCCGACTCCGCCGGCTCCGAATTCGCTGCCGCCGAGCTCCGCCACTTACCGGCAATACTGAGCCTCTGGCTCGCGTGCGCCCTGCCCGCCTTCGCCAGCGAGCAGGCCGCCGCGCACGAGGCCCCGCATACCGGGATGGTGGAGCAGGCCTCGCCGCCAATCGCCGAAAGCCATGCGCCCGCCGTCGAGCAACACCCGGCTCCCGTTGCGCCCGCGCCCGTCCCAAAGCGCAACGACGAGTTTCGCAAGGAAGGGCGCGGTCTCGTCCAACTCGGCACCAGCCTGACCGAGCGCGGCGACTTCGCGGCGGCCGAGATCGCCTTCCGCCGCATCATGAACGACCGGCGCTATCCCGATCAGGAACAGCGCGACGCCCTGCTGGGAATCGCCCGCATGTATCGCAAGCAGGGGGTGTTCACCAAGGCCGCCGCCGTTTACGAGAAGTTCCTCAAGCTCTACTCCGATGACGCCCGCGTGCCCGATGCCCTGCTGGAGCTCGGCCGTTCCCAGCGCGCCTTGGGCGCCTACAAGAACGCGATCAACCGCTTCTACAACGTCATCAACTCGACGTTGAAACTGCCGCCGGAGAGCTACGAGCACTACCAGCTGCTAGCCAAAACGGCGCAGTTCGAGATCGCCGAGACCCACTTTGAAACCGGCAATTTTGCCGAGGCCGCGAAATTCTTCGACCGCTTGCGTCTGCTCGACCTCGCGCCCGAGGACCGCGCACGCGCGCATTTCAAGGCCGCGGGTTCCCTGCTCAACGCCGGCGAGCTCGAGCATGCGGTCACCAAGCTGAACCAGTATCTTGAGGCTTGGCCCACCGACGCCAACGTCCCGGAGGCCCGCTACCTGCTGGCGCTCACGCTGCGCAAACTCGGCCGCACCGAGGAAGCCTTGGGCACCACGCTCGCGTTGTTGCGTGATGAGCACAACCACGCCGCCGCCAATCCCAAGGGTTGGGCCTACTGGCAGCGCCGCACCGGCAACCAGCTGGCCAACGATTTTTTCCAGAACGGCGACACCATGAGCGCGGTGGCCATCTACGAGAGCCTCGCCCGGCTCGCCCCCGAAAACAACTGGCGTCTGCCGATCATCTACCAAACCGGGCTCTGCTACGAGCGCTTGCGGCAGAGCGATCGGGCCAACAAGGCCTACCGCGAGATCATCGAGGCGGTCGGAAAACTTCCCGAAAAGGAATCCTCCGCGGAGTTGAGCGAACTGGCCCGCATGGCCGGCTGGCGCATCGGCCAGCTGGAATGGAGCGGGCAGACCGAACGGCAGTTGCAGCAGTTCTTCAGTGCCGCCTTGCCGACCGTCACGGCGCAACCTACGGTTTCGGTCGCACCCACCGATCCCGCCCATGACACCCATGCAAGCGCTCCAGCAGCACCAGGACCTCTGTAACGAGCTGCATCAGCTCGCGCTCGAGGAGAACAGCTTCCTCCAGCAGCATCGCCGGACGCCAGATGCGGCCTTGCTTGAACGCAAGAAGGGCCTGCTCGCGCGCCTCGATGAAACGCTGACGGCGCTCCGGACCGTGCCGCGCAACAGCGCCGACAACGCCGCGTTCCGCACCGCGCTCGACAAGACCCGCGCCCGGATTCTCCAGATTCTCCAGCTCGACAAGGAAAACGAGCAGCTCCTGCTCCGTTTCAGCCTGGCCAACGCTGGCGGGGTTGCTCCCGCCGCGACGACGCCCAACGCCTCGATGCTGCAGAAGATTTACCAGCGGCACTCCTGAGCCCGGCAAATCGGGCTGAGTAATCGGGAGTGCGGACCCGCGGGATGGCTCGCGGGTCGCGTGGCATTTTCCCGCTGGCGCCTGCCGATCCGAAAACGGAAGCAGGTAAAAGTCCGAGCTATGCGAAAGTTGATTGTAAATGAGCCGATAGGAAGAGCGTGCTCCGCGTAAGCGCATCTCCCTTTGCCCACAGCCTCAGTCTGGATGAGGTGGTGCGCGATTTGGAGCAGCTGCCTTCCGCGCCACGCGTGCTGCCGCGACTCAAGCGCCTGCTCTGCGACGGCAACACCGCGATGAGCGAAGTCGTGGACATGATCCGGCTGGACCCGGGCATCGCCGCGCGCGTGCTGCAATTCGGCAACAGCGCCTATTTCAACCACGGCCTGCGCTGCTACACCGTCGAAGAATCGGTGAACCGGGTCGGCTACGAACACATCTACGAACTGGTCTCCACCGCGGTCGCATCGCAGGTGCTCGTGCGCCCGCTCTGCACCTACGGCGTCGAGGCCGACGATCTCTGGCAGAACTCCATCGCCTGCGCGCTCGCGGCGGAAGCGCTGGCCGACCGCATGCAGGTTGACCGGAATGTCGCCTACACCATCGGTCTCTTGCACAGCCTCGGGATGGTCGCCATCGACGACTGGGCTTCGCGGCGCCAACCCACGCTGCGGCTCATATCGCGGGGACTGCCCTTGGAGGCCTGCGAAGAGGAACGGGCCACGCTGGGTTTTCACCAAGCCGAGGCCGGAGCGGCCCTGCTGCGGCTCTGGGCTTTTCCCCAAGTCATGTCGGAGCCCGTGCGCTGGCAGTATCTGCCGGGCGGCACGGCGGCACATTTCCAGCTGGCAGCCCTGCTCCACGTCGCCAAGTGGATCCGCACGAGTGTGCTTCATCCGGAAGAGCAACCCACCACCCCACAGCCTGCCCTCCTGAACCACGTGGGACTCAGCCTGGCCCAATTGGAAAAGCTGACCGATGAAACCAACACGCGGCTGCGGGCCATCAACCGCCAGCTGGATGTGCACCCGCCGGCCACCACGGTGCGTTTCCCGGGCGGGGAGCGCAGGGTCAGCGATTCAGGCATCGATCGGACGGGTTGAAGGTCCGGGATCGGACCCGACCCAAAGGGGTCTGGACACGATTATTTGAAGGACATTGCGGCGGGCTGGTGTTATGCCTCGGGCTGCAGGCAGCCCCTTTCCGCCATGACACCCCCTCCTGATCCGCTTGATAAGTTGCTCGATCGCTGGTCCGAGACCCCCGATCCCTCGCCCCGGTTGGCCGCAACGGTGTGGCAGAAAATCGCCGTCAACGACCAACCGGCCCCGCCGGCGGGTTGGTGGGCCGTCGTGGAGGGCTGGCTGGCGCGGCCGGCCTTTGCCTTCGGCTTTGTGACCGCCTGCGCCCTGCTCGGGCTTTTCCTCGCCGAGATTCGCGTCAGCCACCTGCAACGTGAACGGAGTGCGGAGCTAGCGCGGAGCTATCTGCTGCTCATTGATCCGCTGCTCAACGCTCCCGCACCGGAGACCCGTTCATGAAACGCCCGCTGTTCACGCTCCTGCTCGGGCTGATCGCCGGCCTGGCGGTCCATTTTGCCTACTATGGCTGGCATCAGCGCACCGGCCCGGAAACCCTCGAGGGGCAACTCGCTTGGATCCGTTCGGAGTTGCGCCTGAGTGACGCCCAGTTTGCCCGCATCCGGGAACTGCACCAAGCATCGCGCCCGCGCCTGCAACTCATGGCGGCGCAGGTGGCGCAGATGCACGCGGAATTCGCCGAATTCGAGCGGGCGCGCCGCACCAGCGACCGGGTCGATTTCCTGGAGTTCGCGCGTTTTGTGGAAAACCGGCGCGCCCTGAACCGCGAATGCCTCGATTCCACGCGCCAACTGGTGCTCGCATCCGCCGAGGTGATGACCCCGGAGCAGCGCGAACGCTATATCCGCCTGGTCGCCACGGCCGAGCCAGTGATGGGAGCCTTGATGAACTGAAGCGCCCGCCCCGCGCTCCGTGCCAAACGATCCCGCAACCGACCAGGCCGCCCTGCTGGCGTTGCAGCAAGGCGATGCCGCCTCCCTCAACCGCCTGATCGCGCGTTGGCAGCGGCCGTTGCACAGCTTCGCCTACCGCTACTGCCAAAATGCGACGGATGCCGAGGACCTGGTCGCCCAGACCTTCGCCCGCCTTTACCAGCAGCGGATGCGTTTCCGTCCCGACACGCGACTCAGCGCGTGGCTCTTCACCACGCTGACCAATCTCTGCCACAACCACCATCGCTGGAAACGCCGCCACCCGACCGTCAATCTCGAGACCGGCGCGGATTTGCCGGAGTCGGGCGCCCCACGGGGACCATCGCAGGATAGCCTGCCGGCCGACACGCTCACTCCCGACCAAGCCTTGGAGCAAGACGAAGCCGTGCAGGCCTTGCGCGCCGCCATTGATCGGCTGCCGCACGACTTGAAAGTCACCCTGCTGCTGCACCACTACGACCACCTTTCCTACCGCGAGATCGCCGAGATTACCGGCTGCTCGGAACGTGGCGTCGAAACCCGGCTCTACCGGGCGAAGAAGCAACTCCGCGAGCTCCTGCTGCCCCACCCTGCGGCCGGCTGAAGACCGCGCCCCAAGGGCTACTTGGGTTTAAAGGTAAACTCCTGCTCGACGTATAGCAGCACCGGCTGGCCTTTCCGCAGCGGAGGCTCAAACCGCCACTGCTCCACCGCGGCAACCGAGGCCGCCGCATATTCATCGTCGGCCGACTCGCGAGCCACAGCCGGCATCCGCACCCGCCCTTCCTGATCGATGTAGAAGGCAACGATGACGCTGCGCGGCCGGCTCGTTTTGGGCACCATGGGAGATACGACCTGCACCGGAGTCGGGATCCGGTCCAACTCGCGCAGCTTGCAGGGTGAGAAAGTATACCGTTCCCGCAGCTCCCCCATGATCATCCGCTGCTCCATGGCGCCAGGCAGATTCTGCACGATCACGCCGCGATCACGGAAAAGGAAGTGCACTTCGGTCCGCGCCGCCCGGGCGGTTCCGCGGGCCCGCGCCGGCTCGTAGCGCCAGCGCTTGAGTGCATCCACCGCGGCATCGGCAAACGCCTTGTGCGTGTAACCGGTGACGAGGCAGTCGGTCAGGTCCCCATCGGCATCAACGCTGATGACCACCCGGGCCTCACCCGAGTAGATCGCCTCGTAAAGCATCATGGGCGGGTAAACCAGCACGCTCGTCTGCCTGATCGCGATGCCGACGTCATCGTCCGGAGCTGTCGGCAAAGGCCGGCCCAGAGCGGGAAGGACGCCCACGAGAAACGAGACTATCGCCAAAACGGACAGCGCGCGCATTTTCATGTCACTCACCCGTATAACCCCGAGGCTGACGACATCCCTTCATTCCATCCGGCATAAACAAGGAGGTAACCGGATCTGGGGGGTATTCAGAACTTGAGCCGGACATTCTGGTGTCCGCATCGGGGGCAAGGGGCCGTCTCCGTGCCCGGTTTCTCCGTGTAGAGATGATCACACCGGATGCAGTGGAAGGTGATCTTGCGCCGTTCCACATCGTAAAAAGCCCGGTCGCGGCGGTCGTAATAGACCCAGAGGAACCCCACCACGCCCAGCACCAGCAGGCCGTAAAGGAGGATGTCGAAGGTATAACTCGGGGGCATAGGCGGGACTCCGATGAGACTTTCGCAAAGGTTCCCGCCAGCCAAGGGCAAAGAAAAACGCGCCGACCCGGAGGTGCGGCGCGTTGAGAGTCGAACTTGAAGGAACTCAGCTCTTTGCTTCGTCGGCCTTGGGGGCCTCGGCGGCAGGAGCTTCGGCAGCCGGCTTGGCCGCCTTCTTGCCCTTCTTCTTGCCGCGGGACTTCGAGTAACCGGTGTCCTCGGCGCCCACGAACTCGATCAGGGCCATTTCGGCGGCATCGCCGACGCGCTGGGGACCGAGCTTGTAGATGCGGGTGTAACCGCCCGAGCGCTTCTCGAACTGCTTCACCTTCTCGTTGAAGAGGAGGGTGATCGCACCCTCGTCACGGATGTCCGTGAGGGCGATGCGACGCAGGTGGAGGGCGTCCTTCTTCTCGGAAGCCACCGCGGCCTTCTTGGCCTTGGTGATGACCTTCTCGATGAAGGGACGGAGGGCCTTGGCTTTCACGAGCGTGGTCTCGAT
>CBINOW010000185.1:0-7583 GCA_966252395.1 uncultured Oleiharenicola sp. | reverse complement strand
CTGGAAGCGCCGCATTGAGCGTCGCGACGACCCGCTGGGCGGCGGAGGCGAGCTTATCGCTCGGCTGGTAGTAGCCGCCGACGTCGGCGGGTTTGCCCTGCACGGCGAGGAGCTCCTGCACGATCTGCTGCTCGTTGGCTTCGAGTTGGGCGGCGATCGGGATGAAGGTGCGTTTCAGCTCGGCGTCCACGGTCTGGGCGGCGAGGGCTTGGGCCCAGTAGAGGCAGAGGTAGAAGTGCGAGCCGCGGTTGTCGATCGTGCCGAGCTTGCGGCCGGGGGACTTGTCGTTTTCGAGGAACTTGCCGTTGGCCGCGTCAAGCGTGTCGGCGAGGATCTTGGCCTTGGCGTGCTTCGCGACGATGCTCAGGTGCTCGAGGCTGGCGGCGAGGGCGAAGAATTCGCCGAGGCTGTCCCAGCGCAGGTAGTTTTCCTGCAGGAACTGTTCGACGTGCTTCGGGGCGGAGCCGCCGGCGCCGGTTTCGAAGAGGCCGCCGCCGTTCATGAGCGGGACGATCGAGAGCATCTTGGCACTGGTGCCGACCTCGAGGATCGGGAAGAGGTCGGTGAGGTAGTCGCGGAGCACGTTGCCCGTAACGCTGATCGTATCCTGGCCGGCTTTGAGGCGGACGAGGGTGGCCTCGCAGGCGGCGGCGGGGGCCAGGATCTTGAGGTCGAGGCCGGCGGTGTCGTGGTCCTTCAGGTATTTTTCGACCTTGGCGATGATCTGCGCGTCGTGAGCGCGGTTCTTATCGAGCCAGAAGATGGCGGGCGTGTTGCTGAGGCGGGCGCGGGAGACGGCGAGTTTCACCCAATCCTGCACGGGCGCGTCCTTGGTCTGGCAGGCGCGCCAGATGTCGCCCTCGGCGACCGTGTGTTCGAGCAAGGTCTGGCCAGTCTCGCTGACGACGCGGATGATGCCGGCGGCGGGAGCGACAAAGGTCTTGTTGTGGGAACCGTATTCCTCGGCGGCCTGGGCCATGAGGCCGACGTTGGGGACGGTGCCCATGGTCTTCGGGTCGAAGGCGCCGTGTTTCTTGCAGAAGTCGATCGTGGCGGCATAGACGCCCGCGTAGCAGCTGTCGGGAATCACGCAGAGGGCGTCCTGCAACTTGCCGGCGCGGTCATACATCTTGCCGCCGGCGCGGATCATCGCGGGCATGGAGGCGTCGATGATGACGTCCGAAGGGACGTGCAGGTTGGTGATGCCCTGGTCGGAGTTGACCATGGCGACCTGCGGGCCGGCGGCGTAGGCGGCGGCGATGTCGGCCTCGATTGCGGCCTTCTTGTCGGCCGGGAGTTTCTGCAATTTTTCGACGAGGTCGCCGAAGCCGTTGTTCAGGTCCACGCCGAGCTCGGCGAAGGTGGCGGCATGCTTGGCGAACAGCTCCTTGAAGAACGCGCGGACGGCGTGACCGAAGAGGACGGGGTCGGAGACCTTCATCATCGTGGCCTTGAGGTGGAGCGAGAAGAGCACGCCGTCGGCCTTGGCCTTGGCGATCTGCTGCTCGTAGAAGGCGACGAGAGCCGCTTTGCTCATCTTGGTGGCGTCGAGGATCTCGCCGGCCTTGAGGTTGAGCTTGGGCAGGAGGACCTTGATCTCCGGCGCCGGGGTGGGGGCGCCGGGAGCGCCGGCGGACGGGCGCACGAACTCGATGCGAGCGGTGGTCGCAGCGGCGAGGGTGACAGACTTCTCGTTGGAGAAGAAGTCGTCCTTGCCCATGGTGACGACGGAAGTCTTGGAGGCGGAGTCCCACTTGCCCATGGAATGCGGGTGCGCCTTGGCGTAGTCCTTGACGGCCTTGGGGGCGCGGCGGTCGGAATTGCCCTCGCGGAGAACGGGATTCACGGCGGAACCCTTTACCTTGTCGTAGCGGGCCTTGGCGTCCTTCTCGGCGTCGGTCTTCGGCACCTCAGGATAATCGGGCACGGCGTAACCGTGGGCCTGCAGCTCGGCGATGGCCTCCTTCAGCTGCGGGACGGAGGCGGAAATGTTGGGCAGCTTGATGATGTTCGCCTCGGGCTTGAGCGTGAGCGCGCCGAGTTCGGCGAGGTGGTCGGGCTGCTGCTGGTGCGCGGGCAGCTTGTCGGCGAAGGCGGAAAGGATGCGGCCGGCCACGGAGATGTCGCGGGTCTCGACGTTGATGCCGGCGTGCTTCGTGAAGGCCTGCACGATGGGCAGGAGCGAGTAGGTGGCGAGCGCCGGGGCTTCGTCGGTCTTGGTGTAGATGATGGTGGGATTCTGGCTCATGTGAAAAGGAGGGTTAAGCAAAGGGCAGCCCGGCGGGACGGTCAAAAGCAATGTGGCAGCGCGGTCGGCGTGAAGCGCGCTTCATAAATCACAGCAGCGAAATTGAAGCAGGCCTACTGGGAAGGAGAAGTCCGCCAGCCACCGAAGTGAGACCGGTCGAGGTCAGACTGCCCGCGGTGGGTCGCGATGACGGTCCGCCCAGGCAGCCCACGCATAGAGAATGAGGGTGCCAACGATCCCGACCCAGGCAATGGCCTGCACGCTCGGCGGCGGCGGGTCGAAGCGGTCTGCGATGTAGATCAGGGCCAGAAAGCCGATCAACGACCAGAACGCATAGCGGCCGATGCCATCCCGGGCCTTCGCGAACCGCGCATAGAGCAGAGTGCCCGCAAGAAAGAGCGCGCCCTCGACCGCCAGGGTGGCGGGGACGGAGTGCCAGAGTCCGAGACCGAGGTGCGGCGAGTTTCCCGGATAAAGCGGCATGTCGGGCCGGTGCGTAATCCAATCGAGCACCCAATGGCTCGCCGCCAGCAGGGCAATCACGACGCCACCGGCGCGGTAACCGGTTCGCCACGCATAGAGCGCCCCGAAAGCCGCGCCTGCGAGGACGACCATCAGCAGGCTGTGCGACCAAGGGTAGGAAACAAAATGCAAAGGCGTGAACGCCGTGTCCGCGGGATTGATCTCCACGACCTCGGTCCTGGCGAGCAGCAGCACGGGCCAAACGACATCGGGCAACTGGGCGGCGACGAACAGGACGCCGAGCGAGGTGCGCGGCGCGAGCCGCTTGGCTGCCAACGCAGCGCCGAAATGTCCGATGAACATACGGACAGCTTTGCGCGAGGGCCCGGCTGTGCCAACCGGATTTCCGCAGTTTCCCGCAAGAAGTGCGGAGCGCCTCCGTCGGATCGCGACTACGCTGCGCGCATGCAGATCCGGGCCGTGCTTGTGTGGCTGGTCATCGCCCTGGCCGAGGTGGTGCAGGGCTGGTGGCGTGTGCGTTGGCTGAACCGGCGCGTGGGCGACCGTCGGGCGCGGCAGATCGGCGTGGGCACGGGTTCACTGCTCATTCTCGTCCTGGCGTGGACGACGGCCCCGTGGGTCGGTGCGGACACGCCGCAAGCCGCGCTGGCGGTCGGTGCATTGTGGACGGTGCTGATGCTGGCCCTCGACGTGGGTTTCGGGCGATTCGTGTTCCGCGCGCCGTGGGCGCGGATCTGGGGCGAGTTCGACCTGCGGCAGGGCCGCTTGCGTGGTCTCGGCATGGCGGTTCTGTTTGCCGCGCCGTGGATCGCCGGGCGGCTGCGCGGGTGGTTTTAAGCCGCCGGCCCAGCAGGTTCACTCCGCCAACACGCGCTTGCGCAGGGCGTCGGCGTCGAGGGTCTCGAACAGCGTGATGATGTTGGGAAACCACTTCTCGTGGTAGCCGTAGCCGCCGTGGCGCAGCTCGTCGAGGGCGGCGGCGGGCGTCCAGTTCTGAAAGACGATGCGGTAAGCCGCGACGACCGAGCCGGTGCGGTCGCTGCCGTGCCAGCAGTGGACCATGACGGGCTTGGGCGCGGCCTTGATCTGGCGGAGCGCGGCGACGAGGTGGTCCACGGTGAGATCGTCGGCCTCCATGCGTTCGAGCAGCAGGGCAAAACCGGCCTCGCGCAATTCCTTGGGGTCGGTGTTCCAGCGGCGGAGGTTGAGAATGGAGCGGATGCCCATGGCCCTCAGGTCGGCGATGTGTTCCTTGTCGGGCTGCTCGCAACGGTAAAGCTCGGCGCTCACGCGGTAGCAATTTTCCAACGAGACGTTGATCATCGGTGCGGCCCATTGCACGGGGCGCGGACGCGGGGCGGGTGCGCTGTCGGCGGTCTGGGCCCGGAGGGCACCCGTCAGCAAGACAAGGGTCAGGAGGAGGCGGAGCATAGGGTTACGGGGTGATCTGAATCGGGCGGCGAGCGAGGGTCTTGGCGCCTTGGCCGGAAACATAGCGGAGTTCGGCTTCGCCCGCGGTCTTGGGGGCGGTGACCGTGAGCGGAGAGCCGCGGTTGGTCTGCGTGTAGGGGCCATATTGGCCTTCGGGCGTGCCCTTGGCGACGATGGTCAGGTAGTCGCCGGCGTTGTCGGGTCCGGTCCACTTCACGCTGACGGGCGTGCCGGCAGCGGCGCTGGTGGGGGCATCGAGGGAAACCTCGGCGGCGACCACACGGATGGAGCGACGTGCGAGCACTTGGGCGCCGCGACCGGTCATGTAGCGCAGCTCGGCCTCGCCCGGCTCCATGGGCATCGTCACATCAAGCGGGGAGCCTTTGTTCACGGTGGTGTAGTTGCCGTAAAGTCCGTCCTTGGTGCCGACGGCGACGATCGTGAGGTAATCGCCTTGGTTGGCCGGTCCTGTCCAGGTGACGGAAAGCGCTGAACCGGCGACGGCCTGGCCGGGGGCCGTGATCGACACCTCGGGGGCCACGATGCGCAGCGGGCGGCGGGCAAGCACCTTGGCGCCCTGGCCGGTCATGTAGCGGAGTTCGGCCTCGCCGGCTGTGGCCGGGGCGGTGACCTTGAGCGGAGAGCCATGGTTGACCGTGGTGTAGGGGCCGTATTTTCCGTCGGGCGTGTCCTTGGCGACGATGGTGATGTAGTCGCCCTGATTCGCGGGGCCGGTCCACGTGACGGTGACGGGCGTGTCCAGCGTGACTTCGGCCGGGGCCTCGAGCGTGGCACCGGCGGGTGTGACCGTGAGCGGCAGGCGTCCCAACACGGTGCGCGAGCGGGCGGCGACGTAGCGCAGCTCCCAATCGCCCGGCTCGATCGGCGCATGCATCGGCAGCGGATTGCCTCCGCGGATGAGCGCATAGCCGGCCGTGTCGCGATCCGCCGTGCCCTTGCGCACGACGGTGATGAAGTCACCGGGGTTGTCCGGACCGGTCCAGCTTACGGGAAATTCCACTCCGGCGACGACCTGCGGCGCCGCCTGCAGCGTGGCGGGCGTGAGCACCTCGGCGGACTCAGGGGTGCCGGGAGCGGGCGGGGCTGGTTGCGCGGTGCCTTGGGCAACCGGGGTGGAAGACGGGGGAGGAGCGGCGAGAGGTTTCGCGCGCTGGCAGCGCACCAGCAGGAGGAGCAGCAGAACCAGGAGCGCCACGATGACGGCGACCGCGGTGCGCCGGCGGGAATTTTGCGACATGGCGGGACGCTAGGGAGAGAACCGCACCCGGCAATCCCGACTTGCGCGCAACCGGCTCAGCGGGCGGCCGGAGGCGGGGCCCACGAACCCTGGGCGGGTTGGTCAGCGGCGGTCAGGTTGCCGATGAGATCACGCAGGTCGGCCGGAACGCCCTTGGGCAGATTGGCCGCGACCCAGCGCATGAAATCCCGGACCTCCACGGCGGTGGAGACGGGAATGGGCGCGCGCGAGGCCGTGGAGCGGGGCGTGATGTTGATGTGGCGGGGCGAGGCTTGGCCGCTGAGCCGGTGTTCGCCGACCGCCAGTTCGAAGCGCTGGACCTTGCGGGTGTCGGCGCTGCGCCATTCGGTGAGCGTGCCGCGGTTGACCGAGCGCCACTGTTGCGAGATTTGTTCGCCGCTCTGTTTGGCCGGGCGGGCCACCTCGAACGACGTGCCGATGCGCACGGCCTCGACGAGCTGGTGAAAACCTTTCTGCACGGCGTAATCGTCGAAATTGAGCTTCACGCCGCAGACCGAGTGCGTGCTGAAGACGCGGAAGTGGGCGACCACGCAGGCGATCTCAAGTTCGTGTCCCTCGATGGTGAGGCGGACGATGGTTTCCTCGCCGCGGACGGTGTGCGCGGCCGGGGGCAGCAGGACGCTGAGCCCGTTGCTGGAGAGGTTGCCGATGCGCCCGCTCCAGCTGAGCCCGGCGGGACGGGGTTTGGATTCGCCTTTCTTGGCGGGCCGAACATCGCCGGTCAGGAGCAGACTGGCCTTGAGCGGGAAGGTCGCGCCCACGGTAAAGCGGGGTTGGGCGCGCTTGTCACGCAGGCGGGAAAGGAAACCCTTCTTGAAATCGAGGATGCGGGAGAAGAGAGCCACGTTGGCAAGCTAGGTGTGCATTGGCTGCGGTTCAAGCCTGCTCACTGAGGAAGACCAGGACTTCACACCCGATTAATCAGGCCGGGCCGGATGGCCTTAGCGCCGCGGCAAGTAGCGGAAGCGGATGTCGTTTTCGGGCGCGACGACCGGCACCGCTGCGGCGGATGTGGCGGCCGCGCGCAAGGCCGGCAGACGCACCCGAGGTTTGAGCAACACGTCGCGCTCGACCGGGCGAGTGAGCGATTCCGGCGTCGGGGCGGGGATCGACCAACCCAGGGCGCCGGGACCGTCGGCAAAAATCACTTCGCCGCGGCCGTCGTAGATCCAGACTTGGAAGCCGCGTCCATAGGTGCGGATAAGCGGCCGGCCCAGGGCGTCCTCGGCTTCCTCGACAGACAGGCCGGCCTTGACGCGTGACCAGTCCGGAGCGCCCCAAAGCGGGACGCCCAGGCTGAGGACAAGCAGCAGGCCTGCGGTGAGGTGATACCGACGCATGGCCGGATGTATCGGCACATCCGGCCGATTCGTGAGCACCAATTGACCGCCAAACCGGCCTGTCTCAGGTGTGTCCGGTCACGGTGTAGGCGCCCACCGTCTTGGAGCGGTTCTTGACGGTGAGTTCGCCCAGAGGGCTGACGAGGATGTCGGGGCCGAGGCTGGCGCGGGTCGTTTCGCTGATGATGATCTGGCCGCCGGCGGCGAGGCTCTGGAGTCGGAAAGCGAGGTTCACCGTGTCGCCGAGGGCGGTGAAATCCATGCAGTGCGTGGCGCCGACGTTGCCCACGATGGCGGGGCCGGTGCTGATGCCGTATTTGATGGGCAGGCGGAAGCGGGGGTCGAACTCGGCATGCAGCTCGGGCAGGGCCTCGCGGATGGCCAGGGCGGACAGCACGGCACTGTGGGCATGGCCCTCGTGCAGGATCGGGGTGTTGAAGAGCGCCATCACGCCGTCGCCGATGAACTTGTTGACGATGCCGCCGTGTTTCTGGACGAGTCCGGACACGAGTTCATGGTAGCGGTTGAGCACGCTGAGCAGCAGGTCGGGGGAGGTTTCCTCGGAGAGGCTGGTGAAACCCTCGAGGTCCGTGAACATCACGGTCACCGGCTGGAGATCGCCGCCCAGCTTGAGGTGGGACGGGTCACGCAGGAGGATCTCGACGACCTGGGGAGCGACGAAGCGGGCGAAGGTCGAGCGGATCTCATCCTGCTGCCGGCGCAGCATCTCGGTCTCCTGCCGGGCCTGCAGGCGCTTGTCGATGCGGGCGGAGAGCTCGCGGATCGCGAAGGGCTTGGCGAG
>CBINOW010000184.1:0-7663 GCA_966252395.1 uncultured Oleiharenicola sp. | reverse complement strand
TTCATGTGCGTGATGGTCACCTTCGTCGGCCTGCTGATCTTCATCTTCAGCACCGGCTACATGCACGAGGACCGCAACGCCAAGCAGTTCTTCTGCTTCCTTAGCTTCTTCGCCGCGGCGATGCTCGGCCTGCTCGTCGCCAACAGCCTGCTCCTGCTCTTCGTCTGCTGGGAACTGGTCGGCCTCGCCTCCTACCTGCTCATCGGTTTCTGGTTTCACAAGCCCGCCGCCGCAGCCGCCGCCAAGAAGGCCTTCATCACGACGCGCATCGGCGACCTCGGTTTCCTCCTTGGCCTGCTCTGGCTTCAGGACGCCCAGGGCACGCTGCTCTTCTACGACGGCGGCGCTGGCATCCTCGAATCCGCCGCGCTGGCGAATCTCTCGGTCCTCCTCCCCTGCGGTCTCGCCGCCTCCACCGCCATCGGCCTGCTGCTCTTCTGCGGTGCCGTCGGCAAATCCGGCCAGTTCCCGCTGCACGTCTGGTTGCCCGATGCGATGGAGGGCCCGACGCCCGTCTCCGCCCTTATCCACGCCGCCACGATGGTCGCCGCCGGCGTTTTCCTCATCGCGCGCATCTACCCGCTGATGTCGGCCGACCAAGGGCTGGCCGGCGTGCCCGTTCACGCTCTGACGGTCGTAGCCTTCATCGGCGCCATCACCGCTCTGCTCGGTGCCCTGATCGCCGTCGCGCAAAATGACATCAAGCGCATCCTCGCCTTCTCCACCGTCTCCCAGCTCGGCTACATGATGCTGGCCCTCGGCGTGGGCTCGTGGGTCGCCGCCATCTTCCACCTGCTCACCCACGCCTTCTTCAAGGCCCTGCTCTTTCTCGGCGCCGGCTCCGTCATCCACGCCGCGCACCACGAGCAGGACATCCGTTCGCTAGGCGGCCTGTCGGGCAAAATGAAGATCACCTTCATTACCTTCACCATCGGCACGATGGCGCTCGTCGGTGTGCCGCTGCTCTTCTCCGGATTCTGGTCCAAGGAAGCTATCCTCCACGCCGCCCACGGCTGGGAGGTTTCCCACCTGCCCTTCTACGTCGCGCTGACCGGCGTCGTGCTCACCGCCTTCTACAACACCCGCCTGATGGCCGAGACGTTCTTCGGCCAACCCCGCTCCCACGCCGCCGAGCACGCCCACGAGAACAAGCCGGCCATGACGCTCCCGCTCGTGATTCTCGCCGTCTGCGCCATTGGCCTCGGCTTCCTCAACACGCCCGCCTGGCCCTGGCTCGACGCCAAGCTTCTCGGCCACTCTGAAGTTCACGGTCACTCGCTCTTCGAGGGCGCCGGCCTGATGGGCCTCTCAGTTCTCCTCGTAGCAATCGGCATCGGCGCCGGCTGGGCGCTCTACGGCCGCCGCCCGCGTGCCTCCGCCACCGCCGCGGACCCGCTCGCCACTCAAGCCCCGGGCGTCATCGCCGCGCTGGCCGCCCGCCTCGGCTTCGACGAACTCTACGGTGCCACGGTAATCCGCCTCACCGACGCCTTCGCCTCGCTCTGCGCCTTCCTCGAAAAATGGGTCTGGGACGGCGCCGTTCGCTTCCTCGCCGCGCTCGGCGAGTTCACCGGCTCGACCGGACGTGACACCGACGAGCAGGTCCTCAACGGCGGCTTCGACGCCACCAGCGAAAAACTCCGCGGCACCGGCACCGCCTACTCGAAGGCCCAGACCGGCGACGCCCACGGCTACCTCCGCACCCTCGCCCTCGGCGTGGTGTTCCTGCTCATCCTCGTGATTTTGGGAGGTGCGCGATGAACCTCCTCTCCTGGATCATCTTCACCCCGTGGATCGGCGCGCTGTTGGTCTTCCTGCTGCGCTGCAAGCTCTCGCCCCGGCTCGGGCGCCTGCTGCCCATCGTCTTCAGCCTCTCAACCCTGGCGCTCGGTCTCGTCGCGCTCAGCCGCTTCGACCCGGCGATCACCGGTCTGCAATTCGTGGAGAAACAGCCCTGGATTCGCGCGCTGAACGTCCGTTACCATCTCGGCCTCGACGGCCTGAGCCTCGTGCTCGTGCTGCTCACCGGCCTGCTGGCCCCGCTTGCGCTCCTCGGCACCACGCGCACCGCGCGCTGCCCGGCCATCCACGGCGCGCTCTTCCTCCTCCTGCAGGGCAGCGCCCTCGGCGTGTTCCTCGCCCTTGATTTCTTCCCGTGGTTCATCTTCTGGGAACTGAGCCTCGTGCCGGCCTTTTTCCTCATCAAGCTGTGGGGCGGCGGCTCGACCGAGAGCGGCCAAGCCGCTGCGACGCGCGCGGCCTACCAGTTCGTGATCTACACCATCGGCGGCAGCGCCTTCATGCTGCTGGGCTTCGCCGCTCTCTACGCCGCCACCGGCACCTTTGACTTCACCGAACTCGCCGCCCTCGCCCGGGCGGGGCTGATCGCCGAACGCCTCGCCACTTTCGGCGGCGTCTGGCCGCAGGCCGTCTTCCTCGGCGTGCTGCTCGGCCTCGCGGTCAAGGTTCCGCTCTTCCCCTTCCACGCCTGGCTGCCCCCGGCTTACGCCGAGGCCCCGACCGGCACCTCGATGTTCCTCACCGGTGTGATGTCCAAGATGGGCGTCTATGGCTTCCTGCGCATCCTCTGGCCGATTTTCCCGCAGCCGCTGCAGGCCGCCGCCACGCCCCTGCTCTGGCTCGCCCTCGCCGGGGTGGTGCTCGGTGCCTTCGCCGCGATGCGCCAGACCGACCTCAAGCGCCTCGTCGCCTACTCCTCCATCAACCACCTGAGTTACTGCCTGCTCGCGCTATTTGCCGTCGCCGCCGCTGGCACCAGCAACCCGGCGGCGTCAACCGCCGCCCTGAGCGGCGCGGTCCTCCAGATGTTCAACCACGGCCTGTCCGCCGCCGCGCTGTTCTTCTGCGTGGGCGTGCTGGAAGACCGCTCCGGCGGGAAGCGCGGCCTGCACGACTTCGGCGGCGTGCGCTCCGCCGCGCCGGTCTTCGCCGGCTTCTGCGGCATCGCGCTCTTCTCCTCGCTCGGCCTGCCCGGCCTCAACGGCTTCGTCGGCGAGTTCCTCATCTTCCGCGGCGTCTTCGGCCTGACCCCCTGGATCGCCGCCCTGGCCACGCTCGGCCTGCTCGCCACCGCGCTCTTCCTCCTGACCTTCTGGCAACGCGTCTTCCACGGCCCCGCCGCGGGTGCAGGCGTGAACTTCCGCGACCTCGATTTCACCGAGAAGGCCACACTGCTCCCGTTGCTCGTGCTCATGTTCCTCCTCGGCATCTGCCCGCAACTGCTGGCCGGCCTGATCAACCCGCTCGTCACGTCCTGGGCGGCCAACCTGCGATGAACGCTCTGCCCTGCACCATCTATGTCTCCTTCGCCGGCGCGCTGCTCGCGCTCCTCGCCGGGGCACGCTCGGCCGCAGCGGCCCGCCTCGTGGCGCTGGTCACGGCACTGACGGCCTGGGGCATCACCCTCGCCGCCGCCCGCGACTTCGTGCCCGCGGCCGGTCTGCAGGATCTCGTGAACGTCGCGTGGATCCCAGAACTCGGCATCCGCTACCACCTCGCCGCCGACGGCATCAGCCTGACCCTCCTCGTGCTCACCGGCCTCGCGGCCACCGCGGGCGTGCTCTTCTCCTGGAACATCGAGCACCGCACCGGCGAGTTCTTCGCCCTCTACCTCGCCCTCATCGGCGGCGTTTACGGCGTGTTCCTCAGCGCCGACGCCTTCGTGCTCTTCGTCTTCTACGAGATCGCCATCGTCCCGAAGTATTTCCTCATCGCGAACTGGGGCTCCACCAACCGCGAATACGGCGCGATGAAGCTCGTGCTCTATTCCTTCGCGGGCAGCGCACTGGTCCTCGCCGGCATGCTCTGGATCTACGGCGCCGGCCACGCCACGGGCTTCGGTTTCCCCGAACTCATCGCCGCCACCGGTCGCCTCGGCCTCGCCTCGCAGGTCGGCGTGGTCGCGCTGGTCTTCACCGGCTTCGCGACCCTTGCGGGCATGTTCCCGCTGCACACCTGGGCGCCGACCGGTCACGTCGCCGCGCCGACCGCCGCCTCGATGCTGCTCGCCGGCGTGGTCATGAAGCTCGGCGCCTACGGCTGCCTGCGCGTCGCCATGCCGCTCTCCCCCGAGGCCTTTGCCCTGCTTCAACCCTACATCGCGTGGCTCGCCATCGCCGGCATCCTCTATGCGGGTTTCGTGGCGCTCGTGCAGGAGGACTTCAAGTTCGTGATCGGTTACTCGAGCGTGAGCCACATGGGCTTCGTGCTCCTCGGCCTCGCCGCCGCCAACCCCGCCGCCGTGAGCGGCGCGGTCTTCCAGATGTTCTCCCACGGCGTCGTCGCCGGCCTCCTCTTCGCCGTCGTCGGCCGCATGGTCTATGAACGCACCCACACGCGCCGCCTCGCCGACCTGCGCGCGATGCCGCTGCACAAGCTGATGCCTTTCGCCGCCGTCGTGTTCGTCCTCGCCGGCCTCGCCTCCATGGGCATCCCCGGCTTCAGCGGTTTCCCGGCCGAGCTGACCATTCTCATCGGTTCGTGGCAGGCCAACCCGGTCTGGGCTCTGGCCGCGGCCACCGGCGTCCTCATCGCCGCCGCCTTCACGCTCCGCGCCATCCAGGTGTCGTTCTTCGGCAAGGTGGAGCGCGGCGTCCCCCACGCGCTTGAGCGCGTTGAGAGCAACGCCCACCACCACGATTTCCCGCCCATCACCTGGCCCGAAAAGCTCGGCGCCCTGCTTCTCCTCGGCGCGACGATCTATCTCGGCCTCAGCCCGGATACCCTGTTCAACTGGATCCGCCCCGCGCTCCAGTCGCCCGTCTTCCAGTCCATCCTGACCGGAGGTGCATCATGACCGCCGACTACGCCGGACTCTTCCACGCCCTGCGCCCCGAGATCCACCTCGTGGTCGGCGCGCTGCTCGTGCTGGGCTTCGACCTCGCGTGGGCCCGCCACCGCCCGGCCAACCGCCATCATGTGGCCCTCCTGCTCGGCACCATCGCCCTGCTCATGGCCGGCTACGAAGCCGCCACCTTGGGCGCCACGGGACGCGTTTTTGGCGGCGCCTTCTTCTACGACCAGCTCGCCAACCTCACGCGCACCGGCGTGATCGGCCTCGCCGTGCTCGCCCTGGCGCTGCTGCCGCACTCCGCCAAGCTCCGTCATCCGGCCGAGTTCACCGCCATACTGCTCTTTGCCACCACCGGCTTCAGCCTGATGGCCGCGGCCAACAACCTGCTCGTCGCCTTCGTCGCGCTCGAACTGGCCAGCCTCTCGCTCTACGCGCTGGCGGGCTTTGACAAGTCCAGCCCGGCTTCCGCCGAGGCCGCTCTGAAATACTTCCTCTTCGGCGGCATGGCCGCGGCCTTCCTGCTCTTCGGCTTCAGCCTTCTCTATGGCCTGACCGGCTCGATCAACCTCGGCTACATCGCCAACCAGATCGCCGTGCAGGGCCAGCCGCCGCTGCTGATTGTCGCGCTGGTGATGATCCTCGCCGCCTTCGGCTTCAAGGCCGCTGCCGCGCCGTTCCACCTCTGGGCGCCCGACGTCTATCAGGGCGCGCCCGCCCCGGCCGCCGCGCTTATCGCCTCCGCCTCGAAACTCGCCGGCCTCGTGCTCTTCACCCGCCTGCTCTGGCCCGGGCTCGGCGCCGCCGCCGGCACCGTCGCCCACACGCCGATCACGGTGGGCTGGGCCCCCGTCGTCGCGATGATCGCCGGCGCCTCGCTCCTGCTAGGCAACCTCGGTGCGCTCGCCCAATCAAATGTCCGTCGCCTGCTCGCATACTCCGCGATCTCCCACGCCGGCGCGCTCCTGCTTGGCGTAATCGCCGCCGGCCGCGTCGGCCCCGGTCCGCTGTTCTACTACGCCGCCACATACGGCCTCGCGACCGTCGGCACCTTCGGCGTGATCGCGGCCTTGGAAACCAGCGGACGCGTCCAATCGCTCACCGATCTTGCCGGCCTGTATAAACGTTCGCCTTTCCTCGCCGGTTGCCTCGCGATTTTCATCCTCTCGCTGGCCGGCATTCCGCCGCTCGCCGGATTCTTCGGTAAGTTCGCGGTCTTCGCCTCGGTGCTCAAAGTCGGCGGCCTGCAGGGCCCCAGCGGCTGGCTCGTGATCCTTGCCATCGCGCTCAGCGCCGTCGCGCTCTACTATTACCTGCTGATTCTGAAGCAGGCACTCGTGGCCGCGCCTTTGCCGACGGATACGCCGCAGTCCGTCGGACAAACACCGGGTGGGCAGCAGCCCACAACGGTGCCCCTGCCCGCGCGGATCTCCTTGCTGGTCGCCGCCGCGCTCATCGTGCTCCTCGGCGTGTGGCCCTCGTTCCTGCTGGGATTGTTTTGAGTCAAAAATCCTGTCACCTGACAGGTCGAAATCGCCACTTGAAGGGTGTTATGCAAACTCCCCCCTTCATCCCTTCCGAAACTTTCGAGGATAGCCGCCTGGTCCAGGCGAGCCTGGCTGGCGACCGCGACGCCTTTGGCCGGATCGTTACTCGCTACCAATCGCTCGTGTGTTCGCTGGCTTACAGCGCCACCGGCAGCATCGAGCGCAGTGAGGATCTCGCCCAAGAGACGTTTATCACCGCATGGCGGCGCCTCGCTTCGCTGCGGGAACCGGACAAACTCCGCTCCTGGTTGTGCGGTATCGCGCGTCACCTCATCAGCAATGCCCAGCGTCATGCCGGCCGCGAACCCGGCCATCTTGCCCGGCCGCTGGACGCGGCGCCCGAGTTCGCAGCCTCCGGGCCGTCTCCTTCTGAGCAGGCCGTAAGCCGGGAGGAGGCGGCGATTTTGTGGCAGGCGCTGGGCAGGATTCCCGAGACCTACCGTGAACCGCTTGTGCTGTTTTATCGGGAAGGCCGTTCGATCGAGCACGTAGCCCGGGAGCTGGAACTCAGCCAGGATGCGGTCAAACAGCGGCTCTCCCGCGGACGGGCCATGCTGCATGAACAGGTGCTCGCGATGGTGGAAGGCACGCTCGAACGCAGCCGGCCGGGCCAATCCTTCCTGTTGGGCGTGATGACCGCACTGCCGGTGGCGGAGGTCGCCCTCGGCTCGACGCTGGGCGGCTCGGCCGTCAAAAGTGCTGCCGGGGCCAAGAGCGTTTCCTGGCCCGGCGTCCTGGGCGTCATCCTCTCGGCCCAGATGCTGTGGTTTCTTTCCTCCCTGGCCTTCGTGGCGGGACTGGGTGGATTGATCGGCTGGCAGATGGCCGACCCTGCGGCCTCCCCGGGCGAACTCCGGTGGGCCCGGCGTTTCTGGCAGCTCTTCACCATCGGTCTGATCGTTTTTCTGCTTCCGGTGCTCCTGGCCGACGGCCTCCTCCGCTCCCAACCACATTATGCCGGTGTCGGCGCCCTGTGGCTCGGCCTGCTCTACCTCGTCCCGGGAATTCCGCTGCTGCTCTGGGCGGCGGCGAATCATAAGCGCATACGTTCCAGATGGGGGATTGCGAACCCGCAGGAGCCGGCCGCCCGGAAACCGTTTCTGCCCTGGGTGGCAGCCGCCACCCTCACCATGTCCGGTATGTTCGTCTGGAACTTCGCCGTCTCCCACTGGACGACCAAGGTCGGACCGGAACAGGTGTGGGATCTGCTCGCGACCCACCCCGAAGCCGAGATACGCATCGATCTTCTGGAAACCGGCCAGCGGTGGATTCACCTTTCCGTGTCCGAGCAGGGCAAAACGAAACA